>JAFBAO010000023.1 GCA_019247715.1 Caulobacteraceae bacterium
GCACCGGCATGGAAGCGGCCGTCGCCCGCGACTCGGGGGCGACGATCGTCGCCCGCCGTCCCGGCGTGATCGACCAGATCGACGGCGCGCGCATCGTGGTGCGGGCGACGGCGGAGGACGGCACGACGCGGGGCGTCGATATCTACCGCCTGCGCAAGTACATGCGCTCCAACCAGAGCACCTGCATCAACCAGCGCCCGCTCGTCCGGGTGGGCGACCAGGTGCAGGCCGGCGACATCATCGCCGACGGCCCGTCCACGGAGCTCGGCGAGCTGGCGCTGGGGCGGAACGTGCTCTGCGCCTTCATGCCCTGGAACGGCTACAACTTCGAGGACTCGATCCTCATCTCCGAGCGGATCGCGCGCGACGACGTCTTCACCTCGATCCACATCGAGGAGTTCGAGGTCATGGCCCGCGACACCAAGCTCGGGCCCGAGGAGATCACCCGCGACATCCCGAACGTCGGCGAGGAGGCGCTGCGCAACCTCGACGAGGCGGGGATCGTGGCGATCGGCGCCGAGGTGCTGCCGGGCGACATCCTGGTGGGCAAGGTCACGCCCAAGGGCGAGAGCCCGATGACCCCGGAAGAGAAGCTGCTCAGGGCCATCTTCGGCGAGAAGGCCTCCGACGTGCGCGACACCTCGCTCCGGCTGCCGCCGGGCGTCGCCGGCACGGTGGTGGAGGTGCGGGTCTTCAACCGCCACGGGGTCGACAAGGACGAGCGGGCGCTGGCCATCGAGCGCGAGGAGATCGACCGGCTCGGCAAGGACCGCGACGACGAGTTCGCGATCCTGAACCGCAACATGACCGCGCGCTTGCGCGAGCTGCTGATCGGCAAGGCCGCCGTTTCCGGGCCGAAGGGCCTGGGGCGCGGCGCGATCACGCCCGAAAAGCTCGCCGACATCTCGCCGGGACTCTGGTGGCAGATCGCCCTGGACGACGAGAAGGCCATGGGCGAGCTGGAGGCCATGCGCCGTCAGTTCGACGAAGCGCGGCGGCGCCTCGACCGGCGGTTCGAGGACAAGGTCGACAAGCTGCAGCGCGGCGACGAGCTGCCGCCCGGCGTCATGAAGATGGTCAAGGTCTTCGTGGCGGTGAAGCGCAAGCTGCAGCCCGGCGACAAGATGGCCGGCCGCCACGGCAACAAGGGGGTCATCTCCAAGATCCTGCCCATCGAGGACATGCCGCACCTGGAGGACGGCACCCCGGTGGACGTGGTGCTCAATCCGCTGGGCGTGCCCTCGCGGATGAATGTCGGCCAGATCTTCGAGACCCATCTCGGCTGGGCCTGCGCGGGCCTCGGTCGCCAGATCGCCACCCTGCTGGAGGCTTGGGAGGCCGGGGGCGCGAAGAAGGCGCTGGTGGACCGCCTGCGGGGCTTCTACGGCAAGGACCAGGAGCTGCCTGACGACGAGGCGGAGCTGGCGGAGCTGGCCCGCAACCTCGCCAAGGGGGTTCCGATCGCCACCCCGGTGTTCGACGGCGCCCACATCAACGACATCGAGCGCCTGCTCGAGGAGGCGGGGCTTTCGCGTAGCGGCCAGGTGCAGCTGGTGGACGGCCAGAGCGGCGAGCCGTTCAAGCGTCCGGTGACGGTGGGCTACATCTACATGCTGAAGCTCCACCACCTCGTGGACGACAAGATCCACGCCCGCTCCATCGGCCCCTACAGCCTGGTCACCCAGCAGCCGCTGGGCGGCAAGGCCCAGTTCGGCGGCCAGCGCTTCGGCGAGATGGAGGTGTGGGCGCTCGAAGCCTACGGCGCGGCCTACACCCTGCAGGAGATGCTGACGGTGAAGTCCGACGACGTGGCCGGCCGCACCAAGGTCTACGAGTCCATCGTCCGCGGGGACGACGCCTTCGAGGCCGGCATTCCCGAGAGCTTCAACGTGCTGGTCAAGGAGATGCGCTCGCTGGGCCTCAACGTGGAGCTCGAGAACAGCTGATCCAAAAGTCCGTCATCCCCGGGTGCAGCGAAGCGCGTCCCGGGGACCCAAGATCGCAACCTTTGCAAGAGGTCACCGGCACGGCGTCGCTTCGCTCCTTGGCCGGTGATGACGAGAGCTAGAGCATGAACCAGGAAGTCCTGAACATCTTCAACCCGGTGGTCGCCGCTCCGACCTTCGACCAGATCCGCATCTCCCTCGCGAGCCCGGAAAAGATCCGCTCGTGGTCGTTCGGCGAGATCAAGAAGCCGGAAACCATCAACTACCGCACGTTCAAGCCCGAGCGTGACGGCCTGTTCTGCGCCCGGATCTTCGGTCCGACCAAGGACTACGAGTGTCTGTGCGGCAAGTACAAGCGGATGAAGTACAAGGGCATCATCTGCGAGAAGTGCGGCGTGGAGGTGACTCTGGCGCGGGTCCGCCGCGAGCGGATGGGCCACATCGAGCTGGCGAGCCCGGTGGCGCACATCTGGTTCCTGAAGTCGCTGCCCAGCCGCATCGCCATCATGCTCGACCTGCCCCTGAAGGACATCGAGCGGGTCCTCTACTTCGAGTACTACATCGTCACCGAGCCGGGCCTCACGCCTCTGAAGCAGAACCAGCTGCTCTCCGAGGACGACTACCTGCGCGCCCAGGAGGAGTATGGCGACGACGGCTTCACCGCCGAGATCGGGGCCGAGGCCATCCAGGGCATGCTGAAGGCCATCGACCTCCACAAGGAGGCCGACAGTCTGCGCGAGGAGCTGGCCACCACCACCTCCGAGATCAAGCTGAAGAAGGCCTCTAAGCGGCTGAAGATCATCGAGGCCTTCCTCGAGAGCGGCAACCGCCCGGAATGGATGATCATGACGGTCGTCCCGGTGATCCCGCCCGAACTGCGTCCGCTGGTGCCGCTGGACGGCGGCCGCTTCGCCACCAGCGACCTCAACGACCTCTACCGCCGGGTCATCAACCGGAACAACCGCCTGAAGCGGCTCATCGAGCTGCGCGCGCCGGACATCATCATCCGCAACGAGAAGCGGATGCTGCAGGAGGCGGTGGACGCCCTGTTCGACAACGGCCGCCGCGGCCGGGTGATCACCGGCGCCAACAAGCGGCCGCTGAAGTCGCTCGCCGACATGCTGAAGGGCAAGCAGGGTCGGTTCCGCCAGAACCTGCTCGGCAAACGCGTGGACTACTCCGGACGCTCGGTGATTGTCGTGGGCCCCGAGCTTCGGCTGCACGAATGCGGCCTGCCCAAGAAGATGGCCCTCGAGCTCTTCAAGCCGTTCATCTACGCGCGGCTCGACGCCAAGGGCCTGTCGGGCACCGTCAAGCAGTCGAAGCGGATGGTGGAGCGCGAGCAGCCGCAGGTGTGGGACATCCTCGAGGAGGTGATCCGCGAGCACCCGGTGCTGCTGAACCGCGCCCCGACCCTGCACCGGCTCGGCATCCAGGCCTTTGAGCCGAAGCTCATCGAGGGCAAGGCGATCCAGCTTCACCCGCTGGTCTGCACCGCCTTCAACGCCGACTTCGACGGCGACCAGATGGCCGTGCACGTGCCCCTGTCGCTGGAGGCCCAGCTCGAGGCGCGGGTGCTGATGATGAGCACCAACAACATCCTCTCGCCCGCCAACGGGCGGCCGATCATCGTGCCCTCCCAGGACATCGTGCTCGGCCTCTACTACCTCTCCACCGCCAAGGACGGGGAGCCGGGCGAGGGCAAGCTGTTCGCCGACCTCGGCGAGATCGAGGCGGCGCTGGACGCGGGCGTGGTCACCGTCCACTCGAAGATCAAGGCGCGCTTCGACGAGGTGAACCCCGAGGGCGTGCTGGAGCGCAAGGTGATCGACACCACGCCCGGGCGGATGAAGATCGCCGCCCTGCTTCCGCATAACCCGGCCATCGGTCACCGGATGGTGGAGAAGAACCTCACCAAGAAGGAGATCGGCAACCTGATCGACGCCGTCTACCGGCACTGCGGTCAGAAGGCGACGGTGATCTTCGCCGACCAGGTCATGGGTCTGGGCTTCCGCGAGGCGGCCAAGGCGGGCATCTCGTTCGGCAAGGACGACATCGTCATCCCCGAGCGCAAGCAGACCATCGTCGAGACCACCCGCAAGCTGGTGGAGGAGTACGAGCAGCAGTACGCCGACGGGCTGATCACCAAGGGCGAGAAGTACAACAAGGTCGTCGATGCCTGGGACAAGGCGACGGACCGGGTCGCCGACGAGATGATGGCCGAGATCTCGACCAAGAAGCTCGAGGAGGGCGGCCGCGAGGCCGAGATCAACTCGATCTGGATGATGGCCAACTCCGGCGCCCGCGGCTCGCAGGCGCAGATGAAGCAGCTCGGCGGCATGCGCGGCCTGATGACCAAGCCCTCGGGCGAGATCATCGAGACGCCGATCATCTCGAACTTCAAGGAAGGCCTGACCGTCCAGGAGTACTTCAACTCCACCCACGGGGCCCGCAAGGGCCTGGCCGACACCGCGCTCAAGACCGCCAACTCCGGCTACCTCACCCGCCGGCTGGTGGACGTGGCGCAGGACTGCATCATCACCGAGGAGGACTGCGGCACCACCCGCGGGATCACCCTGCGGGCGGTGGTGGAGGGCGGCGACGTGCTCGTCTCCCTCGGCCAGCGGATCCTCGGGCGCTTCAGCGCCGAGGAGGTGAAGGAGCCGGGCGGCGGCGAGCTGATCACCCCGGCCGACACCTATCTCGACGAGAACCAGGTGGAGGCCATCGAGGCGGCCGGCGTCCAGCAGGTGAAGGTCCGCTCGGTCCTCACCTGCGAGGCCAAGACCGGCGTCTGCGCCGCCTGCTACGGGCGTGACCTGGCCTGCGGCACCCCCGTCAACATCGGCGAGGCGGTGGGCGTCATCGCCGCCCAGTCGATCGGCGAGCCTGGCACCCAGCTGACCATGCGGACCTTCCACATCGGCGGCACCGCCCAGGTGGCCGAGCAGTCGTTCTACGAGGCGGCCAACGACGGCCAGGTGCGGTTCATCGGCGGCGCCACCGTGCAGGGGCCGGACGGCGACCTCATCGTCATGAGCCGCAACATGCAGGTCGTCGTCCAGGTGGACGGCAAGGACCGCGAGTCCTACCGCCCGCCCTACGGCGCCCGCCTGAAGGTGAAGGACGGCCAGGACATCAAGCGCGGCGCGCGCCTGGTCGAATGGGACCCCTACACCACCCCGATCATCACCGAAGTGGGCGGGCGCGTGCGCTTCGAGGACCTGGTGGAGGGCCTGTCCTTCCGCGAGGAGGCCGACGAGGCCACGGGCATCGTCAACCGGGTGGTGAGCGACTGGCGCGCCTCCTCGAAAGGCGGCGATCTTCGGCCGACCATGGCTATCCTGGGCGCCGATGGGGCATACCTGCGGCTCTCCAACGGGGGCGAGGCGCGCTACCTGCTGCCGGTGGGGGCGATCCTCTCGGTGGCCGACGGCGACGAGGTCCGCCCCGGCGACGTGCTGGCGCGTCTTCCCACCGAGAGCGCCAAGACGCGGGACATCACCGGCGGTCTGCCCCGGGTGGCCGAGCTCTTCGAAGCCCGCCGCCCGAAGGACTGCGCGGTCATCGCCGAGATGGACGGGCGGGTCGAGTTCGGGCGGGACTACAAGAACAAGCGCCGGATCAAGATCACCCCCGAGGACGGCGGCGAGGCCGTGGAGTTCCTGATCCCCAAGGGCAAGCACATCGCGGTCCACGACGGCGACGTGATCCGCAAGGGCGAGTACCTGATCGACGGCAATCCCGATCCGCACGACATCCTGCGGATCCTCGGGATCGAGGCGTTGGCCGACTTCCTGGTCAACGAGATCCAGGAGGTCTACCGGCTGCAGGGCGTGCCGATCAACGACAAGCACATCGAGGTGATCGTTCGCCAGATGCTGCAGAAGGTCGAGATCATCGAGCCCGGCGACACCGGCCTCCTGAAGGGCGACCACCTCGACAAGCTTGAAGTCGAGGAGGAGAACGTCAAGGCGGAAGGCCGCAGCGGCCGCCCGGCGATTATTCAGCCGGTGCTGCTCGGAATCACCAAGGCCTCCCTGCAGACCCGCAGCTTCATCTCGGCGGCCTCCTTCCAGGAGACCACCCGGGTGCTCACCGACGCCTCGGTGCACGGCAAGCGCGACACCCTCGAGGGCCTGAAGGAGAACGTGATCGTCGGCAGGCTGATCCCGGCCGGCACCGGCTCCTACCTGCGCTCGCTGCAGCGGATCGCCGCCAAGCGCGATGAAGCCCTGGCTGCGTCGCGCGAGACGCCCATCGAGCTCGAGCCGCTGCCGGCCGAGATCGCCGCCGAGGCCGCCGAGACCGCCCCGAGCTGAGCGCCCCCTCGGCGAGACCTTCAGTTCCCGCCCGGCTTGTGGCCGAGGCGGGGCTGGAGGGGGATGGTGGCGGCGGGATCGCCGTTGGTGAGGGGCGGGGTCTCGTCCCGGTACTTGTCAGCCGCGCTCTGCCGGGCCGCCTGGTCGTTCAGGACCTGGCGGCGGCTGGCCCCGATCGGATCCATCGCCGGCGCGACCTTGACGCCCTCGCCGAGCCGTTCGGCGCAGCGCGCCTTCTCCTCCGCGCTGAGCTTGGCAGCCGACTGGTCGATGCAGCCCAGCAGGCTCCCCCGCAGACCGCCGCCGAACCCCGGCAGCACGCCGCCGGGCAGGCCGGCGCCGCCGGCCACCGCGCCGGCGCCCTTCGGACCGGCCCCTTGCGGCCCGGCCCCCTGCGGCGGGCCCGGCTGGGCGAAGACGGCGCCCGGGATGCTGACCGGCGGCGCGAGCGGCGAGGCGTTCTCCTGGTTGCTCCGGTGCAGGCGCAGCGTCGGCGCGGTGATCACCTTCGGCTGGATGGCGACCTTGGGCGCCTGGGGCGTCTCCTGGGGCGGCCCGGGCTGGGGCGCGGCGGCCGGCGGCGCCAGCGGGGTTGGGAGCTCGGCGGCGCGGGGGGCCGGGGCGGGCGCCGGATTGACCGCGGCCTTGGCCGGCGCCGTGGTGGCCGCGGGCGGCTGAGGCGTGGGAGCGGGGGGCGCGGTGACCGGCGGCGCAGGCTGGGGCTGGGCCTGCGGTTTGGGAGTTGGCTGCGGGCGCGGGACCACCTCGGGCGGCGGCGGGATGATCGGGGTCTCGGGGGGCTGGATCTCCACCTGGAACGCCGGCTCCTGGGCGCGCGGCAGACGGAAGGGAATGGTGAGCTCGCGCGCCGCGAAGAAGAACACCAGCGCGTGGGCCAGCAGCGACCCCAGGAAGACCAGGGCGTCGCGCCGGGCGTGACGTCGTCTGGATTGGGCCATTCACTCCCCGTCTAGGCGGCCGTAGGCCCCCGGCCGCGCCGAGACATCGTCACGTGCGGCGGCTAAATCGTGACCCCCCTCATGCGGCCGCGAGGCCTTGACGGCAAGGGGGTTGCGGCGTAGAGACCGCCCCTCTTCAGAACCGGCTGTGCCGTCCCTGGCGGCAGACGCGGTTCGCGGGACGACCGGTCCGGAGCGAGTGATCGCGAAGGTCCGGTTCACGGCCCTCGCGGAGGTTCCCGCGCGGGCCATTCGTTTTTGCGGGCTTTCGTGTCCGGGCGGCGCTTCGGCGTTCACCGGGTCGGTCTTTGAAACGGTCTGGAACTACGCGGGCGCCCGAGCTCTCGAGAGGATTTGCGAGCGACATGGATCGTCAGAACATCCGAATCCGCCTCCGGGCCTTCGACCACCGCGTGCTGGACCACTCCACCCGCGAGATCGTCAACACCGCCAAGCGGACCGGCGCGACCATCCGCGGCCCGATTCCGCTGCCGACCCAGATCGAGCGCTTCACGGTCAACCGCTCGCCGCACATCGATAAGAAGTCCCGCGAGCAGTTCGAGATCCGCACGCACAAGCGCGTGCTCGACATCGTCGATCCGACCCCCCAGACCGTGGACGCGCTGATGAAGCTCGCCCTCTCGGCCGGGGTGGACGTCGAGATCAAGCTCTAAGGGGGAGGCGATGCGAACCGGCGTAATTGCGAGGAAACTCGGGATGACCCGCCTCTTCGACGAGGCGGGGATCCACGTGCCCGTGACGGTGCTGGCCCTCGACGGCTGCCAGGTCACCGGCCAGCGCACCAAGGAAAAGGACGGCTACGTGGCTCTGCAGTTGGGGGCCGGGGCCAAGAAACCGAAGAACACCTCCAAGGCCGAGCGCGGCCACTTCGCCAAAGCGCTGGTGGAGCCCAAGCGCCACGTGGCCGAGTTCCGGGTGAGCGAGGACAACCTGATCGACGTCGGCGCGGAGTTCACCGCCGACCACTTCGTCGCCGGCCAAAAGGTGGACGTCTCCGGCGTCACCGTCGGCAAGGGTTTCGCCGGGGCCATGAAGCGCTGGAACTTCGGCGGCCTTCGGGCCACCCACGGGGTATCCGTCTCGCACCGCTCGCACGGCTCGACCGGCAACCGCCAGGACCCCGGCAAGGTCTTCAAGAACAAGAAGATGGCCGGCCACATGGGGCAGGACAACGTCACCACCCTCAACCTGACCGTGTTCCGCGTGGATGTGGAGCGCGGTCTCATTCTTTTGAGGGGCGCGGTGCCGGGCGCGGAGGGCGGCTACGTGAAGATTCGCGACGCGGTGAAGCACGCGGCGCCCAAGGATGCGCCGCGGCCGGGGGCGATCAAGCAACAGGCGGGCGCCGCCGCGGCCGATGAAGCCGCCGCCACGCCGGCCGAGGATTCGACGGCCGAGACCGGGGGCGAAGAGGCATGAAGATCGACGTTCTCAAGCTCGACGGCGGCAAGGGCGGCGAGGTCGACCTGCCGGACGACATCTTCGGCATCGACGAGATCCGCCCGGATCTGCTGCAGCGGTGTGTCACCTGGCAGCTCGCCAAGCGCCGGGCGGGGACTCACAAGATCCAGACCCGCAACGAGGTCTCGCGCACCGGTAAGAAGATGTACCGGCAGAAGGGCACTGGCGGGGCGCGGCACGGCTCGCGCAGGGCCGCCCAGTTCGTCGGCGGCGCCAAGGCCCACGGGCCGGTCGTCCGTAGCCACGCCATCGAGCTTCCAAAGAAGGTGCGGGCGCTGGCGCTGAAGCACGCCCTTTCGTCCAAGGCCAAGGCGGGCGCCCTGGTGGTGCTGGAGGCGGCGGCGCTCGATGCGCCCAAGACCGCGGCCCTGCGCGCCAACTTCGCCAAGCTCGGCCTCACCAACGCCCTGGTGATCGCCGGCCCCGAGGTGGACGGGGCCTTCCGGCTGGCCGCCCGCAACATCCCGAACGTCGACGTGCTGCCGAACGCCGGCCTCAACGTCTACGACGTGCTGCGCCGCCAGACCCTGGTCCTGACCCGTGCCGCCCTCGAGGGCATCGCCGCCCGCTTCGCCGAGAAGGAAGCCGCCTGATGCCCGCCGCCGCCCGCCACTACGACGCCATCGTCGCCCCGGTGATCAC
The DNA here is from genome assembly GCA_019247715.1 of Caulobacteraceae bacterium. Taxonomy (GTDB): domain Bacteria; phylum Pseudomonadota; class Alphaproteobacteria; order Caulobacterales; family Caulobacteraceae; genus Acaudatibacter. Next base: position 9,352 of record JAFBAO010000023.1, read on the forward strand.
TGAGAAGGCGACCATGCTCTCCGAGCAGAACAAGGTGGTTTTCAGGGTCGCCCAGGACGCCACCAAGGCGGAGATCGCCGAGGCGGTGGAGGCGCTGTTCAAGGTCAACGTGGTCAAGGTCAACACCCTCAACGTGAAGGGCAAGACCAAGCGCTTCCGCGGTCGCCTCGGGCGCCGCTCGGACGTCAAGAAGGCCATCATCACCCTGGCCGAAGGCCAGTCGATCGATATCACCACGGGGCTCTGAGATGGCGCTGAAGCAATTCAATCCCACCTCGCCGGGCCGTCGGGGCCTGGTGCTGGTGGACAAGTCGGAGCTCTTCAAGGGAAAGCCCGAGAAGAGCCTCGTGGAAGGTCTCAACAAGTCCGGCGGCCGCGGCGGCGGCGGCCGGATCGCGGTGCGCTTCCGCGGCGGCGGCGCCAAGCGGCTCTATCGGCAGGTGGACTTCAAGCGACGCAAATGGAACGTGCCGGCCACCGTCCAGCGGCTGGAGTACGATCCCAACCGCACCGCCTTCATCGCCCTCATCAAGTACGCCGACGGAGAGCTCGCCTACATCCTGGCGCCCCAGCGGCTCCGGGCCGGGGACGAGATCATCGCCGGCGAGAAGGTGGACCTGAAGCCGGGGAACGCCTCGCCGCTGCGCAGCCTGCCGGTCGGGTCGATGATCCACAACATCGAGATGAAGCCGAACAAGGGCGGTCAGATCGCCAGGTCCGCAGGCGCCTACGCCCAGCTGGTGGGGCGGGACGCGGGGTACGCCCAGATCCGGCTGAACTCCGGCGAGCTCAGGATGGTGCCCGACAGCTGCATGGCCACCGTCGGCGCCGTCTCCAATCCCGACCACATGAACGAGGTGCTCGGCAAGGCCGGGCGCGTCCGCCACATGGGGCGCCGGCCGCATGTGCGCGGCGTCGCCATGAACCCGGTCGACCACCCGCACGGCGGCGGCGAGGGCAAGACCTCCGGCGGCCGCCATCCCGTAACGCCCTGGGGTCAGCCCACCAAGGGGCGCAAGACCCGCAGCAACAAGGCTACGAACAAGTTCATCATTCGTAGCCGCCACGTGAAGAAGGCCCGATAGGCGATGACCCGCTCGGTTTGGAAAGGCCCCTTCGTCGACGGCTACCTCCTGAAGAAGGCGGACGCCGCGCATTCCTCGGGCCGCAAGGACGTGATCAAGACCTGGTCGCGCCGCTCGACCATCATGCCCCAGTTCGTGGGCCTCACCTTCGGGGTCCACAACGGCCAGAAGCACGTGCCGGTGCTCGTCAGCGAGGACATGGTCGGCATGAAGTTCGGCGAGTTCGCGCCCACCCGCTACTTCCCCGGCCACGCCGGCGACAAGAAGGCCAAGAGGAAATAGCCATGGGCAAGCAAGCCAAACCCCGGCGCCTCAAGCCGGCCGAGGCCATGGCCAAGGTCCGCACCCTTCGCACCGGCGCGCGCAAGCTGAACGTCGTCGCCCAGTCGATCCGCGGCCTCAAGGTGCAGCGGGCGCTGAACGAGCTGGAATTCAGCCCGCGCCGGATCGCTGGCGAGGTGCGCAAGGCTCTCTATTCGGCGATCTCCAACGCCGAGAACAACCACAGCCTCGACATCGACTCTCTGGTGGTCGCCGAGGCCTACGTCGGCAAAAACCTGGTGATGAAGCGCTTTTCCGCCCGGGCCCGCGGTCGCGCGGCGCGGATCGAAAAGCCGTTCTCGGAAATCACCATCGTCGTGCGCGAACTCGAGGAGGCGGTCTAGCCATGGGCCAGAAGGTCAATCCCGTCGGGCTTCGCCTCGGCATCAACCGCACTTGGGACTCCCGCTGGTTCGCCCGCAAGGACGAGTACGCGCGCTTGCTCCACGAAGACATCCGGATGCGCAAGGTGCTCAAGCAGCGCCTCGGCCAGGCCGGCGTCTCGCGGATCATCATCGAGCGGCCGCACAAGCAGTGCCGGGTCACCATCTACGCCGCCCGCCCGGGCGTCATCATCGGCAAGAAGGGCGCGGACATCGACAAGCTGCGCAAGGACCTCTCGGCCATGACCGAGGGCGACGTGGCGCTCAACATCGTCGAGATTCGCAAGCCCGAGACCGACGCCCAGCTGGTGGCCGAGAACATCGCCCAGCAACTCGAGCGCCGGGTCGCCTTCCGCCGGGCCATGAAGCGCTCGATGCAAAGCGCCACCCGCCTCGGCGCCAAGGGCGTGCGCGTGGAGGTGGCTGGACGTCTCGGCGGGGCCGAGATCGCCCGCACCGAGTCCTATCACGAGGGCCGGGTCCCGCGGCACACGCTGCGCGCCGACATCGATTACGGCTTCGCCGAAGCCCACACCACCTACGGCATCATCGGGGTGAAGGCCTGGGTCTTCAAAGGCGAGGTCCTCGAACACGACCCGATGGCCCAGGACAAGCGCCTGGCCGGCGAGTCCGGCCCCGCCGGCGACGGCTCCGGCCGCGGTGATCGTGACCGTCCCGAACGCGAGCCGCGCGGCCCCCGCCGCGACCGGCGCGCCGAGGCCAACGCCTAAGGTCCCGCCGCCATGCTCTCTCCGAAGAAGACCAAGTACCGCAAGCAGTTCAAGGGACGCATCCGCGGCGCCACCAAGGCCGGGGCGTCGCTGAACTTCGGTTCGCACGGGCTGAAGTCCATGGAGCCCGAACGGGTCACCGCGCGCCAGATCGAGGCGGCGCGGCGGGCGATCACCCGCCAGATGAAGCGCCAGGGCCGCGTCTGGATCCGGATCTATCCGGACGTGCCGGTGACCACCAAGCCGGCCGAGGTGCGGATGGGCTCCGGCAAGGGCTCGGTGGAGTACTGGGCCGCACGGGTCGCCCCGGGACGCATCATGTTCGAGGTGGACGGGGTGCCCGACGACGTGGCGCGCGAGGCGCTCAGGCTCGGCGCCGCGAAGCTGCCGGTGCGCACCCGGATCGTCACCCGGCTCGACGCCGGCGTCGCGGAGCACGCCTGATGACCATCGATGAGATCCGCAAGATGACCCCGGACCAGCTGGCCGATCAGCTGCTGCAGCTCAAGAAGGAGCAGTTCAACCTGCGCTTCCAGGCCGCCACCAGCCAGCTGGAGAAGACCCACCGCGTGGGCGAGGTGCGCAAGGACATCGCGCGCCTGAAGACCGTTCTGCGCGCCAAGTCGGCCGGCGCCTCGAGGAGCTGAAACGACTATGCCCAAGCGAATTCTCGAAGGCGTGGTGGTCTCCGACAAAGGAGACAAGACGGTGGTGGTGAAGGTGGAGCGAACCTTCCTGCACCCGCTGCTGAAGAAGACCGTCCGCCGCTCCAAGAAGTACCACGCCCACGACGAGGCCAATTCCTACAAGGAAGGCGAGGTGGCGCGGATCATCGAATGCGCCCCGAGGTCGAAGCTGAAGACCTGGGAAGTCCTGCCCAAGGACGGCGCGGGCGCCGTGGGCTGAGGGAGGGCCAGCCATGATCCAAATGCAGACCAACCTCGACGTCGCCGACAATTCCGGCGCCCGCCGGGTGATGTGCATCAAGGTGCTGGGCGGCGCCGGTCGCCGCTATGCCTCGGTGGGCGACCGCATCGTCGTCTCGGTCAAGGAAGCGATTCCGCGCGGCCGGGTGAAGAAGGGCGACGTGCTCCAGGCCATCGTGGTGCGCACCAGCCAGGCCATCAAGCGCAAGGACGGCTCGATCATCCGCTTCGACAAGAACGCGGCGGTGATCGTCAACAAGCAATCCGAGCCGATCGGCACCCGCATCTTCGGACCGGTCCCGCGCGAGCTGCGGGCCAAGAACCACATGAAGATCATCTCGCTGGCCCCGGAGGTCCTGTAGCAATGGCCGCCAAGATCAAGAAGGGCGACCGGGTGATGGTGCTCTCCGGCCGCGAGAAGGGCCGCACCGGCGCGGTCGCCAAGGTGTCCCCCAAGGAGGGCCGGGTGATCGTCTCCGGCCTCAACATCGTGCAGCGCCACACGCGTCCGTCCCAGGGCGACCCGCAGGGCGGCATCAAGCCCAAGGAAGCCTCGATCCACATCTCCAACGTGGCCGTGGTGGATTCCAACGGAAAGCCGACCCGGGTCGGGTTCCGGATCGAGGGCGACAAGAAGGTGCGCGTCGCCAAGACGACCGGCGAGGTGATCAATGGCTGAGACTGAAGCCTATGAGCCGCGGCTGAAGGGCGAGTACCGCGCCCGCATCCGCCCGGCCATGAAGGAGAAGTTCAACTACTCCAACGAGATGCAGATCCCCCGGTTGGACAAGATCGTCATCAACATGGGGATCGGCGAGGCCGTGGGCGATTCCAAGAAGGCCCAGGCCGCGATGAAGGACCTCACCGCCATCACCGGCCAGAAGCCGCTGGCCACCAAGGCCCGCACCTCCATCGCCGGCTTCAAGCTGCGCGAGGGGATGGTGGTGGGCGCCAAGGTGACCCTGCGCAAGGACCGGATGTACGAGTTCCTCGACCGGCTGATCACCATCGCCCTGCCCAGGGTGAAGGACTTCCGCGGCCTCAAGCCCACCAGCTTCGACGGCCGGGGGAACTACGCGCTCGGCCTTCGCGAGCACATCGTCTTCCCCGAGATCAACTACGACGAGATCGACCAGATCTGGGGCATGGACGTCGTCGTCTGCACCACCGCGCGGACCGACGACGAGGCCCGCGAGCTGCTGAAGCAGTTCCAATTCCCGTTCAACGCCTAAGGCAGGGCGCAAGCAGAGACCGACATGGCCAAGAAGAGCGCCGTCAACCGAAACGACATGGTCAAGCGCCTGGTGAAGGCGAAGGCCGCCAAGCGCAACGCCCTGAAGGCGATCGCCAACGACGAGAATCTGTCGCTGGAGGACCGCTTCGAGGCGCGCCTGAAGCTGGCGGCGATGCCGCGTAACTCGTCGGCGACCCGGATCCGCAACCGCTGCCAGCTTACGGGGCGCCCGCGGGCCTTCTATCGGAAACTGAAGATGAGCCGCATCGCGCTTCGCGAGCTCGGGTCCCGGGGTCAGATCCCGGGCCTGGTGAAGTCGAGCTGGTGAGGAGGGGCGGATGGCGATGAACGATCCCGTCGGCGACATGATCGCCCGCATCAAGAACGCCGGCGAGCGCAAGCGCTCCAAGGTGCTGACCCCGGCCTCGCGCCTGCGCCAGCGGGTGCTGGACGTGCTGCAGGCCGAGGGTTACATCCGCGGCTACTCCCGCACCGCCGACGCCGAAGGTTTTCCGCAGTTCGAGATCGAGCTGAAGTACTTTGACGGCGAGCCGGTGATCGCCGAGATCGCCCGGGTCTCCAAGCCCGGCCGGCGGGTCTATTCGTCGATCTCCGACTTGAAGCCGGTGAAGAACGGCCTCGGCATTTCGATCCTGTCGACGTCCAAGGGCGTCATGTCCGACACCGCCGCCCGCGACGCCAACGTCGGCGGCGAAGTGCTCTGCCGCGTTTACTAGGGACGGGGAGGGGAGAAGAGCCATGTCGCGCATCGGCAAGAAGCCGGTCAACATTCCCTCCGGCGTCACCGCGACGCTCAGCGGGCAGACCATCACCGTGAAGGGCCCCAAGGGCGAGCTCTCCTGGACCGTCGTGGACGAGGTGGCGGTCACCCAGGAGGACGGCGCGCTCAACTTCGCCCCGCGCGCCGAGACCCAGCGGGCTCGGGCCATGTGGGGCCTGTCGCGCACGCTGGTGGGCAACATGATCGAGGGGGTTACCCAGGGTTATGAGCGGACCCTGGAGCTGGTGGGGGTGGGCTACCGCGCGGCGATGAAGGGCAAGGCCCTGTCGCTGCAGCTCGGCTTCTCCCACGACGTGGACATCCAGCCGCCCGCCGGTATCACCTTTGCGACGCCGAAGCAGACCGAGATCAGGGTCAGCGGCATCGACAAGCAACTGGTCGGCGAGATCGCCGCGCGCATCCGCAAGGTGCGCCCGCCCGAGCCCTACAAGGGCAAGGGCGTGCGCTACGCGGGCGAGCAGGTCCGCCGCAAGGAAGGCAAGAAGAAGTAAGATGGCGCTTTCCAGACTCGATCCGACCCAGCGACGGGCCCTTCGCGTCCGTCACCGGCTGAAGCAAGTCGCCGGCGGACGGCCGCGCCTGTCCGTCCACCGCTCGGCCAAGCACATCTACGCCCAGGTGATTGACGATGCGCGCGGGGTCACCCTCGCCCACGCCTCCACCCTGGAGGAAACCGCCGAGAAGGGCGCCGACAAGGCGGCCGCCGCGCGGGTTGGCGCGCTGATCGCCAAGCGGGCCCTCGACAAGGGCGTCAAGGACGTCGTCTTCGACCGAGGTGGCTATCTCTATCACGGCCGGGTCAAGGCGCTCGCCGACGCCGCCCGCGAAGCCGGCTTGAACTTCTAAGGGCAAAATCGAATGGCTCGTGGACCAGAACAACGCGATCGCCGCGACCGGAGGGACCGGGGCGGGGAGGACCGCGCCGACAGCGACATCGTCGAGAAGCTCGTGTTCATCAACCGGGTGGCCGCCACCGTGAAGGGCGGTCGGCGGTTCTCCTTCGCCGCCCTGATGGTGGTGGGCGACCAGAAGGGCCGGGTGGGCTTCGGCCACGGCAAGGCGCGCGAGGTGCCGGAAGCCATCCGCAAGGCCACCGAGGAAGCCAAGAAGTCGATGATCCGCGTGCCGCTGCGCGAAAGCCGCACCCTGCATCACGACGGCGTGGGGCGCTGGGGCGCCGGCAAGATCACCATGCGGGCCGCGCCGGCCGGCACCGGCATCATCGCCGGCGGCCCGATGCGTGCGGTGCTGGAAGCCCTGGGCGTCCAGGACGTGGTCGGCAAGCGGATGGGCTCGTCGAACCCCTACAACATGGTGCGCGCCACCTTCGAGGCCTTGAAGCAGCAGGCCTCGCCCCGGCAGGTCGCCGCCAAGCGCGGCAAGAAGGTCGCCGACATCATAGGTCGCCGGGCCGATGCGGCCGGCGCCGAAGCGGCGGAGGCTTGACCATGGCCGAGGTCACAGTCCGTCAGACCGGCAGCCCCATCCGTCGCCGCAAGGACCAGCGCGCCACCCTCGTGGGGCTGGGGCTCAATCGGCTGGGACGCACCCGCACCCTCGAGGACACCCCGGCCGTGCGCGGCATGATCGCCAAGGTCGCCCACCTCGTGGAGGTGGTGGAGTAACGCCCCTTCCAGGGACGAAGCCGAGTCGGGCCGAGCCCGGCGCAAACTCTTGAATCGAGAAGGCGATGACCAAGCTGAACGAACTGGCGCCCCGTCCGGGCGCGACCAAGAACCGCATGCGGGTGGGGCGCGGTCCCGGCTCTGGCAAGGGCAAGACCGCCGGGCGCGGCGAAAAAGGCCAGAAGGCGCGCACCGGCGTCGCCATCGCCGGCTTCGAGGGCGGTCAGATGCCCCTGCACATGCGCATGCCCAAGCGCGGCTTCAACCACCCGTTCGCCAAGAGCTTCGCGGAGGTGAACCTCTGGCGGATCGAGCAGGCGATCGAGGCGGGCAAGCTCGACGCCAAGAAGCCCATCGACGCGGCGGCCCTGGTGGCCTCGGGGGTGCTTCGCCGCGCCAAGGACGGCGTCAAGCTGCTCGGGGCCGGCGCGCTCAAGTCGAAGCTCGACATCACCGTCTACGCCGCCTCGGCCTCGGCCAGGGCGGCGGTGGAGAAGGCCGGCGGGACCCTCACCGTCACCCGGCCGGCGCCCGCGCAGGCCGAATCCTGATCCAGTAGCCGTTCCGATGCGTAAGCCCTCACCCTCCCGTGCGCCGAACCGCATGGGTCCCTGCCGCCCCCGGCGGGAGAGGTCGGCAGGTCGCACTGGAGCATCGGCGCCCCGAGCCCTATCTAGGCTGGGTCGCGCATCAGTCGTGGGGTTCTAGATGGCCTCGGCCGCCGAGCAGCTCGCCGCCAACATGGATCTCGGCGCCTTCCAGAAGGCGACCGAACTCCACAAGCGACTCCTCTTCACGCTCCTGGCCATGGTCGTCTACCGGATCGGGGCCTTCATCCCCATCCCGGGCATCGACCCGGTGGCCTTCGCCGCGATGTTCGACCGGCAGGCGAACGGCATCTTCGGCATGTTCAACATGTTCTCCGGCGGGGCCGTGCGGAACATGGCGATCTTCGCCCTGAACGTGATGCCCTACATCTCGGCCTCGATCATCGTCCAGCTCCTGGGGACGGTCTATCCGCCCTGGGAGAAGCTTCGCAAGGAGGGCGGCGAGGCGGGCCGCAAGCAGCTCAATCAGTACACCCGCTACCTGACCGTGGTCCTCGCCATGTTCCAGGCGAGCGGCATCGCCATCGGCCTCCAGAACAGCCACGGCGTGGTGTTCGATCCGGGGCCGCTCTTCATGCTGAAGACGGTGGTGATCCTCACCAGCGGCACGATGTTCCTGATGTGGCTGGGCGAGCAGATCACCAGCCGCGGCGTCGGCAACGGCGTTTCGCTGATCATCTTCGCCGGCATCGTGGCGCGGCTGCCCACCGCCCTCTACCAGCTCTTCGCCTCCACCCATAACGGCTCGCTGGCCGGCACGACCCTGCTCTTCTTCCTCGCCCTGGCGGTGGGCGTCGTCATCTTCATCGTCTTCATGGAGCGCGCCCAGCGCCGGCTGCTGGTCCAGTACCCGAAGCGTCAGGTGGGCAACCGGATGTTCGGGGGCGACACCAGCTTCCTGCCGCTGAAGATCAATGTTTCCGGGGTGATCCCGCCCATCTTCGCCTCCTCGCTGCTGCTCCTGCCGACCACGGTGATGGGCTTCATGGACCGCAGCAAGCTGCCCGGCTGGGCCCAGGGGCTCCAGGTCCAGATGCAGCACGGCCAGCCGCTCTTCATGCTGCTCTACGGGCTGCTGATCGTCTTCTTCTCGTTCTTCTACACCTCGGTGGTGTTCAATCCGGATGACACGGCGGAGAACCTGCGCAAGTACGGCGGGTTCATGCCCGGCATCCGGCCTGGCAAGCGCACCGCCGAGTACATCGACTATGTGCTCACCCGGCTCACCGTCATCGGGGCGATGTACATCACCGCCGTCTGCCTGCTGCCGGAGGCGCTAATGGCGAACGGCACCATCAGCAGCTACTACTTCGGGGGCACCTCGATCCTGATCGTGGTCTCGGTGACAATGGACACAGTGGCGCAGATCCAGTCGCATCTCTTGGCGCACCAGTACGAAGGCCTCATCAAGAAATCCAAGCTGCGCGGCGGCAGACGCTAGCCGAACCCGCGCTTCAGCCCGCACTAGGGGGGAGAATGAACCTGATCCTCTTCGGCCCGCCCGCCGCCGGGAAGGGGACCCAGGCCAAACGCCTGGTGGCTACGCGCGGCATGGTGCACCTCTCCACCGGCGACATGCTGCGGGCGGAGATCGCCTCCGGCTCGGCGCTCGGCAAGCGGGTGGCCGGGATCATCGAGCGGGGCGAGCTGGTCTCCGACGCCATCGTCATCGAGCTCATCGAGGCCAGGCTCCCCGAGGCCGAGGCCGCCGGCGGCGCCATCTTCGACGGTTTCCCGCGCACCCTCGCCCAGGCCGCGGCGCTCGACGCCATGCTCGACCACCGCCGGCGCCCCCTGGACCTGGTGATCCGGCTCAAGGTCGACGACCAGGCGCTGCTCGAGCGGGTGGCGGGACGGTTCGCCGAATCCGGCCGCCCGGACGACAACCCGGAAAGCTTCAAGGTCCGGCTGGCGGAGTACAACACCCAGACCGCCCCCCTGCTGCCCTACTACCGGGGCCACAAGAAGCTGACCGAGGTGGACGGCATGGGCTCCATCGAGGAGGTCGCCTCGTCCATCGACGCGGCGATCGAGACCAGGAGAGCCTAACGTCTCGGTTTGGGCCCTTCGCCATTGACGCGGCCGGGTCGATCCCTATATGGGATCGGCTTCCGCGAAAGGGCGCGATCACCGCGCCGGGCGCCGCGATTCCTGGATCGCGATGGCCGGCCGGGTTTTTCGCGTTTCTTGGCGTGACCAGGAGAGAAGCGCGCGTGGCCCGTATCGCAGGCGTCAACATTCCCACCAACAAGCGCGTCGTCATCGCGCTTCAGTACATCCACGGCATCGGTCCGGCCAAGGCGCGTGAGATCGTCGACAAGGTCGGCATCGAGGATGCCCGTCGCGTTAACCAACTCACCGACCAGGAGGTCCTGCACATCCGCGAGGCCATCGACCGCGACTATAGGGTCGAGGGCGACCTGCGGCGCGAGACCGCGGTCAACATCAAGCGGCTGCTGGACCTGGCTTGCTACCGGGGCCTGCGCCACCGCCGGGGCCTGCCGGTGAGGGGGCAGCGCACGCACACCAACGCCCGCACGCGCAAGGGCCCGGCCAAGCCGATCGCCGGCAAGAAGAAATAAGGGGCGTCTCATGGCCAAGGAACCGGCCCGCGTCAAAAAGCGCGAGCGTAAGAACATCACCTCCGGCGTCGCGCACGTGAACGCCTCGTTCAACAACACCATGATCACCATCACCGACGCCCAGGGGAACGCCATCTCCTGGTCCAGCGCCGGCATGATGGGCTTCAAGGGCTCCCGCAAGTCCACGCCCTACGCCGCCCAGATGGCGGCCGAGGATGCCGGGCGCAAAGCCGCCGAGCACGGCGTGCGCACCCTGGAAGTCAATGTTTCGGGTCCCGGCTCCGGCCGGGAGTCGGCGCTGCGCGCCCTGCAGGCCGCCGGCATGACCATCACCACCATTCGCGATGTCACCCCCATTCCGCACAACGGCTGCCGGCCGCCTAAGCGCCGGCGCGTCTAGAGTAACGCAACGACCGCCCCTTCGCCGGCGCGCCGCCCACGCGACCGGCCCCTCCGTGTTCGAGGACACCCGCCCGTGATCGAAAGAAACTGGAACGAACTCATCCGCCCCGAGAAGCCGCAGATCGAACCCGGCGCCGACGCCGGCCGCAAGGCTCGCATCGTGGCCGAGCCGCTCGAACGCGGCTTTGGGGTGACCCTCGGCAACTCTCTGCGGCGGGTGCTGCTCTCGTCCCTTCAGGGCGCGGCGGTCACCGCCATCCAGATTGACGGCGTGGTCCATGAGTTCTCCTCCCTGGAAGGGGTGCGCGAGGACGTCGTGGACATCGTCCTCAACATCAAGCAGCTGGCGCTGCGGATGCACTCGGACGGGCCCAAGCGGATGACCCTCAGGGCCACGGGCCCGGGGCCGGTGACCGCCAGCCAGATAGAGGCGCCCTCGGACATCGAGATCCTCAACGGCGACCACGTCCTCTGCACCTTGGACGACGGGGCCTCCATCCGGATCGAATTCACCGTCCAGACCGGCAAGGGCTACGTCCCCTCGGAACGCAACCGCCCGGAGGACGCGCCGATCGGCCTGATCGCGGTCGACGCCCTCTATTCGCCGGTCCGCCGGGTCGCCTACCGGGTCGAGCCTACCCGCCAAGGCCAGAGCCTCGATTACGACAAGCTGGTCATGGAGGTGGAGACCAACGGCGCGGTATCGCCGGTGGACGCGGTCGCCTACGCAGCGCGGATCCTCCAGGATCAGCTGCAGGTCTTCATCACCTTCGAGGAGCCGAAGAAGAAGCTGGACGGCGAGGCCAAGCCGGAGCTTCCCTTCAACCCGGCCCTGCTCAAGAAGGTTGATGAGCTGGAGCTGTCGGTCCGCTCCGCCAACTGCCTGAAGAACGACAACATCGTCTATATCGGCGACCTGATCCAGAAGACCGAGGCGGAGATGCTCCGCACCCCCAACTTCGGGCGCAAGTCCTTGAACGAGATCAAGGAAGTGCTGGCGAACATGAACCTGCACCTGGGCATGGACGTGCCCAACTGGCCGCCGGAAAACATTGAAGAGCTGGCCAAGAAGTTCGAAGACCAGATCTAGTCCTTAAGGACCGTCGGGAGGCGGACCTAGTCGAGAAGGGGAAGTAAGAGCCATGCGCCACGGATACGCGCACCGCAAACTGGGCCGCACGTCCGCGCACCGCACCGCCATGTTCGCCAACATGGCCGCGTCCCTGATCAAGCACGAGCAGATCACCACCACCCTGCCCAAGGCCAAGGAGCTGCGGCCCTTCGTGGAGAAGCTGGTGACGCTCGCCAAAAAGGGCGACCTGCACGCCCGTCGCCTCGCCATCTCCCGCGTCCGTGACGTGGACCAGGTGGGCAAGCTCTTCGCCTCCCTCGGGCCCCGCTACAAGGCGCGCAACGGCGGCTACCTGCGGGTGCTGAAGGCCGGCTTCCGCCACGGGGACAACGCCCCGATGGCGGTGATCGAGTTCGTCGACCGCGACGCCGCCGCCAAGGGCCAGGATTCCGGGCCTGTCCAGGCGGCGGCTGCGGCGGAAGACTAGGCCCCAACTCAGAGCTTCATCGAGGCGCGCGTCTTTTCGGCGCGCGCTGGCGGTTGACATGGTTGTTGCGTGTAGAGTTAACTATTTCTGCCTTGATGAAGGAGTTCGGCGTGGCCGAGCCCGGGCTCAAGGACATGGAGCGGGCCAGCGGCCTCACGGTCCAGGCGCTCGCGCCTTCGCCGAGGAGGGGAATGAATGGCGAGGATCGAAGCAAAGGCGGCGGAGGCCGAGCTGATCGCCTTCGCGGCCGGCTTCCCCGAGGCCTGGGAGGACCATCCCTGGGACCACACGGTGATGAAGGTGGGCAAGAAGGTGTTCGTCTTCTTCGGGGGCGCCGCCTCGCCCCCGGCCGAGCTCTCGGTGACCGTGAAGCTGCCAATCTCCTACGAGATGGCGTTGACGCTGCCGTACATGAAGCCGGCCGGCCATAACCTTTGGAAGGGTGGTTGGGCGCAGCTGCGCCAGACCACCGGCGACGACATCGACATCCCGACGGTCAAGGCCTGGATCGTCCAGAGCTACAAGGCGGTGGCGCCGAAGAAGCTCGCGAAACGCCTCGAGGCGGCGCGCCCGTGAACGGCGCCCCTCACGGCCTCGACGAACTCCTGACCGCGCTGGCAGACCCCCACCGGCGGCGCGTGGTCGAGGTGCTGCGGTCCGGGCCCCGACCGGCCGGCGAGATCGCCCGGGAGGTCGGCCTCGCGCCGCCGGCGATGAGCCGCCACCTGCGCACCCTGCGTCGCTCCGGTGTGATCGAGGACGCCCATCCGGACTTCGACGCCCGGCTCCGGGTCTATTCGCTAAGGGCAGGGGGGATGGAGGCGCTGAAGCGGTGGCTGGAGGAAACCGAGGCCATGTGGGCGGGCCAGCTCCCCGCGTTCGGGCCGCGCCTGGAGACGGAGCCGCAGTGAGCTCGCGGATCCTGGTCTCGCTTCGGCTGCGGGCGAGCCCGGGCGGGGCCTCCACGGCCCTCACCGACGAGTCCGGGTCTCCTCGCTCGCCAAGGCGAATGGTGGCGCGCGCTGCTGGGCGCGCTAAAGGAGCGGCTGGAGGAGGCTAGCCGGTGAAGCCCGTGGAGCCGCAGGAGCGCGCCGCCAAGGCGCCGCCGCCGCGCCGAGGCCGTTCGGCGGCGTTCGGCTTCGTCTTCGCCACCGCGGTGATGAACGCTGTCTCCTTCGGGCTGATGATTCCGGTGCTCCCCAATCTGGTGAGGTCCTTCTTCGGCGGCGCCGATGCGGCGGCCACCGCTTCGGCGGCCGATTGGCAGTTCGTCTTCGGCGTCACCTGGGGCCTCATGCAGTTCGTCTCCGGCCCGCTGCTGGGGCTGTTGTCCGACCGCTACGGCCGCCGGCCGGTGATGCTCATCTCCATCCTGGGACTAGGGGCGGACTTCCTGTTCATGGCCTTTGCGCCAAGCCTCCCGTGGCTGTTGATCGGTCGCATATTCAACGGCCTGACCGCCTCGAGCATCTCCACCGCCAACGCCTACGTGGCCGACATCACGGCGCCCGAGGCGCGGGCGCGGCGGTTCGGCTGGTTGGGGGCGGCCTTCAGCGTGGGGTTCCTGCTGGGACCGGCGGCCGGGGGCTTCCTCGCCACCATCCCGGTTCACATCGGGCCCCTGGCGCTGGCGAGCCTTCGCACGCCCTTCGTGGTGGCCGCCGGCCTCTGCGCGGTGAACTGGGTCTACGGCCTGATTGTCCTGCCGGAGTCGCTGCCGCCGGAGCGGCGGCTGCGCGCCGTCGACTGGCGCAAGGCCAATCCCCTGGCGAGCCTCGCCCTGCTGCGCTCCCACGCCGACCTGCTGCCGCTCGCGGGCGTCAACTTCCTCTTTCTGCTGGCTTGCCAGGTGCTCCCGAACATCTTCGTCCTCTACACCACCCTGCGTTACCACTGGAGCCTGCCGTTCCTCGGCGCGACCTTCATCGCCACCGGGGTGCTCGGGATCCTCGTGCAGTCCTTCGTGGTCGCGCCCACCGTGGGGCGGCTTGGCCAGCAAGGCGCGGTGATCCTCGGATCGACGGCCGGCATGCTGGGCTTCCTCATCTTCGCTCTCGCGCCGACCAGTTCGGTCTATTTCGTCGGCATGCCGCTCTTCGCCTTGAGCGGCCTCATCCAGCCGGGCCTCCAGGGATTGATGACGGTGCGCGTCACGGGCGCCGAGCAGGGGCGCCTGCAAGGGGCCAACCAGTCGCTGGGCGGCGTCTCGGCCATCCTCGGCCCCACCCTGTTCCCCAACACCTTCGCCTGGGCGCTGCGGCATGCGCCCCTCGTCCCCGGTCTGCCGATCCTGATCGCCTCGGCGCTGCTGGCGGCCTGCGCGGCCCTGACGGCCCGGTTCGGGGCTCGGCGATCGTCGCTCTCAGCACCGGGCTGAAGGCCGCTCTTGCAAAGCGCCCTCCAGGCGCCCTTTTAGCGCCGAGGAACCTGGAGGAAGACCCGCCGATGCTGCGACGCCTGCTGCCGCTCCTGGCCGCGCTCATCCTCACGCCCGCCTGCGGACGCCCGCAGCCCGCTCAGCCGGCCGGCCTGCCCGCGCCGGCCCGGATCGCCCCGACGGACGCGGCGACCGTGCGCCTGTCGTTCGCGCCGGTGGTCAGGAAGGCCGCCCCGGCGGTGGTGAACGTCTATTCCCGGCGCCTGGTGCGGACCCAGGTCGATCCGTTCTGGGGCCTCTTCATGGGCGGGGCGATCCCGCGCGAGCGGGTCGAGCAGTCGCTGGGCTCCGGCTCCATCGTCCGCGCCGACGGGGTGATCCTCACCAACCATCACGTCATCGCCGGCGCCCAGGAGATCATGGTGGTCACCGCCGATCGTCGCGAATGGCCGGCCAAGGTGCTGCTCGACGATCCCAGGGCCGACCTGGCGGTGCTGCAGGTGAGCGCCGGGGCCGAGCGGCTGCCCACCATCGCCATCGACGATTCCGCCGACGTCCAGATCGGCGACCTGGTGCTCGCCATCGGCGATCCCTTCGGGGTCGGCCAGACGGTGACCAACGGCATCGTCTCGGCGCTGGCGCGCTCGCAGGGCGACGGGAACAACTTCTCCTTCTTCATCCAGACCGACGCGGCGATCAATCCGGGCAACTCGGGCGGGCCGCTGGTGGACATGAACGGCGACCTCATCGGCGTGAACACCGCGATCGTGTCCAGCTCGGGCGGGTCCACGGGGGTGGGGTTCGCGATCCCCGCGGCGCTCGCCAAGCAGGTGGTGGCCACCGCTCTTGGGGGCGCCCATTCGGTGGTGCGGCCCTGGCTGGGCGCCAAGACCCAGGCGATCACCGGCGAGATGGCCCGCAGCCTGGGCCTGGCCGCGCCTCGCGGCGTCCTGGTGGCCGATGTCTGGGCGGGCGGCCCGGCAGACCGCGCCGGCCTTGCGCAGGGCGACGTGATCCTCCAGGTGGACGGGCAGCCGGCCGACGAGCCGGCGGCGGTCAACTACCGGATCGCCACCCATGCGCCGGGAACCGCCGCGAGTCTCCAGGTGCGGAAAGCGCGCGGCGCCGAGCAGACGGTCCAGGTTCGCCTGGAGCCGCCGCCGGACCAGCCTCCGAAGGACGAGCGCACCATCGAGGGAAACAACCCGCTCAACGGCGCGACGGTCGCCAATCTTTCGCCGGCGGCGGCAAGCGACCTCGGTCTCGACCCCTTCGCCGGGCGCGGGGTGATCGTCACCAACGTCGGCGGATACGCGGCGAATCTCGGTCTTCAGGCGGGCGACTTCATCCGTCAGATCAATGGCCGGCGGATCGACGACACCCGCTCCTTGGTCCAGGCGCTGGCCCAGCCCGCGTCCGGCTGGTCGATCGTCATCGAGCGCAATGGGCAGGTGATCACGGCGCAGGTGGGTTGAGGGGAGGCCGAAGACGGATCGTGGCGCCCGGCCCACTTGATCTGCGGCATTTGTTGCTACCTTAGCGCCATGAGCGACCTCTTCGACGCCGCAGGCCTGACCCCCGAGGCGCCTCGGCCCCTGGCGGACCGGCTGCGTCCGCAGTCCCTGGACGAGGTGGTGGGGCAGGACCATCTGCTGGGGCCGGGCGGGCCGATCCGGCGGATGGCCGAGGCCCGCCGGCTGGCGTCGATGATCCTGTGGGGGCCGCCCGGGACCGGCAAGACCACCATCGCCCGGCTGCTGGCCAAGGAGGCCGGCTATCAGTTCCAGCAGCTCTCGGCCGTCTTCTCCGGCGTCGCCGACCTCAAGAAGGCCTTCGAGGCCGCGCGTGGGCGCCGCGCGGCGGGCCAGTCGACCTTGCTGTTCGTGGACGAGATCCACCGTTTCAACCGCGCCCAGCAGGACGGTTTCCTGCCGTTCGTGGAGGAAGGGGTGGTGACCCTGGTGGGGGCGACCACGGAGAACCCGTCGTTCGAGCTGAACGGGGCGCTCCTCTCGAGGTGCCAGGTGTTCGTGCTGAAGCGACTGGACGATGAAGCGCTGGGCGCGCTCCTCGCCAAGGCCGAGGCCTTCGAGGGCCGGACGCTGCCCCTGACTGCCGAAGCGCGCACGGCGATGATCGCGCTCGCAGACGGCGACGGCCGCTACGTGCTTTCCCTGGCCGAGACCCTCTTCAACATCGCTTCCGAGGCCCCGCTCGCGACCGCCGAGATGGCCCAGGCGCTGCAGAAGCGCAGCCCCGCCTACGACAAGGACCGGGAGGAGCATTACAACCTGATCTCGGCCCTCCACAAATCGGTGCGGGGCTCGGACCCGGACGCGGCTCTCTACTGGCTTGCCCGAATGCTGGAGGGCGGCGAGGACCCGCTCTATATCGCCCGCCGGCTGGTGCGGATGGCGAGCGAAGACATCGGCGAGGCCGACCCCCTGTCGCTGCTGGTCGCGGTGGCCGCCAAGGACGCCTACGATTTCCTGGGAAGCCCCGAGGGTGAGCTGGCGCTCGCCCAGGCCTGCGTGCACATGGCGAGCGCGCCCAAGTCCAACGCCGCCTACACGGCCTTCGGGGCGGCCCGGCGGATGGCCCGCGAGACCGGCTCCCTGATCCCCCCGGCCCATATCCGCAACGCTCCGACCAAGCTGATGAAGGAGCTCGGCTACGGAGCGGGTTATCAGTACGACCCCGACACCGAGGAGGGATTCTCCGGTCAGGGCTACTTCCCCGACGGTGTGGAGCGGCGGACCTTCTATGCGCCCAAAGGGGAGGGGGCCGAGGCCCGGGTGAAGGAGCGTCTGCAGCGCTGGGCGGCGCTGCGCGCCAAGAAGGGGGGCGCATGAAGGCGCTCGGCCCCGGCGAGGCCGCCTTCGCAAGGTCCCTGGCGATCTACGAGGACGACCAGATCATCGCCTTCGACAAGCCGCCGGGCCTATCCAGCCAGGGAGGACGGATCGCAGCGGCGACCCTCGACGACCTCCTGGCCGCCTTCGCGCGGCCGAACGGCAAGCGGCCCCGGCTCGTCCACCGGCTGGACCGCGACACCTCCGGCGTCATCCTGGCGGCCAAGACCAAGCCCGCCGCGAGCTACCTGGGCAAGGCGCTCATGGGCCGCCGGATCAAGAAGACCTATCTGGCCGTCGTGGCGCCCGCTGCGCCCAACCCGCCGCAGGGCCGCATAGAAACCCCCTTGAAGCGGGCCTCGCTCGGGCGTGAGGTCCACATGCGCGTCTGCGAGCCCGACGACCCGGGCGCCGAGAGCGCCTCTACCGGCTATCGCACCTTGGCCGCCGGCGAGGAGGCCGCCCTGGTGGAGCTTCGGCCCCACACCGGCCGGATGCACCAGCTGCGCGCGCACATGGCATCCATCGGGCGGCCGATCGCCGGCGATGCGCGCTATGGCGGGGCCTTGGCGCTCGGCGGCGCGCCGGTCCCCAGGCTGATGCTGCATGCGGCGGCGCTGGAGTTCGTGGATCCGGGCGGTGCGCGTCGAAGGCTCGAAGCGCCGCTGCCGGCCGACATGGGTGACCTGCTGGCCGCGCTGGGGCTTGCGAGGCCCTGATGGCAGAGGTGCTCACCCTCACCGTGGAGGCCGCCGACGACGGCGTGCGGCTCGATCGCTGGTTCCGGCGGCGCTGGCCGCACCTCACCAACATCCAGATCCAGAAGCTTGCCCGCAGCGGCCAGATCCGGGTCAACGGCGGCAGGGCGAAGGCGGAGACCCGGCTGCCCGCCGGCGCCCAGGTGCGTGTCCCGCCGCTTCCCGAGGCGACCGCCATCGATCGGCCGGCGACGATCTCGCCGAGGGAGGCGGCCTTCGCCCGCAGCCTCGTCCTCTACGAGGACGACCAAGTGCTGGCCCTCAACAAGCCGGCGGGCCTGGCCGTGCAGGGCGGCACCAAGACCGAGCGGCACGTGGATGGGCTGACGCTCGCCTGGGGCGAGGGGCTGGAGCGCCCGAGACTCGCACACCGGCTCGACCGCGACACCTCCGGGGTGCTGGTGTTGGGCAAGAGCCCCGCCGCCGCGGCGCGGCTCGCCGGCGCCTTCGCGCACCGGCGCACGCAGAAGATCTACTGGGCGATCGTCGCGGGGGTTCCCAAGCCCCAGCAGGGGACGATCGAGCTGGCGCTCGCCAAGCGCGGGGTGGGCGATCGCGAGATGATGACCCCGGCCGGGCTGAAGGACCCCAAGGCCGAGCCCGCGGTGACCGATTTTTCCACCCTGTCGCGGGCGGGCCAGACCGCCGCCTGGCTGGCGCTTCGGCCGGTGACCGGCCGCACCCACCAGCTCCGCGCCCACCTCCTGGCCATCGGCCATCCGATCCTGGGCGATCCGAAATACAACACCGAGGGCTCGCAGGCGCTGTCGGGGGCGCTGAAGCTTCAGCTCCATGCGCGGCGGATCGTGCTGCCGCATCCGAGGGGCGGCGAACTCGTCATCGAGGCGCCGCTCAGCCCCGAGATGCGCGCCGGCTTCGACCGTTTTGGTTTTGCGGAGGCCGAGGCGCCGGTGGATCCCTTCGCGGCGCTGGTGCGGCCGCGCGGTCCCGCCGCCGCGAAGCGCGGATCTAGGCCGTCCCCGCCGCCGGCGCCTGGACGAGAGCCCGCAGCTCCAGCTCGCGGCCGCCCTCGATGAGCAGGACCGCCTGGGCCTCCAGCATCTCCCGCATCTGGCCCTCGGGAAGGGCCCTGGCGCGCTCGCGCAGCCTGCGCCCCTGCTCGCCGAGCGCCTTGGCGCGGCTGCGAAGGCGAATGATCTTCGGGTCGCCGTCCATGACCGCGATTAGACCATGCCCTGACGCCGGCGCGCCACTGGTCGCGGCGCCGGGGAACACGATCGTGTCCGGGCCCGCCACTGTCGGATTGTCGTGAGGCTTGCGCCGGCGCGCGGATGGCCTAACTGCGGTCGCTCGCTCCCCTGGAAGGTGGTTCCGCTTGGCCCGCCACGATGACCCCATGGAACTGCGCCGTCGCTTCTATCGCGACGTCGACTGGGCGCCGGCCGAAGGCGGCTTCGCGGTCCGTCTCGACAAACGCACGCCGCGTTCGCCGCTTGGCCGGCCGCTCGTCCTGCCCAACGAGCGGCTGGCGCGGCTCTGCGCCGAGGAGTGGGAGATGCAGGGCGAGCACATCCGGCCCGCCTCCATGCCCGCCACCCGGCTCGCCTGGACGGCGATCGATCGGGCCGCCGACGCCCGGGCGGGGCTCGCCGCCGAGCTGGCCCGCTACGCCGGCGCCGACCTCCTCTGCTATTTCGCCGACGGTCCGGACGAGCTGGTGCGCCGCCAGGCCGTGCAGTGGGGCCCGCTGATCGAATGGGCGGAGACGACCCTGGGGGTGACCTTCCGCCGCGCCCAGGGGATCAGCCACCGGCCGCAACCGGAGGCGACTCTGCGCAGGCTCGAGCAGCTCGCCGGCGAATCCTGCGACTTCACCCTGACCGGGCTCGTGTTCGGAGCGGGGCTGTTCGGCTCGGCCGTCCTAGCCTTCGCGGTCTGCCGCGCCGCGCTGGACGGCGAGGCTGCTTTCGGCCTCTCCCGGCTCGACGAGGCGTTTCAGGAGGAGCGCTGGGGGGTGGACGCCGAAGCCGCGGAGCGGACCGAAGCGCGGGCGGCGGAAGCGCGGATGCTGGGGCGCTGGTTCGAGGCCCTGCGCTGAAACCGCCCTTCCCGGCGAGCGGGGATGGAGCACGCCTCCGGCTGCTTGCCATGGGGCCGGTCGGCCGCTAGGCCTCCGCCGACATCCGGTCACAACCAAGGCGGGGCGAATGCAGCATATTCTCGAAGAGCTGGACAAGCGGCGCGCCCAGGCGCGGGCGGGCGGCGGCGAGCGGCGGATCGCCTCGCAGCACGCCAAGGGCAAGCTCAGCGCCCGCGAGCGGATCGACCTGCTGCTGGACGAGCAATCCTTCGAGGAGTTCGACATGTTCGTCGAGCACCGCAGCCACGACTTCGGGATGGAGGAGCAGCGGATTCCCGGCGACGGGGTGGTCACCGGCTGGGGCACCATCAGCGGCCGGGTGGTCTACGTGTTCTCCAAGGATTTCACGGTCTTCGGAGGCTCGCTTTCCAAGGCCCACGCCGAGAAGATCGTCAAGGTCCAGGAAATGGCCGCCCGCAACGGCGCGCCGATCATCGGCCTCTTCGACGCGGGCGGGGCGCGGATCCAGGAGGGCGTCGACAGTCTGGCCGGCTACGCCGACATCTTCCTGCAGAACGTGCTCTCCTCGGGGGTCATTCCCCAGATCAGCGTCATCATGGGCCCCTGCGCGGGCGGGGACGTCTATTCGCCGGCCATGACCGACTTCATCTTCATGGTGAAGGACACGGCCTACATGTACGTGACCGGGCCCGACGTGGTGAAGACGGTCATCAACGAGGACGTCAGCCACGAGGATCTCGGCGGCTACCGCGTCCACGCCCTGAAGTCGGGTGTCGCCGACGGCGCATTCGAGAACGACCTGGAGGCGCTTTCCCAGGTGCGCCGGCTGGTGGACTTCCTGCCGCTCTCCAACCGGGAAAAGCCGCCGCTCCGCGACAGCTACGACGATCCCGAGCGCGAGGAACCGTCGCTGGACACCCTCGTCCCCCTCAACCCCAACCAGCCCTACGACATGAAGGAGCTCATCCTGAAGGTCGTGGACGAGGCGGATTTCTTCGAGATCTCACCAGATTACGCGAAGAACATCATCACCGGGTTCGGGCGCATGGACGGCGAGACGGTGGGCTTCGTTGCGAACCAGCCCCAGGTGCTGGCCGGCGTGCTCGACATCGACGCCAGCCGCAAGGCCGCGCGGTTCGTGCGCTTCTGCGACGCCTTCAACATCCCCATCGTCACCTTCGTGGACGTGCCGGGCTTCATGCCGGGGACCAAGCAGGAGCAGGGCGCGCTCATCAAGCACGGCGCCAAGCTGCTCTTCGCCTATGCCGAGGCCACCGCGCCCAAGGTCACCCTGATCACCCGCAAGGCCTACGGCGGGGCCTTCGACGTCATGAGCTCCAAGAACATCCGCGGCGACGTCAACTACGCCTGGCCAACCGCCGAGATCGCGGTGATGGGGCCCAAGCAGGCGGTGGAGATCATCTTCCGCGCCGACATCGGCGATGCGAAGAAGCTGGCCGAGCGGGAGGCGGAGTACAAGGCGCACTTCGCCAACCCTTTCGTCGCCGCCTCGCGGGGCTATATCGACGACGTGATCATGCCGCGCGGCACCCGCCGGCGGATCGTGCGGGCGCTGAAGAGCCTGAAGAACAAGCAGCTCTCCAACCCCTGGAAGAAGCACGACAACATTCCGCTCTGAGGGCGCGCGCTGCGGGCTCTCGGAACCGCCTCAGGCGGCCAGGCGGTCTCCGCGCCCCAGCGGATCGGGGAGGGGATCGCCCGCCCTCACGAACTGCAACGAGACCGAGTTGATGCAGTAGCGCAGCCCCGTGGGCCTCGGGCCGTCCGGGAACACGTGGCCCTGGTGGGAGTCGCAGCGCGCGCAGCGAGTCTCGATGCGCACCATGCCGTAGCTGGTGTCCTTGATCGCCCGGACGTGGTCTTCGTCAAAGGGGGCGTAGAAGCTCGGCCAGCCGGTGCCGCTCTCGAACTTGGTCACCGCCTTGAAAAGCGGCAGCCCGCAGAGCCGGCAGCAGTAGACGCCGTCCTCCTTGTTGGCCAGCAGGCCGCCGCAGAAGGGCGCCTCGGTGCCGTGGTGCAGCAGAACGTCGCGCTCCTCCTGCGTGAGGGAGGCCTCGAGCCGAGTCCGCTGCTCCGGCGAGGGCGGAGAAAGGTCGAATCCTGAGCTGGAGCGCGACTTCTGGGCGGTGTTGGCGGTCACGGAAATATCCTCCGAGAAGGGGCGCGTCACGGTGGGGGTTGTCAGGGCGCGCCTTTGTCGTCTAACCCGCGCAGGATAATGCGAATTTCTGCGTAGGGCAGGGGCTTGTTCTCCAAAATCCTGATCGCCAACCGCGGCGAGATCGCCGTGCGGATCATCGGCACATGCCGCAAGATGGGCATCGCCACGGTGGTCGTCTACTCCGAGGCCGACGCGGGCAGCCTAGCGGTGGAGATGGCCGACGAGTCCGTGCCGATCGGTCCGCCGCCAGCGGCCCAGTCCTATCTGGTGGCCGAGAAGATCATCGCCGCCTGCCGGGCCACCGGCGCCGAGGCGGTGCACCCGGGCTTCGGCTTCCTCTCCGAGCGGGCCGAGTTCGCCCGCGCCTGCGCCGCCGAGGGCCTGGTGTTCATCGGCCCCAATCCGGGCGCCATCGACGCCATGGGCGACAAGATCGCCTCCAAGCGCAAGGCTCTGGAGGCCGGGGTGTCCTGTGTGCCCGGCTACGTCGGCGAGATCGAGGGCCCCGAGCACGCGGTCACCATCTCCGAGGAGATCGGCTATCCGGTGATGCTGAAGGCCTCGGCAGGGGGCGGCGGCAAGGGCATCCGGATCGCCTGGAACCGGCGCGACGTGAAGGAGGGGTTCTCGGCCGTCCGCGCCGAGGCGAAGGGGGCCTTCGGGGACGACCGGATCTTTATCGAGAAGTTCATCGTCGATCCGCGCCACATCGAGATCCAGGTGCTGGGCGACAAGCACGGCCAGGTCCTGCACCTCTTCGAGCGCGAGTGCTCCATCCAGCGTCGCAACCAGAAGGTCATCGAGGAGGCGCCATCGCCCCTCCTGGACGCCACGACCCGCGCGGCCATGGGAGCGCAGGCGGTCGCGCTCGCCAAGGCGGTGGGCTACGATTCGGCCGGCACGGTGGAATTCGTCGCCGGCCAGGACAAGTCCTTCTACTTCCTGGAGATGAACACCCGCCTGCAGGTGGAGCATCCGGTCACCGAGCTCATCACTGGCCTCGATCTCGTCGAGCAGATGATCCGCGTCGCCGCCGGAGAGAAGCTTGGCTTCTCCCAGAAGGATCTCGCCATCAACGGCTGGGCGATCGAGAGCCGCATCTACGCCGAGGACCCTTATCGCGGCTTCCTGCCCTCGATCGGGCGGCTGGTCCGCTACCATGCGCCCAAGGAGGGCAAGCGCGACGGCTTCATCGTCCGCAATGACGCGGGCGTGCGCGAGGGCGACGAGATCTCGATGTTCTACGACCCGATGATCTCCAAGCTCGCCGCCTGGGGCCCCGACCGGGGGGCGGCCATCGACGGCATGGGCCAGGCGCTGGAGGAGTTCCATATCGAGGGCCCGGCCCAGAACCTGCCGTTCCTGTCGGCGGTGATGGACCAGCCTAGGTTCCGCGAGGGCGCGCTTTCCACCGCCTACATCCCCGAGCAGTTTCCCGACGGCTTCCAAGGCCTGGAGCCGACGCCCTGGCAGCTCAACGTCATGACCGCGGCGGCCTGCGCCATGCACCGGGTCCAGACCCGCCGCAACGGCCATGCTCTGTCGGGCCTGAAGCCGGCGCAGCCACGCGACGAGTGGATCGTGGTGATCGGCGACAAGAAGCGGCGCGTGCGTCTCGCCGACGCCGACGGAGGCCTGGAGGTGGAGCTGCTGGACGAGCAGCATCGGCTGGTGCTCTCCGCTGTCGACTGGAGACCGGGCCGGCCGGTGTTCCAGGGCGTCCTCGACGGGCGCCGATTCGCCGCCGAGGTGGCGCCGGCGGCCGAGGGCTTCCGCATCCGCCATCGCGCCGCACGCCAGCGGGTCCTGGTGCTGACCCCCATCTCCGCCGAGCTGCACGAGCGGTTGCCGGTGAAGCAGGCGGCCGACACCTCGCGCCTAGTCGTGTCGCCCATGCCGGGCCTCGTGGTCTCGGTGGAGGTGGTCGCCGGCCAGGAGGTGAAGTCCGGCGAGACCGTCTGCGTCGTCGAGGCCATGAAGATGCAGAACATCATCCGCGCCGAACGCGACGGGGTGATCAAGGCCGTGAACGCCAAGGCCGGCGACAGCGTCGCCGCCGACGAAGTCCTGGCGGAGTTCGGCTGAGGCCCGAGTAAGAGCGGCCGTCTACGCCGTCGAGGCCAGTCCTCGCGAAGTCTTGACACATTTGCGTTTGAGGCGAAGCATCCGCCGCGTGTCGGGTCGCCATGGAGACGGCGCGCACGGGGGAGACGTCTATGAACTTCACCACTTTGCTGTTCGGCTTTCAGGGCCGTATTCGACGCACGCATTACTGGCTGGGCGCGATCGGCGCCGGTGTCGTCTTGGGCGTTGTCGGGATGATCATCGCCATGGTCTTCGGCGGAGGCGCGATGATGGCGGCCCAGGCCAACAACGGCGCCGGCGCCGCGGCCGGCGCCGGCATGGGCATCGTCGGGGGCATTCTCTATCTGGCGGTCCTGGTCGCCGCGGTCTGGATCAGCCTGGCGCTGCAGATCAAGCGCTGGCACGACCGCGACAAAGGCGCGATCTGGGTGCTGATCAACTTCATCCCGGTGATCGGGGGCCTGTGGGCCCTGGTGGAATGCGGCTTCCTGGACGGGACGGCCGGTCCCAACAAGTTCGGTCCTTCGCCGAAGGGGATCGAGGGCCCGGCCGCGCCGGCGCCGGCGGTGAGCTGACCCGGCTGCTTCCGCTTCCGCGGTTCGGCCGGTAAGTTCCGGCCGAACCTCGGCGGAGCGGCGGATGAGCGGTCGGAGCGGCTGGACGGATCTCTTCTGGTCGGCCCAGGGGCGGCTGTCGCGCACGTCCTTCCTGGTCGCGGCGCTGGCGCTGATCGCCTTGGCGGCGACCTACGAGGCGGCGGTCGACGTCACGCTGCACTGGCTGACCGGCTGGTTCGTCTATCCGGCGCTGCTCTATTCGGGCGCCTGCGTGCTTTCCAAGCGCCTGCACGACCGGGGCCGCTCGGGTTGGTGGGCGGCCCTGGTGCTCTTCGCCCTGGTGGGGGTGTGGCCGCTGCCGCACGGGTTCGGCAGCTTTGTCTTTACGCTCGTGATCCTTTGGGCCGCCATCGAGCTAGGAGTCATGCACGGAGAGGACGGCGCCAACCGCTTCGGTCCGAGCCCCCTGGCCGCCGCCGCCTGAGGGGGCTAAGGGGACTTCTTCGCCTTCGCCGCCTTCCCCGACTTAGCCTTTGAGGCTTTCCCCTTCGCGGGCTTGGCCTTCGTCGCCGGCTTGGCCGCCCGGGCTGGGGCCGGACGACGGCGGCCGCGGCCTGCGGGCTTGGCGGCGCGGGCGGCCAGCAGCTTCATCGCCTCTTCGAGGGTCAGCGCGGCCGGGTCAGAGCCCTTGGGCACGTTGGCGTTGGCGTTCCCGTGCTTGACGTAGGGGCCGTAGCGGCCGGCGAGCACCCGCACCGGCGCGCCGTCCTCCGGATGCGCGCCCAGCTCCTTCAGCACCTGCGGCTCGCTGCGCGTCCGGCCGCCGGACCGCTTCTCGTCCAGCACCGTCACCGCGCGGTTGAGGCCGACGTCGAACACCTCGTCCGCCGAGCCCAGGCTGGCGTAGGTTCCGTTGTGCTGGACATAGGGGCCGTAGCGGCCGATCCCGGCCAGGATCGGCTGGCCGTCCTCCGGATGGGCGCCCACCTCGCGCGGCAGGCGCAGCAGCCTGAGCGCCTTGTCCAGATCCACCGCAGGCGGCGGCCAGTCCTTGGGGAGGCTGGCGCGTTTCGGCTTGTCGCCCTGCGCTTCCACGTACGGCCCGAACCGGCCGGTCTTCAGCCAGACCGCCTGGCCGGTGGCCGGATCGAGCCCGAGTTCGCGTTCGGCCGCTTCGGCCGGCTCCTCGCCGGTGTCCTGGGCGATGGGGCGGGTGTAGCGGCACTCCGGGTAGTTGGAGCAGCCGATGAACGCGCCGTAGCGTCCGGTCTTCAGCGATAGACGCCCGGCGCCACAGCTCGGGCAGGCGCGCGGGTCGGCGCCGTCGCCCTTGTCGGGAAAGATGTGGGGGCCCAGCGCCTCGTTGAGAGCCTCCAGCACCTGGCCCATCCGAAGCTCGCCGATCTCGCCCACCGAGGCGTGGAACTCCTTCCAGAAATCCCGAAGCAAGGTCTTCCAGTCGAGGTCGCCGGCCGACACCAGGTCGAGCTTCTCCTCCAGGTCGGCGGTGAAGTCGTATTCGACGTAGCGTCGGAAAAACTGCTCGAGGAAGGCCGTCACCAGCCGCCCGGCGTCCTCGGGGACGAAGCGGGCCTTGTCCATCCGCACGTAGTTCCGGTCGCGCAGGACCGAGAGGATGGAGGCGTAGGTGGAGGGGCGCCCGATCCCCAGCTCCTCCATCTTCTTCACCAGGGAGGCTTCCGAGTATCGCGGCGGCGGTTCGGTGAAATGCTGCTGCGCCCTAGCCTCGCGCACGCCGGCCGGCGCGCCTTGGGCGACCGCGGGCAGCCGCCCGGCGAAATCGCCCGCCTCGGCGTCGGCGCCGTTGGCCGCGGTGGCTTCGGGATCGTCGCGGCCTTCTTCGTAGACTTTCAGATAGCCGTCGAAGAGGACCACCTGGCCGGTGGCGCGCAGGCCCGTGCGGGCGTCGGCGCTGTCGAGGTCGATGGTGGTGCGCTCGATCCGGGCCGCCTCCATCTGCGAGGCCATCATCCGCTTCCAGATCAGCTCGTAGAGCCGCCCGAGGTCACTCTCGAGCCGGAGCGAGCCTGGATTGCGCGCGAGGCTTGTGGGCCGGATAGCCTCGTGGGCCTCCTGGGCGTTCTTGGCCTTGGTGCGGTAGTGGCGGGCGGCCTCGGGAACGTAAGCGGCGCCATAGAGCCCGCCGATGACCCGCCGCGCCTCCTCCAGCGCCTCGGGCGCGCTCTGGACCCCGTCGGTGCGCATGTAGGTGATGAGGCCTACCGTCTCTCCGCCCACGTCGACGCCCTCATAGAGCTTCTGGGCGGCCTGCATGGTGCGCTGGGCCGAGAAGCCCAGCTTGCGGGCCGCCTCCTGCTGCAGGGTGGAGGTCGTAAAGGGCGGCGGCGGACTGCGCCTGGCCGGCTTCTTCTCAACCGCCGAGACCTTGAACGCGGCCCGCTCGACCGCCGCCTTGGCCGCCTGGGCGGACGCCGCATCGCCGAGGTCGAACTTGCCGAGCCGCTTGCCCTCGTGCTTGACGAGCCGGGCGACGAAGGGATCCCCGCCGGCCGCGACATCGGCCTCGACGCTCCAGTATTCCCGGGTCCGGAAGCGCTCGATCTCCAGCTCGCGGTCGACGATGAGCCGCAGCGCCACCGATTGCACCCGGCCGGCCGAGCGTGCGCCGGGCAGCTTGCGCCAGAGGACGGGCGAAAGGGTGAAGCCCACCAGATAGTCCAGGGCGCGGCGGGCGAGATAGGCCTCCACCAGCTCCATGTCGATGGCGCGCGGGTTCTTCATGGCCTCGGTCACCGCCGTGCGGGTGATGGCGTTGAAGACCACGCGCTCCACCTCGGCGCCCTTCAGGGCCCGCCGCTTGTTCAGCACCTCCAGCACGTGCCAGCTGATCGCCTCGCCCTCCCGGTCGGGGTCGGTGGCGAGAATCAGCCGGTCGGCGCCCTTGGCCGCCTCGGCGATCTCCGAGAGCCGCTTGGCCGACTTGGCGTCCACGTCCCAGGTCATGGCGAAGTCCTGGTCGGGCAGGACCGAACCGTCCTTGGAAGGCAGATCGCGTACGTGACCGTAGGAGGCCAGCACCTTGTAGTCCGGTCCGAGATACCGATTTATGGTCTTGGCCTTGGCCGGACTTTCGACGACGACGACGTTCTTCAAGCGGGCAAAGTCGGGGGCTGCGGGCCGGGGAGGACCCTGGGAAGGCGCGGAAAGTGGGGGCGAGGCCGGGGCTCTGTCAACGGCCGGCTGGGAGGCGGACGGTGTCGAGGCCGCCCAGGCCGCACGTCATGCAGGAGTCGCCGACCTGGGCTGTCAGGGCGACTCGTCCTTTCTCCGGACCTGGCGCGTTGACCCCGGACGCCTCTCTCGGATTCGTCAATCGGAGTCGCCGCATCCATGGCATCACCCCAGGACGTCGCCAACCGGATACCGATCACGGTGTGCCTGATGCTGGCGACGCTCATGAACTCGCTCGATGGCACGATCGCCAACGTCGCCCTCCCGCACATGCAAGGCAGCTTCTCGGCCTCCCAGGACCAGATGACCTGGGTTCTCACCTCCTACATCGTGGCGACCGCGATCATGACCCCGCTGACCGGATGGCTCGCCGGACGGTTCGGCGCCGAGCAGGTCTTCCTGGTGTCCATCGCGGGCTTCACCGTCGCCTCGATGTTGTGTGGCTCGGCGACCAATCTCGCTCAGATCGTGGTCTACCGGCTGCTGCAGGGCCTTTGCGGCGCTTCCCTCATGCCGCTTTCGCAATCGGTGATGCTCGACCTCTTTCCGCCTCAGCAGGTAGGCCAGGTAATGGCCATCTGGGGCGCGGGCGCGCTGCTCGGTCCGATCTTCGGGCCACTGCTCGGCGGCTGGCTCACCGACAATTTCTCCTGGCGGTGGGTATTCTACATCAACCTTCCGGTGGGCGTCCTGGCTTTCGCCGGGGTTTGGCTCTTCATGTCAAAAGGGGGAGGGGCGCGCGGACGTCGGCTGGACTTCTTGGGTTACGGCGCGCTGGTGGCGTTCGTCGCCGGTCTTCAGCTCGTTCTCGACCGAGGCCCCACCCAGGATTGGTTCTCTTCCAGGGAGGTCTGGGCCGAGGCCATCTTGGCCGCGATCGGCCTCTACCTGTTCGTCATGCAAACCCTCACCGCGCGTCAGCCCTTCTTCGATCGGGCGCTGCTTCGCGATCGGAACTTCCTCGCCGGCAACCTGTTCGGCGTGGCGCTGAGCGTCCTGCTGTTCTCCACCATGGCCCTGCAGCCGCCGCTGATGCAGGGGCTGATGGGTTATCCGGTGTTCGCGGCGGGGATGGCCATGATGCCCCGTGGCGTCGGCTCGTTCGTCTCCATGCTGGCGGTGGGACGGGTCATCGGGCGCATCGACTCGCGGGTGCTACTGGGGCTCGGGCTGGGGGCGTCCGGCGTCGCGCTCTTCCAGATGAGCCACTTCAGCCTCGACATGACCGTCACGCCGTTCGTGGTCAGCGGAATAATCCAGGGCCTGGGCATGGGGTTCATGTTCGTGCCGATGACGGTGCTGACCTTTGCGACCCTCGGCCCCGCGCTTCGCCCGGAGGGCGCCTCCGCCTACGCCCTGGTGCGCAGCCTGGGACAAAGCGTGGGCATCTCGGTCATGGAGGCGACATTCACCCGCCAGGCCGCGGTCTCCCATGCCGACCTCGCCGCCAAGGTTCAGCCGGGGAACCCAGCGTTCGGCGACTTCTTTTCCCGCGTGAATCCCATGACCTCCGGGGGCCTGGAAGGACTGAACGTCGAGATCACCCGCCAGTCGGCCATGGTGGGCTACATTGACGTCTTCCACCTGATGTCCGTGGTTGCGCTGGCCATGATCCCGCTGGTCCTGCTCCTCCGGCCTCCGAAGCAGGCCCGGGAGCTGGCGGCGATGCCAGTGGAATAGCGGGCCTAGTCTAGTGTCGTGAATTTCAAGTTCGCTCGATTGATGGGGCGGGCGCCGAAGCGAACTTCAAATTCGTAAACCACACTAAATTCAAAGCTTTGCTAGTGTCCTTGTGAGTCCGAAGTTCGCTCGGCGCCGATCCCATCCACTGGCGAACTTCGGCCTCGGACACTAGTCGATCCGCGAGGCCTGGCCGATGGCGTCCCGCCAGGCGTTGGCGAAGGCCTGCGGCGTGAACCTCCGGATCGAGTCGGCCAGTTGCGATCGGCGCCGCTCCGCCTCCGGAGCCGGCATCTCCACCAGCCTGCGCATGGCGCCCGCGATGTCGTCGGCGTCGCCGGGGTCGACCAGCAATGCGCCGTCGCCGGCCACTTCGTGCAGGACGCCGCCGGCGGAGACGAGCGGCGTCAGGCCCCGCGCTATGGCCTCGGCCACCGGAACGCCGAACCCCTCGAGCAAGCTCGGAAGCACGAAGCCGGCCGCGTGGGCGTAAAGCCAGTTGAGGACCGGGTCGCTCACGAATCCCAGCAGCCGCACGCCGGGGGTTCGACGGGCCGCCTCGATGATCGCCTCGTGACCCGGTTCGCGGCCGCCGCAAAGGACGTATCCCACCCCGCGCGCGGCCAGCCCCGAGCGCTGGAACGCTTCGATGGCGCGCTTCTGGTTCTTGCGCGCGCCAAGGCCGCCCACCGTGAGCAGGAAGGGCTTGGCGACGCCGGGCGCCGGCGACTGCTTGGCCGCCATGATTTCGGAGCGAAGTGGCGGGTAGATCACCCGGGAGCTTGCGAACGCGCCGTCGAAGAGTTCGTGGAACGCGGTCTGCGAGGCGCGGCTCACGAAGACCATGTGCGGCCCGACGTCGGTGATCTCGGCGTAGGCCTTGCGGTAGGCCGCGGTCACCGGCCGGTCAAAGAGGCCCGGGTGGGTGAGCGGCCCGACGTCGTGACAGAGGACGAGATCGCGCGACGACAGGCGATGCAGGAGCGTCGTGAAGGGATCCATGTGCGCCACGGGTCGGCGGCGGCGCTGCCTCGGCGTCAGTCGGTCGAATGCGGCCCAGCGGACGCGGGCGTTCACCTCCAGGCTCAGGAGCCGGCCGATGACCTTGGCGGTCAGGCCGCCGGGAACCGAATCCAAGGCAAGGCGCCAGAAGAGTTGGCGATGCAGGAGGTCGCTCGTCACCTCGATGAGATCGCGACCGTGGAAATACTTGCCGGTCTTGTCGTGCAGAGCCAGGGAGAATTCGATGTCGGCGCCGTTCCCGGCGACCGGGCGGCCTCTTTCGGTGCGGACGGCGTTCACGCGCCGCGCCCCGCGCGCTCGGCGACGCCTTCGACGATCGCCATGAGCCTGCGCGCGCTGTCTTCCCAGCGATAGAGCGCCGCTCTCACGCGGCCCGCCTCCCGCAGGCGCAGCCTGAGCCGTCGCTCGTAAAGCGACTGGATCGCCGCCGCCCAGGCCGCGGGGTCGCGCTCGTCGGCGTACAGGGCAGCGCCGCCGCAGACTTCCGGAAGCGCCCCGCACGGCGCCACGATGGTCGGACAGTCGACGCTCATCGCCTCCATCGGGGGAAGGCCGAAACCCTCGGTCGTGGATGGAAAGGCCAGGCAGTGGGCGTTTTCGTAAAGCGCCCGCAATTCTGCATCCGACGTGCGGCCGGCGAAGATCGTCCCGGGGGGCGCCGGGGCGCCGGCGGCCGCGAAGGCGGCCTCCCGGTCGCCGCCCGCCACCACCAGGGCGAGCCCACGCAGCGCGTGGGCGGCGAAGGCCCTGAAGAGCAGCCCGACGTTCTTGTGCTTCTGCGCGCCGGCGGCGGCGAGGACGTAGCCGCCGGGCGTGAGCTTCAGCCGCGCAAGGATGGCTCCGTCCGGGACGATGGGCTGCATGTGATCGACGCCGTTGCGCACCACGTCGATCTTCTCCGGCGAGGCGACCCGGAACTGCGCCAGACGATCGCGCGAGTAGTCCGAGACGGTCAGGATGCGCGCCGAGCCTCGTCCGATGCGGGGGAGGGCGAAACGATACCACGCGCGAAAGGGCGCGGGGTAGGAGTCGGGCGTCAGGAACACCTGGGCGTCGTGGATCATGGTCACCGATCGGCGATGCCGCAGAGGCGCGAGGTTGCAGAGGTTCACGAGCACCTCGCCGCGGGCGGCGCCAGGCAGCTCGAGCTGTTCCCACGCTTGCCACGTGAGACGCCCCACGCGTCGGCGCTCGATCACCTCGAGCGGAAGGGCGCCGTCGGCGTCCTTTGGGCACAGCAGGATCCATCGCCGGCGTTGACCGCCCTGCGCCAGCACCTTGTCCAGGTGGGTGATCAGGGCGCCGGCCACGCGGTGGACCCCGGTGGGCGGCGCGCTCAGGAACTTGCCGTTGAGCATGATGGTCGCTGGCGGGCCGCCGACATCGTCCCGGCGAGCGGCGCCCGCGTCCCGGCGACGCCGACGGGGCAGGCGGGCGCCTCGGCTATTCATCCAGCTTGCCGAGCCGGCTGGGGCGCCCTGACACGCAGCGCCGCGGCGGCTTGCGCGACGACAGCGGTCCAGTCGCCTGGACGCGGCTGGCGCAGGAGCCTCAGGGATGGATACCACGGGGTCTCGTCGCCCTCGATCCGCCAGCGCCAGTCCGGGGCGAAAGGCAACAAGGCCCACGCAGGGCGCCCCATGGCGCCCGCCAGGTGGAGGACGCTGGTGTCGACGCTGATCAGCAGATCGAGTCGCGCGAGGGCCGCGGCGGTGTCGAGGAAATCGGCGATCTCGAGGTCGGCCCGCGTCAAGGGCCCGCCGTCCGCCTCGGCGGCGCGCGCGCCCTTCTGCAGCGAGACCAGCTCGACGTTCGCGACCTCGCTAAGGGCCGCGAGCAGCGTCTGGAGCGGGATGCTGCGGTTGCGGTCGTCCGGGTGGGTAGGATTGCCGGCCCAGACCAGGCCGACCCGCAGGCGCCCGGTCTGCGGCAGACGGATCGCCCAGGGTGCTGCGCGATCCGCGGGCGCGCCGATGTAAGGCGCCGCGCAGCTGTCGGGCGCGCAAAAGCCGGGCAGCGCCGGAAGGTCCGCCAGCGGGAACCACAGGTCGGCGCCCGGCGCCGGCTCGTCGGCCGGCGCAAAGCGCTCCACGCCTTCGACCTGCGAGATCAAGGCGGCGAGCTCTCTTTGCGCGCGCAGGATCACCCGCCCGCCGCGGTCGCGCACGAGCCGGGCGAACCGGGCGAACATGATGGTGTCGCCCAGGCCCTGATGCGCTTCCAGCAGGATCCGGCGCCCCCCGAGCGGCTCGCCGCGCCATCTCGCCAGCCCGGGCGGCGGCGGCGCGGCGGGCTGCAGGGCGTGGTGAAGGGCGAAACCGGCGAAGGCGGCGTTGAAATCCCCCGCAAGGCCGTCGAGCGCCGCAAGGTTCCACCTCGCCAACCCGTCGCGCGGATCGCCCTGCAGCAGGGTCATGTAATAGGGCCGCGCCGCGCCAAGGTCGCCTTGAGCGCGCAGGACGTTGGCGAGGTTCAGGCGGGCGGCCCGGGAGTGCGGATTGGCCGCCAGGATGTTCGAATAGGCCTGGGTCGCGCCGGCGGCGTCACCGACTTCCCGCAGCGCTCCCGCCAGGTTGAGGTGGGCGACCTCGTCGCGCGGGTCGGCGCGGACCGCGCGGGCGAAAAGGCGCAGCGCCTCCTTGAAGCGGCCCCGCGCCGCGAGCAGGAGCCCGAGATTGTTGAGGGCCACCGGGTGATGGGGCGCAATTTCCAGGGCGGCCAGATATTCGCGCTCCGCCTTGCGCGTCCGACCTTCGCCCTCGCAGCAGATGGCCGCCTGCACGCGCAGGTCCGCACGCGTCGGCCTCGCCTCGCCGGGCCCAGGCCGCGTGCTCCCCATTGCTCGCCCCGGGCGTGTGCGCATGTCCCCCGAAAGTCCTGGGCCCCGACGCGGATTTATTGCGCCTCCAATGTGACGGTTAAGTCGCGGATCAGTCGGTTACAGCGCAGTGTCGCGACAAGTTCACAGAGCTCTGCCAAGAGGTGAGGGGCGTCGGGAACAAGGTCATCCCAGATGACGACTCTCAGCCCGCCGGATCGATGGGTCCGACCGCGTCCCCGTGCTGGCGGCTTGGTCGCCGCAGGGCTCGTCGGCGCGGGCGTCGCCATCCTGGCCGCGCCCATCGTCGCCGCCAACTGGACACGCTTGAGCCCGAGTCCCGCAAGCCGCTGGATCGGGCGTCAGCCGAGCCGTCGCACGCCGCCGCCGGAACGCGTGGGCGCCCCCGGGACCGGCGCGGGACTTTCGGCGGCTGGACCCCCCGCCAGCCCCTCCGCTTCTCTGGCCGCCGCAGCGGCGTTCGCGCAGAATGCGGCCGTTCCGATCTCGGCGGCGCCGAATCCGCCGTCGGCGCCCTTTCACCTCGGGGCCGCCACGACCCAGGACCGGACCCGATCGATCGATTGCCTCGCCGCGGCGATCTACTACGAAGCCGCGTCCGAAAGTCTGCGCGGTCAGCAGGCGGTGGCTCAGGTGGTGGTCAACCGCCTGGCCGCGCCGCGTTTTCCGAAGACGGTCTGCGGCGTGGTGTTTCAGGGCGCTGCGCGCGAGAGCGGCTGCCAGTTCACGTTCACCTGCGACGGCTCATTGAACCGGGCGCCTTCGCCGCAGGGCTGGGCGCGAGCCCGCGATGTCGCGACGGCCGCGCTGGGCGGCTATGTCGAGACGTCCGTGGGGCGGGCCACCCACTATCACACCCTCTGGGTCCGCCCGCAGTGGAGCGCCCAGTTGCTCAAGGTGGCCGTGATCGGCGCCCACATCTTCTACGCGGGTGGCTTGGCCAGCGACGGCGAGGGCGCAAGCTCGCCGGATGTCGACCCGCTGATGCATGGGAGGGGCGCCGATCCGCAGTCTGCGGACTTCGAAGCGGCCGAACCTCTGGCCGTCATAGCGACGGTCCCCCAGGCTTCGCCGTTCCGTCCGGCGGCGACTCCGGCTACGCGGTTCGACGACGTCGCCTTGACAGCCCCGGCGTCGCCGCGCTTCGCGCTCGTCCAGCAGCGTAGGCCGAGCGTCTCCGAACGGCGGCTGCCGGTGCCTCAGGGCTGGTGAGGGCGCTCTCTAGCAGGAGCCCCTGCGCAGCAGCACGGCGGGAATGGTCGCCATCAGGATCCAGACGTAGGAGTTCAGCGAGCGGCTACGGACATAAAGCCGGTCCATGGCGACGCGCCGGCGGTAGTCGACATCGCTGCGGCCGCTGACCTGCCAGAGCCCGGTGAGCCCCGGCCTTACGGTGGTGTAGTAGCGGTACCACCGGCCGTAGCGCTTGATTTCCGCCTCCACGATGGGGCGAGGGCCGACGATGCTCATCTCGCCGGTCAGGATGTTGAACAGCTGAGGCAACTCGTCGAGGCTGCTGCGGCGAAGAAAATCGCCCAGCAAGGTGATGCGGGGATCCTTCTTGAGCTTGTGATGCAGTTCCCATTCGCGCCGCAAGGGCGGGTCCGAGGCTAGGAGCGCGGCCAGCACGGCCTCCGCATCCGGACGCATCGAACGGAATTTGTGGCAACGGAAGCGGGCGCCCTTCCGCCCGATCCGTTCCTGGGTGAACAGCACCGGCCCGCCGTCCTGTATCTTGATCAGCAAGCTGATCAAGATGAGCAGCGGGAGCAACATCACGATGAGTGTCAGCGCGAGAGTCAGGTCGAGCACCCGGCGCAGCGTACCGCGCTCGACCCGCCGCAGAGGGACAGAGGTATTGAAGGGACCGAATCGGCGATCGAAGCCAAGCGGAGTTCGGGGTTGGGTCGAACCAACAACGCGAACGGTGCTTACCCCTCGGTAATGCATTCAACACCCCCCGGAGCCAAGTCTAAATGAGCGATAGGTTTGGGGAGCCCCGTCGCGGCCTCCCGTGGATCAAACGTTACCGTCGCATTAAAATTCAGAAAGCGAAGGTTATATGAAATTTTTGTGTGTTGAGGGGGCGGTCGGGTCACGGATATTCACTAATCAAGAATTCCAAGCCGTCTATCTGGCAGTTGGCGCCTCAGCTGCTGGCGCCGCATCGGTAATGCGGCGGCGGCTTAACCCTCTGAACTTGCGAAGATCGCGCCGCGAAGACGGTCAGTACACGGCGCTCGCGGCTGGTCCGAGGCGCCGGGCGCCTTTTTGGCGCACAAGGTCCGGGGACGAGCCTATCCGATTTGCAGCAGGATGGGATGGGCGCCCAAGGATATGGCGAAGCTGCTCGCCGGGGCGAAGACCCGGTCGCCGGTCGAATCGATGATGTCGAAGGCGCGCAGCGGGCCGGGCCTCTCGAGGACGAGGCGCGTCGAGACGGGTTCGCTCTCCAGCGGCGCCGCGAGCTCCGCGCTCCAGACCGGCGCCTCATTCCAAAGGATGAGGAAGTTCCGACCCGCAGAGTCTTGGAGGGCGAGGCTCGAGACCAGGGGGGGCGCGGCGACACGCGCGGGAAAGCTGTTTGTCGCGAAGGCCCGCGCCCCGGGGCCGTCGTCGGAAAGCCGTGCGAACAGGTTACGAAGCGCTTTCGCCGCCGGCTTCGCCGACCCGTCGAATCGGTAGAGCCCGAAGTGCTTCTCCTGGTCGGGCGGTCCCCGGTCGGGATAACAGTCGAGAAGCTGGTAGATGTAGGTTCTCGAAATACCCAGCGCCGCCCCGTCGAGCAGCGCATTGACGAGCAGGATGGCCTGGCGCTCCGGGTCGACGCCTTGCCAGGCGGCGGGCCGCGTCGGCTTGCCCACCAGCGTGTGGTAACCGAGCTCGGTGAACACCATCGGCTTGCCTGGCATCACGCCGTCCGGCCCGACGTTCCGGTCGCGAACGAGCTGGAGCAGGCTTGCGGGCTGCGCGCCGGCTTTCGGATAGGGGTGCTGATTGGCGAAGTCGCAGTCGGCGGCAGCTCGTGCGTAGGTCGTGAAGATCACCAGCGGCTTTCTCTCGAGCCACGGGTCGCGCCGCGCGGCCGAACGCATATCCGCCATGAACGCCTGGGCGGCGGCGTTGCCGGTCCGGCCGGCGTAGGCGAAGTTCGGCTTTATCTCGTTCGGTCCCTCGAGGGCGTCGACCGCCCCGGGGTGCAAGGCCTCCAGGGCCGAGAGGTCGGCGATCGCCTCCGCCATCGGGCGCTTGGCGCCCCAGAACAGGCAGGCGCCGACACCCGCCGCCGCGAGCGCCTCGTAGCTCCGCCACGCGTCGGGCGCCTTCGCGCTCGGGGCCGCGTCCCGGACATGCTTCACGCCGGTGAACTGCAGCGCCTCGAGCACCGCCGATACATCGCCGTACTGGGTCTGGGGGTAGCCGAGATGCGTGTTGACGCCGATGGTCGCCAGGAAGTCGGCCGCGCGTACGGGCGCCGGCCGGGCGGATTGCAAGGCCTGCCCGCAGGCCGATCCCGATGCGACGAGGGCCGCGGCCGCGGCGAGGATGCTTCTCCGGTTCGGTTGCGACGTTTCCACTGGCTACCCGATCAACAGCGGCGCGCGCGCCAGCACCTCGAGCAACACGCCGACCGGGGCCAGCGCGGCTTCCGGCGTCAGGTTGAAATGCGGGGCCACCTTCCTCGCGAGCTCGGCGCGCGTCTGTGATCCATCCAGGCTGGCGATGAAGCCGCGGCTGAACGCGTCGTCCACCTCCACCATGGTGTGGCGCAGCGTCGTCAGCTTGTTCGCCCCAGCCTCCGCCTGAAGCCGGGCAAGCGGGCTGGCTCTTGGACGCTCGCCGAGCGCGATCGTCATCGGCGCGGCGTGAAGCTCTAGCGCCCTGAGGCCATAGAGCTCGAGCAGTCCAAGAAGTCGCGGTCCGTCCTGGATCAGCGTCGGGACGGGCGCCGTCGCCGGCCAGATCGAGGCCAGGCGCTCGAGAACCGCGGCGAGCACCGGATCGGCTAGATCGAAACTGGCCACGGCCGCCACTTCAAAGCGCGTGGCGCCGATCCGGCGCGCGTTGGACGACGCGTGCATGCTCGCGAAGGCTTCGACCTTCGGCCGCCGCGCGGCGGGCGCTTCGGCCCTGACGACCAGGCTCTGGTGAAACAGCCGCGCCTCGGCGAAGTCGGCGGCCTGGGCGCGGGCGAGCGCATCGAAAGGCTCGTGATCGGAGATCTCGGGCGGTGCGAACCATTGCCCCACCTCGCCGGGCTCCGCCTCGGTGAGGATACGCAGGCTGCTCTCGGCGCACTGGGCGGCGAAGTCGGTCAGGTAGACCGGATGGAACGCATCGCTGAGCTCGTCGTGAGCCAGGGCGGAGAATGAACGGCCGCGCATCGCCGCCGCCTCCTCGGCGATCGCGCGCTGCAAGGTTCCGGTCGCCACAGCCGGCGCCGGCCAGCCCCTCAAGGCGCCCGCCGCCGCCTCGACGCGCGCCGTTCGTCCGACGACGTCGCGGGTCTCGAACAGCAGCTGATGGCGGACCGCGAGTCGCACATAGCCGCCCGGCAAGGCGTTGTAGCTGACGTAGGCGACCCCATCAGGCGCGAGGAGCCGCCCCACCAGGCGCATGAGCTCCGCACGGACGTGATCGGGCGTCCAGGAGTAGACCCCCTGGGCGATGATGTAGTCGAACGGCCGCGGGCCGAGATCGACGTCGAGGATGTCCGCCTGGAACAGCCTCACGTTGCGAAGACCCAGCTTCTCTATGACTTCAATTCCGCGCCGGACCGGGTCGCCGGCGAGGTCGAAGCCCACGAACTCCGCATCGGGGAGTCCGAGGGCCATCGGAATGAGATTGGAGCCGTCTCCGGCCCCCACCTCCAGCACCCGGCAGCTCCCGATCGGCGCCGGCTGGAGCCCGAAGAGCAGCGCCTGGGCGGCTAGGCTGTCGGGGTGGGTCTGAGGAAAGGCGCCGGTCGCGTAGGCGATCTCGTCGTAGGCGTTGATCACCCTGTTCCTCAATGCCCTAGCCGGGCGCCGGCGCCCGACGTCGCCCGATCTTCAAAAGTGCGAATACGGATGAAAAAAGTCTTCACGTGTCTTGTCGAGGACGGTTACTGCCGAATCCAAAGTTTAGAAGATAATTGTGACAAAAATGTCTTTAGATGGCGATTGTGGACCGGGAAGCGCAAGCTTATGCTTCCCTTGATTCACTCAGGGGGTCTGCGTGCGACAGGGGTTCGCCGACCCGAGATCGAGAAGGGGACCGATCGTGGCAACTGGTCAAAAGCTCAACGGTTCGACGGTCAACGCCACTATCGGCGTCGATTCGGCGACAGGTGAATACCGATATACGTTTCAAGATCCTGCCATCGATATGCAGATAAGCCTGACCAATTCCTCCGGGATAATCGTGGATACGACGGCCCGGGAGATGAACGATAAGTTCCTGCTCGAAAATTCTTCGTACGACACGATCATCGCGGGTGGCGGGAACGACACCTTCGTGGTGGCGAAGACGTCCGCCAGCCTGAACGGCGATGTCCTGAGAGGCGGGGCCAATAGTGTGAACGTCGTCCAGGTGATGGGGTCCGGAACGGATATCGACCTGACCGGCGCCTCGTTCGGCGTCGCGGCCTCGAGCGGCATAGAGGCGGTCGTGGCGCACACGGCCCTCACCGGCGAGACGGTGGAGGTGAACCTAGCCCAACTTCAGGGCTCGACCTTGACCGACGCGGGCGCCGGGCCTGGAAAGGCGTTCGTGGCGCTGATCGGCGCCGACGGCCAGGTCAACGTCACCTCCGGCGCGGCTTTCCGACTGGTGGGCGTCATGAACGCCGCAGGCCAGGGATTTTCCGCCGCCGGAACGGCGCTGGACGGCGCGGATACCGCGACCCTTGCCTCCGAGGTGACGCGGATCGACGACGTGCAGGGAACCTTGGCGACGGACTACACGGGCAAGCTCGATCCGACGCAGCAGAGCTACGCGCCGGGCGCGCTCAGCGCCTACGTGTTCTCCAACGGAAGCACCTACTACACCGTCTGGACCGACGGCACGGTCAACCAGCTGACTCCGGCCGGCGCCACCGTGTTGACCGCGTTCCGGCCGGGCCCGTCGACGCCCGCGACGGATGTGCTCGGCGCGTTCTCGCAGTTCAGCAAGAGCGACTCCTGGGCGTCCGGCGTGCTCGGCATCAATCCGCAAGGGCTCACCACCCTGAAGCTGGACGATGGAAATTCGCTGGCCTACGCGGCGATCCAGATCAAGGCCGGAGCGTCCGGCACGGTCATCCGCGGCGACAGCGGGGCGAACGGCGGCGACTGGTTCGGGCTCGGGGGAAGCGGCGGCGGCAACTACATCTACGGAACCAAGGCCGGCGACATCTTCGATCTTCAGCTCAGCGCCTCGCTGGCGGACATCTTGCGGGGCGGGGCCGGTTTCGACGTCGTCTTCGCCAAGGCGGAAGGGGCTGACGTCGACCTCACGGTCAACAATCCCAACACCGGCGTCGCCGCCACCAACATCGACGCGGTCGTGGGCAGCGCCGGGAACGGCCAGACGGTCGAGATCAATCCCAACGCCCTGACCGTGACGCTCGATTCCACGGGCGCCAAGACGTCGGTCTTCGAAGCCATGCTGGGCGGGGACGCCGGCGACACGCTCACCCTGGAGGGACCGGGCAAGTGGGCGCAGATCGCGACCTTCGCGCCGGGCGACTCGCTGCCCACCCACGCGACGCCGCTGGAAAGCGCGGCGATCCTGGACGGCCTTTTCCCCGGTTCGACGCACACCGCCGAGAACTCGCTGACCGGCGCGCTCTATGAATCGGTCGGCGCGCGGGGCGCCATTCTGAAATACGTGACGATCTACTCCGACTCCACGATCTCCAACCAATTGGCCAGTGCGTCGCCGGCCCTCTTGGCGCAGGCCATGGCGCAGACGTCGTCGGGGGCGGGAACCTCGTCCCCGGCGGTGGTCACGCCCTCCGAGACCAGCGCGGTCACGCTCGCCAGCACCTGAGGCGCAAGCGCCGCCCGCGCCGCGCCTGCGCTCCGTCGGCGGCGCTCCTCGTCACGCCCCTGTCACGCAGGCGGAATACCGTTCCATGGGCAAAGCTTAGAGCCTGCCGCTCCCGAGTGCAGTGGGATGACCCATGACTGTCCTGGCAAGGAAGCAGAGCGGCGCGGCGCCGGTCCTGGTTGACTTGGCGCCTGCGCGTCGCAGCGATTCCGCGCCGCCCGCGCTCGATCGACTGGTCTTGGAGCGGGGACTGGTCTCGGCTGAGACCCTTTCGCGCGCCCAACTCGTCCAGTCGGAAACCGGCGAGCCGCTGGATGCGGTCCTGACGCGGCTGGGCCTCGTTTCGGAACAGGCCCTGGCGGGCGCCCTCGCCGCCGCCGCCGGCCTGCGAATCGCCGCGGCGGCCGACTTTCCCGCCGAGCCCGTGGCCGGCGGTCGCTTATCGGCGAGATTTATGCGCGAGGCCCGCGCCATCCCCCTGCGTGAGACGGAGGCGGGCTTTGAGGTGGCGTTCGTCAACCCCCTCGCGATGGAAGCGCGCCAGGCGCTCGCCTTTGCGCTGCAGCGCCCGGTCACGCCGCTCGTGGCGCATTCGGGGGACATGGAGGCCGCGCTCGACCGGCTGTACCCGGAAACCCCCGCCGCGCCGGACGACGTCGGGACCGCCGACGAGGCGGACCTGGAGCGGCTGAAGGACCTCTCGAGCGACGCGCCGGTGGTGCGGGCGGTCAACGCCTTGATCAGCCGGGCGGTGGAGCAACAGGCCTCCGACATCCATCTCGAGCCGACCGAGTCCGGGCTGAAGGTCCGCCTCAGGATCGACGGCGCGCTCAGGGACGAAGACCCCCTGCCGGCCCACCTGAAAGCCCCCTTCGTGTCGCGGATCAAGGTCATGGCCGGCCTCAACATCGCCGAGCGGCGCTTGCCCCAGGACGGTCGTCTGCGGCTGGCCGTCCGCGGCCATGACGTCGACCTGCGCGTCGCCTCCTCGCCGACCATCCACGGCGAGGGCGTGGTCATGCGCATCCTCGATCGTTCGCAACTGCCCCTGGACTTCGAGTCGCTGGGCTTCGATCGCGCGACGCTCGGGCGGTTCCGGCGGGTGCTCGGTCGGCCGCACGGCATCGTCCTGGTCACGGGACCCACCGGCAGCGGCAAGACCACGACGCTCTACGCGTCGCTCCTGGAGATGAGCACGCCCGAGCGGAAGATCCTCACCATCGAGGATCCCATCGAGTACCGCCTGGCGGGGGTCAACCAGACGCAGGTCAATCCCCCGATCGGCCTGACCTTCGCCACGGCGCTCCGCTCCTTCCTGCGTCAGGACCCCGACGTGATGATGGTGGGGGAAATCCGCGATCTCGAGACCGCGGAGGTCGCGGTTCAGGCCGCCCTCACGGGACATACGATTCTCGCCACCCTGCACACGAACTCGGCCGCCGCGGCGGTGACGCGCCTGCTCGACATGGGTGTCGAGCCGTTCCTGATCACTTCCACCCTCAACGCGGTCCTCGCCCAGCGGCTGGTGCGGCGGCTCTGTCCGCACTGCCGGAAGGGATACGCGCCCCAACGGCAGGCGCTGGAGGCCTTCGAGATCGCGCCGACCGACCTAGACCGGCTCTGGCGGCCGGTGGGGTGCGAGGCGTGCGGCGGGTCTGGCTTTCGCGGTCGGGTCGCCCTCATCGAGCTTCTGGTGGCCGACGCCGAGACCGAACGGCTGATCCTCGCCAAGGCGTCGGAGCGCGAGATCCAGTCCGCCGCCAGCCTTCGGACGATGTTCGAGGATGGGATCGCCAAGGCGAAGGCCGGCCTCACGACGATCGAGGAAGTCCTTCGCGCGACCCGCGAGGCCTGAGCATGGCGACCTATCGCTACCGCGCCGTCACGCCCTCGGGCGTGGTTCGCTCGGGCGACCTGGAGGGCCAGTCCCAGGCGCAAGTGATCTCGCAGCTTCGGCTGCAGGGACTGCGTCCGATCGAGACCCAGCCGCTCGCCGGGCCCCGCGCCGAGGCCAAGGCGCGGCTGAGCGGCCGAACCCGCCAGGCGGTCATCAATGCGGTGGGCGAACTGGCCGTGCTCCTGGAGGCCGGGCTTCCGCTCAATCGGGCGCTCGCGATCTGCGCGGCCAACATCGACCACGCGCCTGCGAAGGCGGCCTTCGCGAAGGTCTACGGACGGGTGAAGGAAGGCGCGACGCTCTCGAGCGCTTTGGCGGAGGCCAGGGGACTGTTCCCGCCCGTCGCCTCGGCGATGTGCGAGGCCGGCGAAGCCGACGGGCGGCTGGGCGCGGCCCTGACGAGGCTCGCCGAGACCCTGGACCGGGCCGAGGCCCTGCGCCAGACGGTGATCTCCTCGCTGGTCTATCCCTGCATGCTCGTCGCGGTGGCTACCGGCGTCATCCTCGTCATGCTGCTGGTCGTCGTCCCGCAATTCGAGGTGCTGTTCGACGGGGCGACCGCCAGGCTGCCCTTCGCCACCCGCGCGGTGATGGCCGCAAGCCAGGGCGTGCGGACATACGGCTTGGCGGGGCTGGGGGTGGCGGTGGCTGCGGCGCTGGGGGTGCGCCATTGGCTGAGCCGCCCCGCCACCCGTCTCGCTTTCGATCGAAGGATTCTGGGTGCGCCACTTCTGGGTCACCTGATCGCCAATGCGGAATGCGCGGCGTTCGCGCGCACCCTCGGAAGCCTCGTCGATGGCGGCGTGCCGTTGCCGACCGCGCTCGGCATCGCTCAGCGATCGGTCGCCAACCGTCACATGGCGGCGGCGGTGGGGAAGGTGGCCGCTGGCCTGAAGCAGGGCGGGGGGCTTTCCGGCCCGCTGGCCGCGACGGGCGTCTTTCCGGCGATGGCCATCAGCTTCCTTCGCACCGGCGAAGAGACCGCCCGCCTCGGGCTG
The DNA here is from genome assembly GCA_019247715.1 of Caulobacteraceae bacterium. Classification (GTDB taxonomy): domain Bacteria; phylum Pseudomonadota; class Alphaproteobacteria; order Caulobacterales; family Caulobacteraceae; genus Acaudatibacter. The sequence continues at coordinate 53,144 of JAFBAO010000023.1, forward strand.
ATGCTTGGCCGACTGGCCGACGTGCTCGACCGGACCGTCCGGGCGACGGTGCAGCGGCTGGTGAGCCTGCTGACGCCCGCCATTACGGTGTTCATGGGCGCCGTCGTCGCCACCGTCATCGCCTCGATCATGTCGGCGATCCTCGGCTTCAACGATCTGGCGCTCACACCATGACCCGCAGACCCTCGCCAAAGTGTCCTGGCCGTCGTCGCGCCGACGGCGGCTTCACCTTGCTTGAGATGCTGGTCGTCCTGGCGATCATGGGGCTGCTCGCGGCGATCATCGCTCCGCAGGTGCTGAAGTACCTGGGCGCGTCGCGAACCCAGACGGCCAAGGTGCAGATCCAAAACGTCGATGCGGCGCTGCAGCTCTATCGGCTCGACGTTGGCCGCTATCCGACCCAGGACGAAGGCCTGGGCGCCCTCGTCACCGCACCGGCGACGGCGGCCGGTTGGAACGGGCCGTACCTTCAGAGGCCGTCGGCCCTGATCGATCCCTGGGGCGCGCCCTACCTCTACCGGATTCCGGGACAACACGGCGAATTCGACGTCTACAGCAAGGGACCCGACAAGGACGGCAAGGGCGGCGAGGCTGCCAATGTCGGCAATTGGTGACGCTTGTCCCAGCTCGCAGTCGGGGGAGACGCTCATCGAGGCTCTGGTGGTGGTGGCGATCCTGACGCTGGTCGCTGCGATCGGCTTCCCGAACCTGCTGCAGGCCCTTCTGACGCTGGCGCAGCGGCAGACGGTGTCTGCGGTGGCCGCCGAGCTGCGCCAGGCGCGCGCCCTGGCGCTGGAGCGGGATTCCGAGGTGCAGTTCCAGATCGCCCCGGACGGGCGCGCCTATGGCGTCGTGGGCGCGCCCGTCGCTGCGCCGCCGCCGGGCGTGACGCTCGCTGGCGATGCGAAGACGGCTGGCCGGATCGCGTTCTTCGGCGACGGCTCGTCCAGCGGCGGCGTCGTGTGGATCGCGACGGCCCGCCACGCGGCGGTGGTGGAGGTGGGACCGCTGGGCGGCGTTTCGATCCCGTCAAAATGAACCGTTCGACGAAGAAGACGCACGGCGCCAGGGTCGACGGAGGATCGCTGTTCGTCGAGGCGGTGATCGCCGCTGCGATCGTCGCGCTGGCCCTGGCCGCCACTTTCCGCGCCATCGCCGAGAGCGCGGACCGCGGTCGCCGCATCGAAACGCATCGCGAGGCCGCGCTCGTCGCCCAGTCCGAGCTCGCCTCGGTGGGTTCGGATATTCCGCTCCAGGAGGGAGGCACCTCGGGCGTGGCCGGCGACCTCGTCTGGCGGCTGGAAGTTTCGCCCTACAGCGACGGCGTCGACGCCAGCGCCGTCGGGGCGCTCTGGCGCGTGACCGTCGCCGTCCGTCCGAGGACGGGCGCCGCGGACATCGTGCGGTTGGAGACCTTGCGCCTGGGGCCGCGCCCGTGACGCGATCGGCGCTGTGGGCAAATGCGGCCTCGGACGGCTTCGCGCTGGTCGAGGCGCTGGCCAGCCTGGTGATCGTGGGGATGATCGGGCTCTTGCTGGTCTCGGGCCTCACCACCGGGCGTCAGGTCTGGCGAAGGGTCGACGCCCGAGAGGCCGCCGGCGAGGCGTTGGACGCCGCCCAGGCCGCGCTGCGTGACCGCCTCGAGCAGGCCTATCCGATGACGCTCCTGGACACCAACCCGCCCGACGTCGATTTCAGAGGATCGTCGGAGAGCCTGGAATTCCTGGCCAACGCTCCCGAGGCTGCTCGCCCGGGACCTTTGCGGCGCTACCGCCTTTCTCTCGACGCCGCCGGTGAGCTCGTGCTCGCCTCCGCCAGCGACATCGCGCCGGGAATGCCCGCAGACACCCAGATGCTCGTGGCCGGCGTGCGGCAGCTCGAGATCGGCTATTTCGGCGCCGCCCGTCCCGACGAGCAGCGCCGCTGGCGAGGCGCCTGGCGCTTCGAGCCTGCGCTGCCCGAGCTGGTGCGGGTGCGCGTGACGTTCGAGCCGGACGATCCGCGGCGCTGGCCGGACCTCATCATCCGCCCGAGAACCACCATCGATACGCTTTGCCGCCTCAACCAGGCCAGTCATCGGTGCAAGGCCCGGGCATGAGCGTCCAGGAGCTGCTCAACGCCCAGGTCGACTTCGGGTCGATCGCCGGCTACGCGCGGCGAGGGCTGGCGTGGTGGGCCGGCGAGCTCGCCGCCATGCTTCCCGCCGCTTGGCGCGACGCCCTGTCGTCGCGTCCGCGTTTCTGGATCCAGCAACGCGCCGACGGCGGTTGGAGCCTGTGGCGGGACGGCCAGCGCGTCGAGTCCAACGATGGCGGCGCGCCGAAGAAGGTGGGGCTCATCGCGCCGGCCGGCGCCCTGTTGCTGCGGGAGATTTCGGCGCCGCCGATGAGCGCGGGCGACGTGCGCCGGATGATCGCTCTCGACATCGATCGCCTTTCGCCGCTCGCTCCCGAACTGATCCACTTCGATGCGGAAGTCATTGACCGCGGAGACGGCGGCGGCCTCCAGACCCTGTTGCTCGGCATTCTGCCGCGCGCCGCGGGCGCCCAGCTTGTGTCCCGGGCGCTCGCCGACGGCTACCTTCCGGTGCGCTTGGCCGCGCGGGTGGGCGCGGAGGCCGCGCCGCCCCGCTTCGACTTCCTCCCCGTTGTTCTCGACGAGCTCGGCGAGGTCCGCAAGGGTCGCACGCGGCTCTACTGGCGGCTGGGCGTGACGGCGCTCATCGCGGCCAACCTCGCCGTGCTGGTCGGCCGGGACATGCTGGGGGTCGCACGCCTGCGGGCGTCGGTGGAGGCCCAAGGTCCTGCGGTGGCGGCCGTGCAGAACCTTCGGCGCCGGGTGAGCGCCGAAACCGCCCGACGCCGGGATCTGGCGTCTCGCTGGCGCCGCGGCGAGCCGCTGAGATTGCTCGACGCCCTGACCCGTGCGGTCCCGTCCGGGGCCTGGGTCCAGCACCTGGAGTGGAACGGCCGAAGCTTGCACATCGTCGGCTTCAGGCGCGAGGACGTCGACGTCGCCGCGGCGCTTTTGGCCTCGGGCGCCTTCGCCAACCTGAGGGTGGCGGTCGCCGAGCCCACCACCGGGCCGACGCCCATCCGACCGTTCGACATCACCGCCGACGCCAAGCCGGGGCCGCAGCCATGAAGCCGCTGACCAAGCGGGAGCGAAGGCTGGTGGCCCTCGGCCTGCTGGTCGTGTCGGCCGCCCTCGTCTGGATGGTCGTCGTCCAGCCGTTCGCCTTTGGCTTCCTGGACCGGGCCGCCCAGCGCAGGGACCTCCAGGCGCAGTATGCGCGCAACGTCCGCCTCATCGCCTCGCTGCCGGCGTTGCGCGCCGAGGCGGAGGCCGGGCGCAGAAACGCATCCCGGTTCGCCGTGGCTGCGCCGAGCGATGCGCTCGCCGCGGAGGCGCTGAAGGAGCGGCTGCAGCGATTGTCGACCGAGGCGGGATTCACGGTGACCGCCATGGGGGATCTCCCTCCGGGCGCCGGCCTGGTGAAGGTGCGGGCGGATCTCACACTCACATTGGCCCAGCTGTGCCAGGCCATCCGACGTCTCGAGAGCGAGGACACCTATGTCGTTGTCGAATATCTTTCGGTTTCCGCCGATAGGTCCCGCATCGCCGGGCGCCTCGCCCCGCTCGACGTCCGACTCGAGCTCGCCGCCGGCTGGCGGCCCGCGAAGGGACAATCGTGAGAACCGGTTTCTGCCGGCCGCCGGCTGCGCGGCGCTGGTCTCGATGATCGGCCTGCAGCTCGCGCTGCCCTCGGACGCGCCCGACCGAACCGTCGCCGGTCTCGCCCCGCGGCGGGCCAAGCCGATCTCGCTGCCGGCCTTGCCCGATTACCCCGCGGTCCTCGCCGCGCCGCTCTTTGCGCCCGACCGTCAACCCGGCGGTTCGGGCGATCAGGCCGCCGGGGAGGGGGGCATGGGCGGATACGCCGCCCTGGGCGTCGCGACCGGCGGCTCGGCCGCCACGGCGGTGGTCTCGGCGCCGGGCGGAAAGATCGTGACGCTGCGGCCGGGCGACTCGGTCGACGACTGGAAGCTCGTTTCGGTGAGCCCCACGCGCCTGGCGTTCGAGCGTAAGGGTGTCCGCCAGGATCTGGTGATCGGGGCGGCGGCCGGCGAGCCGGCGTCCGGCGACGAGGCGGCGGATAAGTGATGAGCCTTCGCGCGCTTTCGCTGGGCGCCCTGTTCGCGGCGACGATCGCCTCGGGAATGGCCGCGGGCGAGCCCGCGTCGCCGCCGGATGGCCCCGAGGTCAGAAGCACCATTCTGCCCGGCTCGCCGCCCGCCATCGTCGCGCCCCCCCGTCCGGTCGAGGTGCTTCCGAGCGGCGATGTCAGCCTGAATTTCCCGAGCGTCGAGGTGGGCGTCGCGGCCAAGGCGATCCTCGGCGACACCCTCGGCCTTTCCTTCAGCGTCGATCCTTCAGCGCACGGCTCGGTGACGGTGGTGACGCCGCATCCGATCCGCCGCGCCGATGTGTTGGCCTTCTTCGAGCAGGCGTTGACCAACGCCGATCTGGTGCTCGCCAGCCGCGCCGGCGCCTACGTCATCGTCCCGGCGGCGGCCGCGCGCGGCGAGGCGGCCGCCGTCGGGCCAAGCGATCCGGGCTACGGCAACGAGACGATCGTCCTCCACTTCGTCAACGCCGAGCAGATGCGAAAGCTTCTGGACCCGCTGGTCCCCAATGCGATCTCGGTGGCCGATCCGGCCACCAACACCTTGATCGTCTCGGGCGACGGAACCCAGCGGAAGGCCCTGCGCGACCTGGTGGCCGAGTTCGACGTGGACTGGTTGAGGGGCATGTCGTTCGCGCTGTTCGTGCCCCAGAGGACCGACGCGCGGCTGATCGCGCCGGAGCTCGAGAAGCTGCTCAATTCGCCGGGAGCGCCGACCGCCGGACTGGTGCGCTTGATCGCCATGAACCAGCTCAACGGCATCCTCGCGATCTCGGCGCAGCCGCAATACCTCGAGGACGTCAAGCGGTTCGTGGAGATCCTGGATCGCGAAGGCGAGGGCGCCGAGAAGGCGGTGTTCGTCTACAAGGTGCAGAACGGCCGCGCCGCCGATCTCGCCAAGGTGCTGAACAGCGCCTTCGGGACCGGCTCGGGCGGGGGCGGCGGCGCCACCGGCGCCGAGGCGCCGGAACTGGTTGATCACACCGCTCCGTCTGCGGCGACATTGCCGCCGCCAGCGGCCGGCGTCCCCGCCATGGGCGCCCCTGTCGGCCCGGGTTCTTCGTACCATCCAGACCAAGGCGCGGCCGCGGCGACCGGCGGCGCCATGACCATCACCGCAGACGAGACGAACAACGCCGTCGTCGTCTACGCGACGCCCCGCAACTACGCGATGGTCGAGAACGCCTTGCGCAAGCTCGACGTCCCCCCGCTCCAGGTCATGATCGACGCCTCGATCAGCGAGGTGACGCTCAACCACTCACTGCAGTACGGCATCCAATGGTCGGTATCGGCCGGCAAGGGCGCCGCTGCCCTCACGCAGGGGACCACCAGCACGCCGGTCCGAAACTTTCCCGGGTTTTCTTATATTTACGACGGCGTCCAGGTGCAGGCCACGCTGAACGCGCTGAAGACGGTGACGGACGTCACCGTGCTTTCGGCGCCCAAGCTCGTCGTTCTGAACAACCACACCGCGACCATCGAGGTCGGCGACCAGGTGCCGGTGGCGACGGGGTCGGCGGTGAGCACGCTGCAGACCGGCGCGCCGATCGTCAACTCCATCGAATATCGCGACACCGGCGTCATCCTGAAGATCACGCCCAGGGTGAACAGCGGCGGTCTGGTGCTCCTCGACATCGCCCAGGAGGTCAGCGACGTGCTCACCACGACCCCCGCCCAGGTGACGTCGGGCCTCACCTCGCCCACCATCGAGCAGCGCAAGATCGCCACCTCGGTGGCGGTGCAGGACGGCCAGACCATCGCCCTTGGCGGTCTGATCAAGAACGAGGTGCAGAAGGGCCGGTCGACCGTGCCGTTGTTTGGTGACATCCCGGTCCTGGGACACCTCTTCGGCGACACCACCGGCGGGCTCGTCCGCACCGAGCTCGTCGTCCTCCTGACGCCGAGGGTGGTCCGCGCGCCCGTGGATGTGCTGGCCGTGACGCGGGAGCTGCGCGACAACATCCACCTGGCCGCGCCCCCGCCGCCGGTCCAGAGGCCGCCCGCCAATGCCTCGAAGGACTGACGACGGCTACGCCCTGGTGGCGGCGGTCACCGCCGTCGCCGCGTTCGCGTGCATCGCGCTGCAGGTCCTGGCGGCCGATCGGGGCGCGCTGGCGGTCGAGACCGGACTGGAGCGGCATGCGAAGCTCGCCGCCGCGGCGGAGGCGGGGCTCGGCCTTGCGATGCACGGTCTCGGCGCGGAGGATCGCGCCGCCCGTTGGTCCATCGACGGGCGGCCCAGGCGCCTGGACTTTGACGGTGTCCAGCTGACGCTCACCGTCGAGGATGAGCGAGGCAAGGCGCCACTGGCGGCCCTGAGCGACAACCAGGCTCGCGCGCTTTTCGCCGGCGCCGGCGCCAGCGGTGAGCGCCTCGACGCCCTCGTCCGCGAATTCCGCGCCTGGCAGACCGACCAGAACGCGGCGTTCGAAACCGGGGACGCGGCCCCCAGGGCGAACTTCCCGATGCGGCATGGCGACTTCCGCACGGTGGGCGAGTTGATGGGCCTTCCCGACATGGATCGGACGCTCTACGCCAGGCTGGCGCCGGCGGTGACGACCTTCTTCGAGGAGACCGGCGCCTTCGACCCCACCTACGCCCAGGGTCTCGCCAAGGCGGCGATGAAGGCGGACGAACTCCCCGATCCCGACCAGGCCGATGAAGCGCCGGCGGTGGAGGACCAACGGCCGAACGAGGAGCTGGCCGACGACGACTATGTCGGTCGCACCCTGACCATCAGGGCGGTGGCCCGAGATTCCGGCGGGGCCGAGACGCATCGCACCGAAATCATCGAGCTGACCGGTGATAAGGCGCGGCCTTACTGGATCCGATACGCGGAATAGGGCGGTGCGGCGGCAAGGTCACCTGGGTGTCACGCAGGCGCCGCATCATGCGGCCGAGCACTCGAAGGACCATGCGCGATGAGATTCCACCGCTATGCCCTGGCGCTTCTCGTAGCCGCAGCCATCTGCGTCGCGCAGGGCGGCGCATCCGCGGCGCCGGAGACGGTCGTTGCACAGGCGTCCCTCGCGGTTCCCTACAGGCCGCAGGCGACTCTGCGCTGGGCGTGGGTGGCGTCTGCACAGATGGTGGCGCAATACTACAAGAAAGACACGCCATCCCAGTGCGCGATGCTGCAGAAGGCGTATGACGCGCCTTGTTGCACCGACTCCGGAGCCTGCGATGTTCCCGGTACCGTGGCGCAGGTCCAGAGCATTATAAAAGATTTGGGTCTCAGCTATTCAATGGTTGATCGTCCCCCCAGTCAGGCGGAGTTGCTGAGTCTCATCAATAGTGGTCAGCCGCTGCTCATCCATTTCAGGATGGGGCATTTTGCGGTCATTTCCGGGATGCGGGTGGTCGACACCCCGACGGGGCGGCTAGGAATTGTCCACTTGCTGGACCCGCATTTCGGCGAGGGAGACGTCGAGCTGCCCAGTCTCTACCCGCAGTGGGACGTCGCGATGTCCGTGTCGCGCAAGCCTGCCTGAGCCGGCCGGCGGGCGGCGGCTCGAGGGCCTCGAAGCAGCGGCCTAAGGCTGGTCCGCGCTTCAATGGCATGGGGAGGTATATGGCGCCGCCCGATCCCGACGCCGCGAACCTGGGCGCCGCCTTGAGCCGGGGACTGGCGCTTTACCGCTCCGGTCGGCTTGCGGAGGCGCGGGCCTGCTACGAGGCGGTGCTGCGGGGCGACCCCGAACACTTCGAAGCCCTGCATCGGCTCGCCATGATCGACATCGTCACGGGCCGCCCCGAGCCCGGCGTCGCCTTGCTGCGGCGGGCCATCGCGGTCAATCCGACCCTGGCCAGCGTGCATGGCCTCTTGGCCTCGACGCTGGACCAACTGGACCGGCCCTATGAGGCGCTCGTCAGTTACGACAAGGCGATCGCGCTGGAGCCGAGCCTGGCCAAGGCGCATCTGCACCGGGGCCTCGTCCTGCGCCGCCTGGGCCGTTTGGAGTCGGCGCTTGCGAGCTTCGAGCGCGCGATCGCCCTTGGGATGGACACCCCGGCGGTCCTGCTCGAACGCGGTTCCGCTCAATCCATGCTGGGTCGCCCGGCCGAAGCCCTCGCGGATTACGACAAGGTCGTCGCCTTGGACCGCGACAACGCCATGGCCCACTACGACCGCGGCATCGCGCTCCACGCGCTGGGGCGTCCGAACGCCGCCGTCGCCAGTTTCACGACGGCGATCGACCTCAAGCCGGACTATGCCGAAGCCCTGATCAACCGGAGCCATTCGCTGCTGCTCGGCGGCCGGTTCGACGAGGGCTGGCGCGAGCATGAGCATCGCAAGCGCCTGTGGGGCGCAGCCGCGCGCCGCTTCGACGCCGAGCGTCCGTGGTTCGGACAATTTCCGCTGAGCGAGGAGACCCTCTTCATCCATGCCGAGCAGGGGCTCGGCGATACGATCCAGTTCAGCCGCTACGCCAAGCTGGCGAGCGATCGCCCGGGAAGGACGATCCTCGCCGTGCAGACGCCCCTGAAATCCCTGTTGCGGCAGCTCGGCCCGAGCCTCGAGGTCATCGGCGACGGCGAGCCGTGGCCGGATTTCGACTGTCAATGCTCCCTGATGAGCCTGCCTCTCGCCTTCGGGACGACGGAGCGGACGATTCCGGCCTCCGAACGCTATCTGCGAGCCGCCCCCGAGCGAAGGGCCCGTTTCGAGGGCCTGCTGGGTCCAGGGACGCGGCGGCGCGTGGGCCTCGCCTGGAGCGGCAGCGCCGACCACGCCAACGACCGCAACCGCTCGATCGCGTTCGACGCGCTGGCGCCGATGCTGTCCGAGGCGTTCGACTGGATCGCGCTGTAAGACGAGATCCGCCCAGGCGACGCGCCCGCGTTCGCCGCCTCCGGGCGCGTGCGCTTCCTCGGCGAGACGCTGAAGGATTTCAGCGATACGGCGGGGCTTCTCGAGCTGATGGACCTCGTCGTCACTGTCGACACCAGCATCGCCCATCTCGCCGGGGCGATGGGCAAGCCGGTCTGGATCCTGCTGCCGTTCTGCCCGGACTGGCGGTGGTTGCTGGACCGCGAAGACAGCCCCTGGTACCCGAGCGCGCGCCTGCTGAGGCAGCCGGGGGTCGGCGACTGGACGAGCGTGATCCGGTCGGTGAGCGAGGGGCTTCGAGCGCGGTTCAATCCGCGCTCCGTCTAGATCGCCAGCGGCCCGTGCAGCCAGACGGTCCAGATGGCGAGGCAAAGCGGGGCGCCGAAGGCCAGGCGCTCGTTCAGGGCGGCGCGGCCGCGCGCCGCCGTCCGGAACCCGACCCAGACGAAAGCCGCCGCGCAGGCGATGAGCAGCACAGAGGGGAGGGGGCGCCAGCCCAGCCAGGCGCCCGCCGCGCCCAGCAGTTTGGCGTCGCCCTGGCCGACCCCTTCGACGCCGCGCCACCAGCGGTAGGCCAGGGCGAGCACGACGAGGCTGCCCCAGCCGGCGCCGGCGCCGGCGAGGTGATCCAGCATCGGCCGTGCGGGCATCAGCGCCGTCGCGCCGAGCCCCGCCAGGATCAGGGGCAGGGTGAGCAGGTCGGGCAAGCGAAACGAAGCGAGGTCGACCGCGGCCAGTGCTACGAGGGTCCAGCCCAGGGCGAGGCTCATCCCCAGCACCGGCCAGTCGGGCGCGATCGCGGCGGCCCAGGCGAACGCGAGCGCCATGGCGATGAGGATCGGCGCGCCGTTCGCCGCGGCGTAACGGACCGCGACCCGGCTCGCCAGCCAGGCCGCCGGGGGCGCCGCCAGAAGCGCGAGAAGGAGATGGAGGGCGGTTCCCAGGGCGCAGCGCTCCTGATTCTGCTCGCCAGTCATAGCCGCTTCGGGCAATCGCGGCCCCGCAAAGAAAAACGGCCCCGGCGTGCGCCGGGGCCGTCCATAGTGAGAAATGCAGACTCTAAGACTAGGCGCCCGGGCTTACCGCGTTGCACTGGGAGCCAGTGCCCGAGGCCGGACCCGTACCAGCCTGAAGGATATTCAGGTTGAGGGTGTCGGTCCTCACGCCTCCGGCGGTCGTCTTCGTTACCGGCGTGACGAACGTGTTGTAGATCGCCGCCAACCATCCCGTCGGCGGCACCGCCAGGCCGGCCGAAACGAGCAGGCCGGGCGTGGTCGCCGATGTGTCGGTGATTGTAGCGTTCGCCGGCGAAGCCTTGCCCAGGTAGTAGGTGAGGAAGCCCGGGTTCTTGCTCGCGTGACCGATCATGGCCGTCGTGACGGCTGAGCTTGCGAAGCACGTATTGAGGTACATGTTGCTCGTGCCGACGATCGGATACGCCTTGGTGACGCCCGGAATGTTGTGGTTCGGGTCGGCCAGGGGGGTGTTGATCGTATCGGTCACGCCACCGTTGCTGGGGTCGTTGACGTAGGTGACCGTCGTCGTAATGGGCTCCACCCAGTCTTGCGGGCTGGTGCGGGTACCGTGGCTATTGGCCGCGACGGTATGGCCCGCAGAGCCGTCGGCGTAGCCGCCGGCCGAGGTCTGGGTCTGGGGTGGCAGTAGCGCGTGGGAACCGGTCCCGAACGCCAGGAGAGCATTCGCAACCGTGGGCTCCACGCCCGTTGCCGCGCCCGTTGTTAGCGCGATGTTCGCGACGTTGAGGCCGTAGGTCAGGCCGTTGTTCAGGGAGTAAGGCAGCACGTAGTCAGTGCCGTTGTATCCTATACGTCCCTGAATGTAGGTCGTGCTGGCCGGCGGCAAGTAGGTGAAGGCCACATACTTGGCGACACCGTCGTTACCGGCGGCGGTGGTGAACTTGCCGGCGGTGGGGAGGATGCCCCCGTCGTCAGCGGGATCGTTCGGCAGCGCCTTGTTGTAGACGTTGCCGCTGTTGAGCGCGCCGGGCAGGGTCTTGCCGCCGGTGGTGGCGAAGTTGTTGGTGTAGGTGACGCTGATCCCCTTGTCGACGTAGGTCACCGTGCCGGTGCCGCACTGGGCGGCGAGGGCACGGTAGAGGATCGAGGTGGTGCCGGAGCTGTCCGAACGGCCGGTGAGTTCGATCGGCACGCTCCAAGAAGCCTCAGGCGTCGGATCCGATGGATCCTCCAACTTGACGCCGCCGTTGAGAGCCTTCAGCAGCGGGTGGTTCCAGTTGGTGATCGCGCCGTTGAAGATTGCGCAAACGGTCGGCATGTCGAGCAGCAGGCCGCCGTTGTTGTCCTTGGTGTTGGGCTTGTTGATATGGAGCTTGTAGTAGGTGGGGACATCCGAGGCGTCGGTGACCACCTCGTAGATCGGCGCGTAGGAAATCGCCACCGGGTCGACCGAGATGGGGAACTGGACGAAGTTGCCGTATTGCGGCGTCGGGTTGGCGTAGCAGTAGTGCGCCGTGCACCCGGGGTTGACGCCGACAGTATTGCCGTCTCCGGCCTTGGTGCTGAGATTGCCGCCGCTTTGGTAAGCTGCCACGTCGGCCGGTCCGACGCCGAAGTCGCCTTCGGCGTACTGGACGCTGGTGAACTGGGTGTGGCCCCCGTCATTGGTCGTGCCGAAATCGAGTGTCTCGTCGTGGGTGAAGATTGACAGCGAGCCGTTACCCGAGCCGGCGCCGATCAGGAACATCGAAACGTTCGGATTGACCGAGCTCGATTGGCAATTGTACCCCCCGGTGGGCGGGGAGCCGGTGAAGACGAAATCGGTGACGGTCTGGAAGCTCTCACTCCCCGCGCCGTAGGGGAAGGACCCCTGCTTCACGAGGTCTTCCTTGGTGCCGTAGCAGTCTTCAGCTTGGCGCAGGTAGGGCGCCAGCAGCGTGCCGCCGCCCCCGAAGATCTGGGTCGGAGCAGCATGAGCCGCGCCGGCCATCGCCGACGCGGCGGCGACGAAGGCGGAGGCCGCCATTAGGTGTGATTTCTTGCTCATAAGCGTGAATTCCTTTGCGTTGTCCTAGACCAACCGACATGGGCGACTGTCAGCCGACTGAATAATCGACTGGCCCGAAGTTGTAGGGAGAGGGCCGCCGTGGCCGCCTTGCCCCAGGCGGCGGTCTCGGAATGAGCCGCCGACGATTTAACCCAGACACTTACCGCCAGACTTCGCCGTTGCGGCGGGGGGCAATAGGCGGGCGACCCCCTCTTATTGTCAAGTAACATGATGAAGACAATTTAATGTCGGCTCTTGTTATTCTACCTTCTATTGTCTTTGTACCGACTAGTTTGCGTTCATATCGCGTATATTTGCCTAATGTTATTGAAATAGCCAACGACACGCTGCCGCGGTTACGCGGCGCGCGCGGAGTTGGTGATCTCGAGGGGACTGGACCAAAAGCTGCGCCCTTGAACACCCTCACCGTAACAATCTGATGACGCGGAACGGGCCATTGACCCGAAACCTGTGGACAACGGCGGCTGATCCCGCGCACAACAGTCCGTATACGAATAGATATTCTGCATCATCGTAGGCGCGAGCGAATTCAGGAGCTCGTCGTCCCTAGCGCTAAGCGCTGGCCGGTGCCTCAGAGAACAATAACGTCTTAAACTTTTATTCTGATTGTCATTCCCGCGTCATAATTGCAGCCGCCGCCCGATACTAGTGTCGGAGTCTGCTGATGACCGTGCCATTTAGTTCGATAGACACTAGCTGGAGCTTGATCGAGAAGCCGTCTTGGGCTTAACAGGGCGTTAACCGCCTCGTTTGGCGTCCGCTAGGCGCACTGACTTCAGGGCGGCGGAAGCGCCATCGTTGTCGGCGTCGCTACGCCTTGGTGGGTTCGATGCGCCTTTTACTGATGATCTCCACCGCGCTTTGCCGAGTCGGGGGCGCCGGCCTTGCGTCGCTGGCCGCCCTCTGCGTCGTGGATGCCGCGCGCGCCCAGAGCATCGGCGCGTTGATGGCGGCCACGCATCAGATGGCGGTTGCGGCGCCGACGGCGCCGGCGCCCGCCACCGCCGCGTCCTCGAGCCCAAGCGCCATCGCAATGGCGAGCGCGAGCGCGCGCGCCTTGCAGAATCAGACCCAGGTGAATTCGGCGCTGAGCCTGGCGTTGCAGGCGCAGGCGGCCGCGCAGGCCGCGGCGCGGGCCCTCAACCAGAATCAGTTGGTCAATGCGGCCGACGGCCTGACGCTAGGGTGCAATCCCGCTACGTCGGCCTGCGGCCTCACGCCGGCCGTCAGCCAGCCGACACCGGCGTCGGCCGACTCCACCGGCCTCGCCACCTGGCAGGGCGCTTCGATGCCGACCGTCGGCGCTAATCCGAACCAGGTCTCGATCGCCCAGACCAACCCGCAGGCGGTGTTGTCGTGGACCACCTTCAACGTCGGCCAGAACAGCAGTCTGACCTACCAGCAGCAGCCGGGATGGGTAGCGCTGAACCGGGTCGTGGGTCAGATCGACCCGCGCACTGGCCTTCGCAATCCGAACCTCGCGCCGGCGCCCAGCCAGATCCTCGGATCGATCAACGCCAACGGTACGGTTCTGGTGATCAACCAGAACGGAGTTATTTTCGGGCCGACCTCCCAGGTGAACGTCGGCTCGTTAATTGCGTCGAGCCTCGAGATCGGAACGCCGCCTTCCTTCAATGCCAACAACCCCAACAGCCTCGGCATCCGCAACAGCCAGTTCCTGGAGTTCGGCCTGTTGGGCTACCAGGAGCAGCAGTCGGGTCAGGGGCCGGCCATCTATACCTTCTCCGCTCAGCAGGCGGGCGTCGGCGCGTTTCACGCGGCAATTTACGACGCGCCGGAAGGCAACGTTCAGGTGGACGCGGGCGCCTCGCTTACCAGCGCCGACGGCGGCTATCTCATGCTGTTCGCGCCGCGGGTGACCAACGCGGGCCAGTTGTCTTCGGCGGATGGGGAGGTGGCGCTTCAGTCCGGGCGGCTCATCACGCTGACGCCGTCAGAAGGAAACGCCTCCAGCGTCGATCCCAATGTGCGCGGGCTCGTGGTCACCAGCTCGACCGCGGGTAACCTCGCAGACTCCATCGAGACCGCGGGGGCGTCGATTATTCAGTCGCCGCGCGGCTACGTGTCGCTTGGCGCAACGCCGCTAGGAAGTGCGACCGAAGGGGGTGTCATCGCCGCGACCACCAGCATTTCAGAGAACGGCTACGTCAATATCTTTGGTGGAACGGTCGACATCGCTCCGCACGCGGTGATCTCCATCGGGCCCGATGTCAGCGCCGCGACGATTCCCCAGGACCCCACGTCCCTTGCGGAGTTCAAGCCCTCGCGTGTCCGCATCGGCGGCTACGCCCCGGGATCGACGGACGCATCTGGGGCGGTAACGCCGCCAACGACAACGCCCGCGATGATTGATATCGGTTCCGGGAGCCTAATCTATGCGCCTGGCGCTAATATCTCAATCGGTGCCGATTCGAACGTCGACGCAACGGCTTCCACTTCCGCAACGCCGACGTCCCAGGTCGTGGTCGAAAGCGGCGCTACGATCGATGCCGCGGGACTGACCGACGTCGTAATTTCCGCCTCGCGCAACAGCCTCAAGATCAGCCCGGTCAAAGGCAACGAGCTCGCCGACGCCCCAGCGTTCCGCAACGGATTTCTCAACGGCGCGACGGTGTTCCTCGATCCTCGGCTGTCCGGCGTCACTGCCGATGGCGTGGCGTGGGTGGGCTCGCCGCTCATCTCGGCGGGGGCCTACGCCCAGCAGGCCGGCGTCTCGGTCCAGGAGCTCATGGTCGCGGGCGGCGCCGTGACCTTGGGGGTCCAGGCCGCGCCGGCCGGCTCCATGCTTGCCGCCGCGCCCCAGGTGATCGTGAAACCCGGCGCCGCCATCGACGTCTCGGGGGGCTGGAAGACCTATCAGGCCGGTCTCGTCCAGCAGAGCTATCTGGTAGCCGCAAGCGGCGCGGTGATTCCGATCTCGCAGGCGGACCCGGAGGCGACCTATGTAGGGCTCTACACCGGCTATACGGTCACCCAGCCACGCTGGGGGGTCAGCGCCACCTACCTCGATCCCGTGCTCACCGGCGGGCGCCTGGAGGGCCAGTACACCGAGGGGCGGGACGCCGGATCGCTCACCGTCAAGGGCTCGGTCATAGCGCTGGACGGGCAGGTCAACGCCCAGGCTTTCGCGGGGCCAGCGCAGCTCCTCGCCGCCACCCCCGGGACGGCGAAGTCGGGCATCGCGGGCGACCTGCGTCCACTGCAGGCTGCGCCTGCCCAGCTTCCGGCGGGGGGCTACCTGGACGTCCAGGCGCTGAGCCTCTCCAACCTGACCGGGGGCGGCGACATCGATATCGTGGGGTCCACCAGCTATTCGCTGGGTCCTTCGGCCACCGTCTCGCTGAACGCGGACGCGATCTCGCAGATGGGCCTCAGCCAGCTGACGGTCCAGACCAGCGGCAAGATCACCGTGGCCGCGGACGCCGCCGTCAACCTAGCGCCCGGCGGCGCATTTGAGGCGCTCGCCGGACGAACGATCACCATCGCCGGCACCGTCACCACCCCTTCCGGATCGATCGACCTCACGACCGCCGACATCCCGAGCGGCTCGGTCTTGGCGCCAGAGCCGTTGACCGCCTTCGATCCTAGCCAGGCAGGGCCGTTTGATATCCTGGTGGACGGGGCGCTGAACGTGGCCGGACGCTGGGCCAACGACTTTGACGCCACGCCCGGGACTTTGGTGGGCGCGGCCTACCTGAACGGCGGCGAGATCACCCTGGACGCCGCGCCGAGGGTGACCTCGTCGCCCGTCATCGGTTTCCCAGGACCAAAATCAGCCAGCGATGCGACGACAGATATCAGCGGCAGCATCGTCGTCGCGCCCGGCGCCACGTTGAACCTAGCCGGAGGCGGCTATGTCAGCCCGGTAGGCGCGCTCACGCTGACATCCAAGGGCGGCGACCTCAGCCTCTACGCCGACACGACTTACTTCCGGCTCGCCGCGCCAGGCGAGAACGTCCCCGGCGGGATATCCGGGTTCCGGGTCTCCGGCGTCGCCTCCTCCGGGTCGCCAGCCCTGCCGATCAACCCGCCTGCGATCACCTCGCGCGTTTCGTTGGCGGACGGATCGATCATCGATGCAGGCTTCGCGGGCGGCGGCGTTTTCACGCTCACGACCCCCTATTTCAGCTTCGGCGATTCATCGCTCATGCCGGTCGGATCGGCCGGGGCGTCGCTGCCGCTCGAATTCTTCTCCCAGTCCGGCTTTGCGGATTTCAAGATCACGTCTTACGGCACGGCCTTGGTTCCAAACGCCTTCCAGAACACGTTCCGCGGGTACAACGCTGTTTTTCAGACGGAGGTTGTGAGCGTCTCCAGCGGACGGACGTTGTCGCTCACCCAGTCCTATCTTTCTCCGATCTTGACCGACGGCCAGGTTGCCGCCCTGGAGGGTCTGCCGACAGGATCGAACCTTCTCTCCCGGGTCGCGCCCGCCATTCCCTCCGACGCGTGGGACCAAAAGCCCGTGAGCCTGACGCTCGGCGGCGCGCTCGAACTGCACGTGGATGCAGGCGCCGCGGTGGTCGGACCGGCGGGAGGATCGCTCGCGGTCAGTCAACTCAACAACGAGGGCCTCATCCGCATTCCAAGTGGGACCCTCACCCAGTCGGAAATCCTGCCGTCGTTTTATGTGACCTCCGGCGCCATTGCCGTTCATAGCCTTTCCGACATCTTCGGACCGCCCGGCGCCGACGGGACGGTTTCGGAGACATCGCCGAACGCGCTGGGCCTTACGGTGAACGGCCGCCCGCTGACCAACGCCCAGGTCGCCGCGGACAACAACGGCCAGAACCCGATCTATCTCCTCGGCGACCTTAGCGCGAGCGAAGGCGTGAGGCTCGGACCGGGCAGCGTTATCGATTTGTCGGGCGAGGCGATTGTCAATCCGCGTGCGGCGCCAGCGGCCGGCCTTTCAAGCGTCACCGAAGGCATGGTGGCGCCGGGCGGCTCGATCGTCTCCACGAACGTCTTCAACGCCGGCGGCGCTCTTTTCCGCGCCGCTCCGGGGAGCTCAGTCTACGGCCAGTTCACACTCTCGGCCGCTGGCGTCCCCGATGTCTTCAACGCCCGGCCCGGGGCGGTGATCAACTTGGCCGGGGCGCAGGCCACCTTCGACGAGCCGGCCGTCGCGGCGGGTCTTGCCGGGGCGCCGCAGCCGACGCTTGCGCCGACCCTCGTCTGGAGCAACGGCGGCAACCTTACCCTCAATCAAGGAAGCGTAATCACCGGGGCGATCATCGACGCCCGCGGCGGCGCGCCGCTTGCCCTCGGCGGAACGCTGAGCATGCTTGACCCGGTGCTCTACCAATCCGATCCGGCCTCCCCGACGCTGGACGCGGTCTCGGCCGACGCCGTGGGGCGGGCCGGGTTCGCGACTTTCGTTGCCCAAGGGAGCCTCGGCTCGGTCGGCGACGTCTCCCTAAGCTTGCCGCGCAGCCTGTTCGTCGAGACCCCGACCACCTTCGCGCCGCCGGCTTCCGCGCAAGCCGCGGCCGACCTCGAAAGCCCGGTCATCAGCTCGGGCGGCGCCCTGGAGATCGATGCGCCCTACATCAGCCTGGCCGGCGCCTTCCAGTCGGTGTCCAGCCCGGCCTACGGCGCGCTCGGCTCCAATTCAGTGGCTCTGAAGGCCGACGCCATCGACGTCTCGGGCGCGGTCGTGTTCGACCAGTCGGTGGCACGCGCGACGTTGTCGGCGACCGGCGACGTCCGTCTGATCGGCGCCCCGCCCAGCACCATCGGCCTTCAAACGCCGCCACCGCCGACGCTGATCGGCCAGCTCGTGGCGAACGGCGATCTGACCATCAATGCGACGCAGGTCTATCCGACCACCGGGTCCACGTTCGCAATCACCTCGACCGGCGCAGCGAGCCCGTCCGGGTCCAGCGGCGGAACCATCCGGTTCAACAGCGCTGGCGCTGCGCCTGCCAGCCCCTACTCGGCGGGCGGCGACCTCCTCGTTCAGGCCGCAAACATCGTGCAGGCCGGCGTGGTGCGAGCGCCTCTGGGCGCCCTGACCCTGGGCGCGAACGCTGCGACCGCCTTCGCGCCGGCGACAACCTCGCTGATCCTTGCCCCAGGCAGCACCACTTCGGTCTCCGCCGACGGGCTGAACATTCCTTACGGCACGACCACAGACCAAGTAGAGTGGTACTTCTCGCCCACCAGCTCCAACCCGCTGACCGCGCCCCCAGCTGGCGTGCTGCATCTCGCCGGCGAATCGATCTCGGCTTCCTCGGGCGCTGTCGTGGATCTGCAAGGAGGCGGCGACGTCTACGCCTACGAGTTCATCTCGGGCCCGGGGGGCACACGCGACGTCCTCAATCAGCTCAACCCCGACCGGTTCAGCTCGACCAACGGATTCCAGTATCCGGACGGGCGGCAGATCTACGCCATCGTCCCGGGGCTCTCGAACGCGCCGGTCGCGGCGTACGATCCGATCTATGCCTCCAACTACGCCGCGCTCTATGGTCCCTCCCAGGCCGGTCTCAGAGTCTTTCTCAACGGCGGGCCGGGTCTGCCGGCCGGCTGGTACACCCTGCTGCCGGCCCAGTACGCCCTGCTGCCGGGCGGCATGCGGGTCGTGCAGGATACGGGCGCCGCCACGCCCCCGCCGGCAAGCGGCGCGACGTTGTCGGACGGGACGATCGTGGCCTCGGGCTATTTCGGCGTCGCCGGCGTCAATACGCGAAGCCCAACCCTGCAGGTCTTCGACATCCAGCCGCAATCGGTGTTCCGCCAAGAATCCAACATCGCCTTGACGCTCGGCAACGCAGCCTTCGCCGCCAAGGCGGCGCTCGCCGACACGCCGCCGCCGCAGCTCCCCATCGACGCTGACCGGCTCATTCTCAGCCCGGTCACGCAGCTCGCCTTGAACGCGACGTTCGAGACCACGCCCGCAAGCTTGACGGCCACCGGGTCGACACCCGCTCTGGCAGGCCACGGGTCCGAGGTGGACATCACCGGCGCTTCCCTGGTCGTCGAGGGCGCCAACCCCGTCAATGCGCCGGCGGGAACGATCGTCCTCACGGACGCCAGCCTCGCCGACCTCAACGCCGCGAGCTTGCTGCTGGGCGGCGTGCGCACCGACAACTCGGACGGGACCACTTCGCTTCAGGTGAGCGCCAACAGCATCGCGATCGCCGGCGGCGCGACCCTCTCAGCGCCGGAAATCATGCTCGCCGTCGACGGCGCCAATTCCAGCCTGACGGTCGCGAGCGGGGCCTCGATCTTCGCGACCGGCGCAGTCAACGGCGAGCCGACCGGCGACTACGTGATCGATGGATTGGCGAGCGACGGGGTTACCCGCATCCAGGCGGCTCAAGGCGGCTTCCTGCGCGTGTCGAACGGCCCGCAGCGGGCGATCAGCCGCCTGCACGTCGATCCGCAAGTGGCGCCGGGCGTGATCGTCATCGGCGCCGCCAACCTTCAGGGCGCGTCGGTGGAAGCGGCCTCGCTGGGCCAGCTCAGCCTGTCGGACGACGCCCAGGCGCAGGCCGCGTCGCTCGCGCTCGGCGCCGGGAGCATCAGCTTCGGCGGAAGCGGCGCGGGGCTCGTTCTGACGCCTCGGCTGCAGGCGCTCGTCGGCGGCGTCGCCGACCTCCTCCTACAGAGCCCGTCGGCCATCGCCTTCGTCTCGGGGTCCTACGGCTTCAACGCGCTCAGTCTCGACGCGCCTGGGCTTGCAGTGCTGGGCGGCGGCGCGGTCGCCTTGCACACCGGGGCCCTTTCCCTCGCCAACTCCGGCGCTCCCTCGGCGACTTGCGGAACATCCGGCGCGCTGGCCTGCGGGACCGGCTCGCTAACCCTTTCGGCGTCATCGATCGCTTTCGGCTCGGGAACGGTTCGGACCTATGGCGCTGGCTCGACCGTTACGCTCGCCGCTCCGGCCGGCGTCTTCGTCGATGGCGCGGCCGACTTCGACGTCGGGCCGAGCGCGCTCACCATCGATTCGCCCTTCGTCGGCGACCGGGGCGGCGGAAAGCCGGGCGCGGCGATCCCCAGCCTCACTCTGACCAGCAGCGGCCCGGTGCTGTTTACAAGCTCCGCGCCGGCGTCCGCTTTCACGGCGCCTCAAGGGACCCCCGGCGCCCAGCTGGCCATCGATGGCGCATCGGTCTCGATCGTTGGAACCGAGCTGCGCGCCACCGCCGGCGCACTGAACGTTCAGTCCGCGTCGGGCATTGCCGTCTCGGGGGGCGCGCTGCTTGCGACGCCAGGCTATGCCCAGGTGTTCGGCGACGCCGCCGATCCGACCACCGTGTCGGCGCCCGGCGGGACGCTGTCCCTGACCGCGCTCGGCGGCGACATCAGTATCAGCGACGACTCGATATTGTCGGTCGGCGGCGCCCAGGGGCAAGCCGGATCGCTTTCACTGACCGCCCAGAACGGACAGGTCTACGCCTATCACCGGCAGTCCCCGGACGTGGTCGCCCTGGCTTCGGTCCTCTCGGCCGGGCCGAACGGCGGCGGCTCGCTCACCCTCGACACCGGCGGCGCGTTCGACCTCTCGGCCTTCGCCGCGGGTTCGGGCCAGCAGTTCACCGGCGCGATCAACATACGCTCCGCTCAGCACGACCTGACACTGGCGGCGGGCGACCTGCTCACGGCCACGAGCGTCCAGCTGACCGCGGACGGCGGCCAGATCCTGGACGCAGGCGAGATCAACACTTCGGGCGCCAAGGGCGGCGCCGTCGGCCTCTACGGCGCCGCCGGCGTCCATCTGACCTCGACCGCCCTGATCGACGCCCACGCCGACGGCTACGGTCCGACCTCGACGCTGCAGTCCAGCGGCGGCGACGTGACCCTGGGGGTGGACGGGACGGGGGCGATCGCGGTCGACGCTGGCGCCACGATCAACGTCGGCGCTGTCCAGACCGCCAACCGACTGGTCAGCATGAGCCGCACCAACGGCGCCTACTTCACCTTCGTTCCAGGCGACGTCGGCGGGACCGTCACCTTCCGCGCCCCGGTGATCGCCCAGTCGGGCGGCGACACCGTGCTGGTTTCCGTGCAGGGCGCGGTGGCGGGCGCGGACTCGGTCGTGCTGGAGGGCTTCCAGCGGTTCGACCTGTCGTCGCTCGCCAGCAACCCGAACTACACCGGCGTGAGCATCGCCAACGGAACCGCCACGCTCAACCTTGCGGCCACCGGCGCAGGCCAGATCAACGCCCTCGCCGATCCGAATGGACCGGTGGTGCAGTTCGTCCAGGACTTCAACGTCTCGGCCGATTACGGCGCCCTGAATGGGTTGGCGGCGCAGGCCAACTTCCACGCGCGGCCGGGCATCGAATTGGACTATTCGGGCAACATCGTCCTGGCCTCCAACTGGAACCTCGGCGCGGGCGTGGTGGACGTCGCCGGCGCCGCGGCGGCTGGCTTAATGACCGCCGATTCCGCTCTTCCGGGGCGATTCTTTGTGACTCCGGGCGACGAGGGCCAACTGCTCGCCCAATACGCAGCCGCCACTTACCACGTGGGCGGAAGCTTCTACGGAGAGCCCGGCGTACTCACGCTGCGCGCGGGGGGCGACCTCGACATACAGGGCAGCATCACCGATGGCTTCTTCCAGTTCGGGGATCAAACAGACCCCGGCTACCTCAATCTGGTGCTAGGCGGTGGCGACCGCGCCTATCAAGGCGCCCTAGCCCCCGCGTGCTCCGGCGCAGGCGGTTGCGCCAGCGTGTCGGCCTACGTCAGCGGCGCCAACCCACGCCATTTCGTCGCCGTGACCTTCCCAGTCCCCCGGGGGCTCGATCGGGCCGTGTTTGACCTGCCGCCCGCGCCTTATAGCGCGGCGGCCAATACGCCCGCAGCCCTGGGTGATACGCCCGTCGCGGGCGGCGCCCTCGTCAGCGGAACCGGCGATCCTCTGGGAAGCGCACAGCTGTTCCCCTTGTTGCCGGCGGACAGCGGCGGAACGACGCCGGTGAACTCCTGGTCCTATCAGCTGGTGGCGGGCGCCGACCTTGCCGGGGCGAGCGGAAGGCCGAGCGTGAATCCCCTGAACGTCGTCGCCGCTTCCGCTGCTAACCTGATCGTTTCAGGACGGGAGGTCTATGGCTACAAAGCTGTGCGGGGTATGGTGAGCTTCGCCGATAGCCTGGACCTCGCGGATATCGACAAGATCCTGCCTGTGGGCGATCCGGCGCTTGCCGACATCAACCAACACCCGTTGCTTTCGCCAGACGCGTGGTACGACGAGTTCTTACAGGAGAACGCGGGGCTTGGCTCGAATTCGGCCACGATCATCCGCGTCTCGCGAGGGAATCCTGGGGCACAGGCGGCCATAGATCAGCTTGCGACGAAGTTTTTCGCCGCCAATCCCTCGGATCCAATGAGCCTGCTGGCCAACGGTGGAATCTCGACGACATTGTCTGTGGCGACAGAGTTCATGAAATTCGTTTCCGACAACTTCTCCACGGTCGCGCCTTTCTTCCGTGCACCGGCTGAGAGCGGAATCTTTCCCAGGACGACCTACGCGACGACTTCGACTCTGATCCGCACCGGGACCGGCGCCATCAACCTCGCCGCCTCCGGAACCGTCGACCTACGCAATGGCGCTTCTCCAGAGTTGCTCGACTCGAGGGGCGTCTTGGTTTCGAACGAAGGCAGGCGCGTCCCTGCTGGCGAGCAAGGTCTGCAACTCGGAGGCGCCGCGGTCTATACCGCTGGCCACCTCGCCGAGCTCGGCCTCACCACAGCGGTAGATGTCGCCACTGGCGAGGTTCTGACCGTCAATCTCGACGCGAACGCCGTCGTGAACACCAACCTCGCCAATCTCAAGCCCCTCTATCAGTATGGAACGGGCGGTGTCGGCGTGGCCGGAATCCTGGTTGCTGACCCTGTCTATGCCGACGGCGGTGGGGACGTAAGCGTCAACGCCGGTCTCGACGTCCTAAGCCGCCGCGACACCTTCCAGGAGAGCGAACTGGGCGGAGTCGGCAAGAGCGGCTCGATCAACACGGGAGCATCATGGATAGGGTCTGGCGATCAGCCGTGGCGGACCGGCCATATTGGCGACTTGGTCAACCTTCAAATCGATCCAGAGCTTTTCAGCGAGGGAATTGGGACGCTGGGCGGCGGCGACGTCTCGATCACCGCCGGCCGGAATGTCTCAGATCTTTCGATCGTCGCCACTGATTCGGCGACCACCGCTGACGTCGGCGGCCTCGCCGCGGCGTCGCAACCCCAAGCGCTGGTGAACCTCGGCGGCGGTGACATCTCGGTCACCGTGGGCGCCAACATCCTCGGCGGGCGCCTGGACGTGGCCGCCGGCAATGCCACGTTGCGGGCGATGGGCACTCTGGCGAGCGCTGGCGAGATCACTCAGCTCGTCGCCGGCAACCCCAACCAAGTCGATAACACGCTACGTGTGTTGCTCAGCGACGGCGAGGTGAGCATCAACGCCGGCGGTGCGGTGGATTTGCAGGGGATCGGGGCGCTTGGTCTCGAGGCCAGCGGACGGGACAGCGCCGGCTTCTATTCGGCCGGGGCGGGCGTATCCATCCTGGCCGATGGTCCGATCACCGTGGCGAACACCGGCAACGACGTCCTTACGAGCGCCGTCGGGAACAATCCGACCACCTCGGCGGTCTATCCAGGGTCATTCGAGGCTGTTTCGTTTACGAGCGATCTCAGGCTTTCTGCGCCTCAGGCTCCGAATCCGGCCGGGATACTACTTTATCCGGGCCCCGCCGGTACCCTGACCCTGCTGGCCGGAGGCGACATCGCCTCGACGGTTATCGCGCAGTTGGACAGCGACCCAACGCTGCTTCCCGGCGCCTTCACCGACTACGTCGAGCTTCCAGGCCCAGTTGTGCTGAGCGGCCTTTCCTTCGGATTTCCGACGGTGTTGCCGAACACCTCTGACGTCATCCTGCGCGAGCTGCACAACCCCGCCCTGAGCCACGCTGGAGACAGCGCCCCCAATCGAGTGGCCGCTGGTCGGGACATCCTCGATATGACCCTCTCCACGGCGAAGCAGACTCGCGTCGCCGCCGGCCGCGACATCATCAACATGGTCTTTCTAGGCCAGAACGACAGCCCTAATGACATCACCCGGGTCGCGGCGGGCCGCGACATCACGGCCACCACGACGCTGGCGGCGCCCGTGGTCGGCCTGCTCGGTGGGGTCGCGCCGGTTCTCGGTCCGCAGCTTCCCGCGGTTCAGGGCGACACCTTCATCCTAGGCGGACCCGGGGCGCTCTTCGTCGAGGCGGGCCGCAACGCGGGCCCGTTCTTAAATTCGGCGGTGACCGACGGATTCCAGAACAGCAACAACGTGGACACGACGACCGGCGCCCTGACCTACGGCGGCGGCATCATCACCGTCGGCAATCTGTGGAACCCGTGGCTGCCGGCCCAAGGCGCGGACATCTTCACCGAATTCGGGGTCGGCAAGGGCCAGGACTATGGCGCCCTGATCTCCACCTATCTATCCCCGAAGAATTTCGCCAACTTGCCGGCCTATCTGTTCGTACAGACCACCGACTCCTTCGGCGACTCCATCCCCGACCGGACGAAGGAGATCTACGCGCTTTCGCTGGTGGATTGGATGAAGTCCATCGCCACCGACGTGATCAGCCGCTACGACACTGCGACGGGCGTCACCGCGCCGCCGGCCAGCGCGCCCGCCTTGATCCAGTTCATGCAGGGTCTGCAGAAGGGCGGCTCGGCGAGCTTCGCCCAGGCCCTGAGCTTTCTGCCGCAGCTTTCCGACCAGAGGCTGCCCCTCATTCCGTGGATGCAGCTCAACCAGGGCGCCGCCCTGGTGGCCGCCTATGGGACCCTGGACGTGACCTACAGCCAGGCACTGGCAGCGTTCCAGTCCCTGCCAGCGCTGAGCCAGCGCGACTTCCTGGTCAAGGATGTCTATTTCAACGAGTTGACCCAGACTTCCGTGCCCTCGAGCCCCTCTTACCTCAAGTACTCGCGCGGCTATGAGGCCGTGAACACGCTGTTCCCCGCCTCGCTCGGCTATACTGCGAACAGTCTGAGCGGCGGGCCCGCCGGGGCGTCAACGACGGTGCAGACCGGCAACCTCGATCTGCGCCTGGCCACGATCCAGACCGAGGAAGGGGGCGACATCGTCATCCTGGGGCCTGGCGGCCGCGTCCTCGCAGGCTCGACGGTGAGCACCTCGGTCCAGGCGTCCCGCCGTGTCTACGACGGCGGGGCCCTCTACTCGGGCGGATCGGTTTTCTCTCCCCTGACGGCCCAGATCACGCAGGTCCCGCCGGGCTACGAGGGCGTCCTGACGCTTCGGGGCGGCTCGATCGACTCCTTCACCGACGGGGACTTCCTGCTCAACCAGAGCCGCGCCTTCACCGAGGAAGGCGGCGACATCGCCATCTGGTCTTCCAACGCGGACGTCAACGCCGGGCTGGGGCCGAGAACCACCGCTGACGTGCCGCCGGTGGTGGTCCGGATCGACGAGAACGGTCTCAGCCAGGCCTCAACCACCAGCGCCGTCTCCGGCGCCGGCATCGGCGCGTTCCAGCCCGACGCCAGCGGACTTGCGCCGGACGTCTTCCTGATCGCACCCCGCGGCACGGTCGATGCGGGCGCCGCCGGCGTGCGGTCCGCCGGCAATGTCTACGTAGCGGCCTTCCAAGTGGCGAACGCGGATGCCATCCAGGCGCAAGGGACAATCACCGGCACAGGCGCGGCCGCGCCTGTGGACGTCGCCGCCCAATCCAGCGGAGACGTCGCCTCGGCGGCTGCGTCGCAAGCGGCGCAGGCTGCGTCTAGCTCGGGCAACGATGCGAACCAACGCCCGATCATTTTCGTGGACGTCCTTGGCTACCTGGCCGACGAGTCCAAGAGTTGCAGCGTCGACGAGCAGCGCCACGGCGTCTGCCACTAGCGCGAGCGGCGGGCTCATCAGTCTCCTGACGGCACATGAAGGTGATCGAGATCAAAAATCCTTTTAAAAATCGTCATAATACTGTCACGTGTACTGCGAAATTGAATAAATTCCTATTGGATTTGGCGCGCGTCACTGACAAGGACATCACTAGAACCTTGATCGCTACGGCCCCATAAGTTAACGAAAACTCAACGGCGTCGCCAACGTCGTCAGCCCCGGTTTTCGCGAGGAAGCATCGCGGGCCGTGCTTGGGCGTCGTCTCTGGGGGACCGATGCGCAGATCGCGGGGGACCGCAACACGGTGTTGGACGCCAGTCGCTTGCGCCTGCGCCGCGATCCTGCTGAGCGCCCAGTCCGTTCAGGCGCAGACTGCGCGTACCGCCTCCGCCGCTCAGACCTTCGACATCGAGGCCTATGACGTCGATGGGGTGACGCTGCTTAAGCAAGGCGACGTGGAGGCCGCCGTCTATCCGTTCGAGGGACCGGGGCGCACGCGGGGCGACATCGATCACGCGCGCGAGGCGCTAGAGAAGGTCTACCACGATCGCGGCTTGCAGACGGTGGTCGTGGAACTGCCGCCGCAATCGGTGAGCGACAACATCGTGCGGCTGCACGTCATCGAGGCGCCGGTCGGTCGCCTGAGGGTCACCGGTTCGCGGTACTTTTCGCCGAACGCTATCCGCAACGAGGCGCCGGCGTTCCGCGAGGGACAGGTTCCCGACCTCAACGCTGCGCAGGCCGAGCTGGCTGATCTAAACCGCCTTCCCGATCGGCGCATCACGCCGCTGCTCCGCGCCGGCGCGATCCCCGGGACAGTCGATGTCGAGCTCAAGGTCAGCGACACCTTGCCTTTGCACGGCAGCGTCCAGGTCACCAACGACCACAACGCCGACACACCGCCGCTCCGCGTGCTGTCGACCTTGCACTACGACAACCTTTGGCAGCTCGGGCACAGCCTGTCGTTTACCTACGCCGTGGCGCCCCAGGACCGAGCGGCTTCCGAGATCTTCGCCGGCTCCTACCTTGCGCCCCTTTGGGGAACGCGCTGGAACCTCATGTTGTACGGCTACGACTCCAACAGCAACGTCGCGACGCTCGGCGGGACCAATGTCCTGGGGAAGGGCTATGCGTTCGGGTTGCGGGCGATCCTTCAGCTGCCTCGCAAGGGCGACGTCGCCCAGTCGGTGAGCTTCGGAATCGACCTAAAAAATTTCGATGAGAACATAACCTTCGGATCCACGTCGACTGCCGACACGATCCGTTACTTGCCGGTCAATTTCGTCTACACCCTTCAAGGCGACGGGCCGCGCGTCAGCGGAAAGGCGACATTGGGCGTTACCGCCGGACTGCGCGGCCTCGGCGGCGATACGGCGATCTTTCAGAACAAGCGCGCCAACGCCAACCCCAACTTCGTTCACCTCAACCTCGACATCAGTGACACCGTCGCTCTCGGCGGCGGCTTCGAGATGAACAACCGGCTGTCAGGCCAGATCGCCGACCAGCCGCTAGTCTCGAGCGAGGAATTTGCCGCCGGCGGATTGAGCTCGGTGCGGGGCTACCTGCAGTCGGAAGTCGTTGGCGACGACGGGCTCACCGGCTCGTTCGAGTTTCGATCGCCGTCGCTGGCGCCGAGGCTCGGCGCGTTCGTCGACGACTTTCGTTTCTTCGGCTTCGCAGACGGTGGCGTCGTCAGGGTTCTGCACCCGCTGGCAGGTCAGACCGATTTCTTCAGCCTGGCGAGTGCGGGGCTCGGACTGCACGCCCAGCTGCTGAAGCATCTCGACGGCTACGTCCTGGGGGCGGTGCCCTTGATCGAGGGCCCGAACACCCGGCGGTACCGCCCGGAAATCTTCTTCACCGTGAACGCGGATTTCTAAGACGGCATGACGGGACAATGACCATGCGATCCCTACTGATTATGCTCATCTTGTCAGTTATCGCGCTCCCGGCGACCGCCAATGCCGCCTGGTGGAACAAGGATTGGCCCTACCGCAAGGAAGTCATCATCGACGCGTCATCGAAGGGCGGCAATATTACACAACCGGCAGGCCGTGTTCCGCTTCTCGTTCGATTGCACGCGGGCAACTTCACCTTCTCGGACGCTTCCGAGAAAGGCGATGACCTGCGGTTCGTCGCCGCCGACGACAAGACGCCGCTGAACTTTCACGTCGAGAGCTTCGATCCGCTGCTCGGGGTCGCGACGATATGGGTGGACGTCCCGCAGTTTCCGGCCGGCGTCCCCTTGAAGATCTGGATGTACTACGGAAACAAGAAGGCGCCCGCGGCCTCCGATCCCGCCGCGACCTTCGATCCGAATTATACGCTCGTCTACCACTTCGACGGGCCGGCGGGCGCGGCTCCGATCGACGCCACCGCCAATCATTCCAACGCCGGAAACCCTCCCCCCGGCGTCGAGGAAGCCGCGATCGTCGGCAAGGGCGCGAAATTCCTTGGCGCCGGCGGGATCCTGATCCCGGCGTCGCCCGCCCTCGCGGTGGCCGCCGACGGCGCGTTCACCTTCAGCGCCTGGGTCAAGACCGCGGCGCCGCAGCCGCGCGCTGCCCTATACGTGCGCCGCGACGGCGCCGGCTCGCTGGTCGTCGGCCTCGATCAAGGCGTTCCCTTCGTGGAGGTTCAGGGCGCGAGCGGCCTGCAACGCGCCGCCGCGCCGCACGCCGTTGCGCCCAACCAGTGGGCCTACATCGCGGTCACCGCCGATGGCAAGACAGTTACCCTTTATGTGAATGGCCGTCCGGCGGGGACGATCGCAGGGGGCCTGCCGGCGCTCGCGGCGCCGGCGATGCTCGGCGCCGATCCAGCCGCGGGATCCACCCTCGCGGCCTTCGCCGGCGAACTGGACGAGGTGCGGCTCTCGAACGTCGCCCGCTCACCGACCCTCATCCAGGTCGACGCATCAAGCCAGGGCGCGGAGTCGCGATTGGTCGCCTATGGCCAGGATCAGAAGCAGGCTGGCATCGGCTTCGGCACCCTGGGGCTGATCGTCACCCACGTCGACGCTCCAGCCTGGTTCATCATCTCGCTGCTGGCGGTCCTTGGGGTGGCCTCCTGGTGCGTGATGTGGGTGAAGACCAGCTACGTGAACCGGGTCGACCGGCTGAACGAGAAGTTTCTGGCCTTCCTTCACGAGCATGGCCACGATCCGGGAGCGCTGGAGGGGAAGCTCAACGACGACCGCTTCGCCGAGTCGGACATCTATCGAATCTACCATGCGGGCGCCGCGGAGATCGCGCGCCGTGCGCAGCGCGGCGAGATCGGCGTCTCTGACGAAGGGGTCGAGGTCGTCCGGTCACTGATGAATACGCGCCTGGTGCGCGAGAATCAGCGCCTTTCCAGCGCCCTCGTTGTCCTCACCATCGCGATCTCCGGCGGACCGTTTCTCGGACTGTTGGGAACGGTGGTCGGGGTGATGATCACCTTCGCGGACATCGCCGCTGCGGGTGACGTCAACATCAACGCCATCGCCCCCGGCATCTCGGCGGCCTTGCTCGCCACCATCGCGGGCCTCGCTGTCGCCATCCCGGCCCTGTTCGGCTACAATTATATCCTGCTGCGCAACAAGAACGTCTCGGCGAACATGCTCGTGTTCGTCGACGAGTTCGTCGCCCGCATCTCCGAACAGCACCGCACTACCCAGCGCCCCATGGCGGCGGAATAGGGGCGCGAGATGCAGGTCCAGGACGAAGACAAGCCCTACGACGACATCAACATCACGCCGATGTTGGACCTGGCCTACGTTCTGCTGGTGATCTTCATCATCATGACGACGGCCGCGGTGCAGGGAATCAAGATCGATCTTCCCAAGGCGAGCTCGACCGTCAGCCTCTCCAAGCCGAAGACCAAGGCGATCACCATCAACAATGCGGGGGACATCTTCCTCGACGCCTACCCCGTCACCTTGCCCGACCTTGAGAACCGGCTGCGGACCGCCAAGGCGGTCGAGCCTGACTTCCCGGTCGTGGTGCGGGGCGACGCTACGGTGCAGTACCAGAAGGTGATGGACGTCCTCGACCTGTTGAGACGTCTGGACCTCAACAAGGTCGGCCTCGTCACCGGCAAGTCCCAAGCCGGATAGCCGAACGAGGTCATCGTGAGCGACCGGGACAGACCAAGGAGGGGCGGGCGGCCTCGCGCAGGCCTGGTGGTCGGCGTCTTCGTCGCGGCGTTGCTGGGTGCGGGCGTCTGGCTGCTCAGCAAGAACATCGCCGGCGTTTCGCGCCAGACCGCGACGCCGACGCCGACCGTCGATCTTCTGCCGCCGCCTCCGCCCCCGCCGCCACCACCGCCGCCCCCCAAGGAGCCCCCCCCGCCTCCCGACAAGGTGATGGAGGCGCCCAAGCCTGAGGACCAGCCCAAGCCCGATAACCAGCCGCGGCAGCTCACCATCGCCGGCCCTCCTCAGGCGGGCGGCGATGCGTTCGGCATCAGGTCGGGCGCCGGCGGCGGATCGGCGGTCATCGGCGGAACAGGCGACGGCGGCGGTGGCGGAGGGGGCGACTTCGAGGACGCCAGCTACGCCCGCTTCCTGTCCGGTGAGATCCAACAGGCCGTGCAAAGGAATCCCCGCATCGATCGGGCCTTCTCCGCCGCCGACGTCGCGGTGTGGATCGGTCCTGATGGGCGGGTGACCAACGTGAAGATTCGCCGCTCGACCGGCGACGAGAAGATCGACGCCGAGCTCGTCGCCACCCTGGAACACATGCCCCCCCTAAGCGACCTGCCGCCGGCAGCTTTCAAGTTCCCGCGCGAAATCAGGGTCAGGGGCGCGCGGAGCTGAGAATGAAGGATATCCCAAACGTGAGCAGCCGCCCGGGCCGACGCCGGCCCCGTATCCTTTCGCCGTGGCCCGATTGGGCGGCGCTCTGCTGCGCCCTGCTGTTCGCAACTCCGGCGGCAGCCCAGGTGGTGAGCACAGCCCATGCCGACGGTGCACCTTCGGGCGCGGCGCCCACCGTCGCCGCCGACACGGCCGGAGAAGTCCCGGCCGCGCCGGCGTCCGCCGCTCAAGCGGCGGCCGAGCCGTCGGAGGCGGTGGCGCTGAATCTCGTGCGCCTCCTGGTCAAGCAAGGCGTGATCAGCCAGGCGGCGGCGGACGATCTCATTCGAGAGGCCGAGG
The DNA here is from genome assembly GCA_019247715.1 of Caulobacteraceae bacterium. Classification (GTDB taxonomy): domain Bacteria; phylum Pseudomonadota; class Alphaproteobacteria; order Caulobacterales; family Caulobacteraceae; genus Acaudatibacter. The sequence continues at coordinate 84,231 of JAFBAO010000023.1, forward strand.
CGCAGACCAGACAGGCGCGTCAGGCGTCCGCCGAGCCGCCCGCCCCGCCGCCAGGCGTCATCCGCGTGCCCTATGTGCCGGAGGTGGTCAGGAACCAGATCCGGGACGACATCAAGCGCGACGTGCTGGCCGAGGCCCAATCGGAGGGCTGGGCCAATCCGCACGTCCTGCCGTCGTGGCTGGACCACGTGCATTGGTTTGGCGACTTCAGGATTCAAGATCAGTTCAACTTCTACTCCCCCAACAACATCTCTCCCTTCATCGACTACGCGACCTTCAACGCCAACGGACCGATCGACGTCAACGCCAGCACCAATCCTAACGGGCTGCCCTTCCTCAACACGCGAAGGAACCGCCTCAACCAGTTCCTGCTGCGCGCGCGGTTCGGCGTGAGTTTCGACGTGGCGGATGGGGTGTCGATGACCTTCCGCTTGGCGTCAGGCTCCAACAACGGCCCGGTCTCCACCACCCAGATTCTCGGCGGCGGCTTTACCAAAAAGGACGTCTGGCTCGACCAAGCCTACATCACGCTGGCCCGGGAGGGGCTGGGCTCGATCAACTTTGGGCGGTCGCCCGACTACTTCATGCACACGGATCTGGTTCTCAGCGACAGCCTCAATCTGGATGGCGTGGAGGCGACCGCGGAGCACGCCTTCGGCGATCGGCTGAGCCTTTTCGGCGCCGCCGGCGCATTTCCCGTGGGCTACGTGGGATCGGGCTTCCCGACCAATCAGGCGGACAAGGCCAACGACCACACGAAATGGCTGTTCGCGGGTCAGGCTGGGTTGCAGTACGGCGAAAGGCCGTCGTGGTCTTTACGCGGCGCCGTCTCATATTACGACTTTTACAATATGAAGGGCCAACTATCTGCGCCGTGCGACCTTTTCACTGGTATAACCCAGTGTTCGACGGACTGGAGTCGGCCAGACTATATGCAGAAGGGCAACACGCTCTTTCTCTTAAGGAACATAACGCCCAACCCGAATAGTCCGTTCAATTTTGCACAGCCCCAATTCGTGGGCCTTTCCTACGACTACCGGCTGATGAACGCTACGATAAAGGTCGAGTTTCCATTGTTCGGAGACGTGCGTGGGCAGCTCGTTGGAGATTATGTGCGCAATCTGGCCTACGATCCCAAGCGAATTCTGTCGAACCCGCTCACTCAGCCGGTGACGAACTTCGGTGTGACAGCGAGCGGTGGTGTCGGCTCCTACAGGAGCGGCCCTACTGGGTGGATGGCGGGATTGGTCTTCGGCCATCTCGATCCATCGAACGCTGGGGATTGGACTTTGTCGCTTGGATACAAGTATATCGAACCCGACGCGGTCGTGGACGCTTTCAACGACTATGATTTCCACCTTGGCGGCACCAACGCCAAAGGCTACTTCATTACCGGCGCCTATTATGTGGCCCACAATACATGGCTCGATTTCCGCTGGTACAGCGCCAACGAGGTGTTTGGGCCGCCGCTGGCGATAGACGTCCTTTGGCTCGAAATGAACACGAGATTCTAGTCATGGCCAAGAAGCTTCTGAGTTTGGGCTTTGCGGGGTCCCTGATCATCATAGGCGGCCCGGCGGCGGCGGATGACGCCGAGGTAGCGGCGCTGCGCGAGCAGTTGCGCTCCACCGTCCTTCAATTAAGGCAGTTGCAGGATCAGCAGGCCGCCGCGCAGGCGGCGCCGAGCTCAGCTCCCGACGAAGCCGGGCTCATGGCGAAGCTCGCCGCATCTCAGCGGGAGCTGGCTGCAGTGCGGCGCGGCGCGGCGGCGACGACGGCCCTCAAGGCGGCGTTGGCCAGCGCGCAGTCTGAAAACGCTGCGCTCAGCAGCGCGTCTGCGGCCAGCGCAGCAGAGTTGGAACGGTACAAGGCGTCCTACAATCAGGCGGCCGAGACCGTGCGCGAGTTGACCGCTGAGCGGGATCGACTGAAAGCAAGAGTGGATATGACCAGCAACATTGCCGCGGTCTGCGCCACCAAGAACGTCCGCCTCGTCGCATTCTCCGAAGGCTTACTTACTGCGTACCAGAAAATCGGGTTCGCGCAGGTGCTTTCCGCTCGCGAGCCGGTGCTCGGACTGTGGCGCGTCCGGCTGCAAAATATCGCGCAAGATCGGGAGGACACCGTGCGCGCAGACCGCTGCAATGCGCCGCAAGACGCGAGTGCTAACAGCGTCCCGGCCCCCGAGCGTCGGTAGGACCGAGAGTCGCAGCCACAGCGTGGTTTGAAACGCCGCAGTTCTAGTCATGGTCAAGAACCTAGTGAGCTCGGGCTTTGTGGCGTCGCTGGTCGCCCTCGGCGCGCCAGCAGCAGGGAATGACGCCGCGGCGCCGACTTTGCGCATGTTGTTGCGCTCCGCCCCCCAACTGCAGGATCAGCAGACGCAACCGGCGCCGACAGTCCTCGCGGGGGTGAACGCCAAATTCGTCGGATCCCAGCGTGAGGTGGAGGGAGTGCGGTCCTGCAAAGTGCGTTCACAAGGGCAGCGACTACGGGACGGCTTCGTTAGGCTCGCGGTAAGAATTCGGCTATACGGCCGGCCAGCCCAGCCGAATTATCCTTGCTATCTGGGATGGGCAGGGGCAGCTGGAAGGCTTACCCCGATGGCCGCAGTCAGCCCGGTTTCGAACGCCTCGACCCAGCCGGAACGCGCGGCCGATTTCATCGACTCGATTGGCGTCAACATTCATCTCGGCAAACCGAGTTACGGCCAGTCAGTCATCATGGCCGACATGGCCTATCTGGGTCTGAACAACCTGCGCAACCATGCGATCGGGCCAAAGACTCCGCCCTCGCAGGTAAGGGTTTTCGAAGGGCTGGCTACGGCTGGAATGAAGTTCGATTGGCTAACGGGCGGTCCGCTCAGCGCCACACTGAGTCGCCTCGACACATTCCTCGCTGCAAACCCAAGGTCGATCGCGGCGATCGAAGGGCCGAACGAGGTGAACAATTTCCCAGTCACCCACGATGGCCTCATCGGCGCTGGAGCGGCGGTGGCTTACCAGGCTGACCTTTCCGCAGGGGTGAGGGCGGATCCGCTAACCGCCTCGATACCAGTTCTCAACTTTACGGATTGGCCCAGTGTCGCTGGCGCGGCGGACGCCGCCAACGGCCACGTCTACCCGAAGGCGGGAAGCCAACCATTCTCAACCCTGGCTGCTGCGGTCGATAGCCTTGGAAGGCTCATGCCGGGGAAGCCCGTTTATCTCACCGAGGCGGGCTACTTCACGCTCCCCGGGCGGCATGGCTGGGAAGGGGTGGACGATCTCACCCAAGCCAAGCTGACGCTCAACCTCGCTATGGATGCTGCCAGGCTCAAGGTCATTAGGCTTTATCTTTATGATCTCATCGATGATGACGTTGATCCTAGCCGATCGATTGCGGGCGACCATTTCGGCCTTTTCACGCTTGGCGGCCAGGCAAAGCCGAGCGCCATCGCGCTCCACAACCTGACCACCATCCTCGGCGACTCCAGTTCATCGGCCGGGAGTTTCTCCCCCGCGGCCATGAACTATACGGTCACCGGCCTGCCGGCGTCCGGCAACGGTCTGGTGATCGAGAAGGCGTCTGGGATATACGATCTCGTCGTCTGGTCGGAACCCAACATCTGGAGCGCGAGGACGAACACGCCGGTCAAGGCGCCCACAAAGGCGATCGTAGTCAGGTTCGGCACCCTATTCGCGCAAGCAAGCGTCTTCGACCCATTGTCCTCGCCCACGCCAATCCAGACCATCAAGAATGCGGACGCCGTGACGATCGCGGTTACTGACCATCCGCTCATTATCCAAGTTTCCAATTTCGCCCAAGCGCGCGTAAGCTTCGGTGCGCCCCTCAGCGCCAGACCACGCGATCCAACTGCGGCTGCGGCGACCGCTCACCCAGCGACTCGATTGTCTGCAGGCGGAACGGGAAGCGATTAAGGCATTACGCCCATGTGGTCAGCGGGGCGTGCGGGACAAAGGAGGAGACCGGCCCGCGGTCTATACTCTGATCCGATCCTCTAGCGGCTTTGGAACCGTTCGGGCGCGCCTCGCCCCAACTGGCGTCTAGCGCTGGCGCTTGCCGCCAATAGCTTTCTCTGGTGGCTCGCCGCGACAATCGCGCTTCGCTTTCTGCGGCGCTGAGGGGTAACGGCTCCGGCCATTCAGCCCCCGACGCCCGGAATCGACTCCGCCGCAATGGATGGCGGCTCAAGATCAAAGCTGATCGCTGTGATCTTGGAATCCAGACCGCCGACAACGGTCGCCGTTAGGTCGTTGGCCATGTTGCCGGCTAAGGCGACGTCGCGAGACATCAGCAGGCCGCAGCCGCGAGAGCGATAGGCGTCCGCGGCGATCGGTTGGGCCTCCGCAGCGATTCGCGCGACCACCTTCGCCCGCGTGGCCTCAATCTGTCGCGCCCTATCGCGCACCATCGTCTGATAGCTCTGCGCCCTGCGCGCGAGCGCCTGTTCCTGCGTCAGGAAATCGGCTGCCGAAAGAGTTGCCCGTTTGCCCTCAAGCGCCCGTCCCTCTGTCTCGATAGCGCTCCGTTCCGCGTTCAGTTCGTCTTGCACCTTTTCGGCCAGCTGGCGCAGACGTTCGTTCGCGGCGACGCCGACCTTCGAGCGCGCGAACACCGTTTCCTGGCTCAGAAGACAAAGCCCGGGTATGACCGGCCCGCCGAGGGCAGGCGTCGCCGCGGCGGCGGTGGGCGGTGCGGCGGCGGACGGGGGGCTAGGCGCCGTCACGGCGGCGGCCGCGGCGGGCTCGGCTGTCGCGAGCGCCAGCGCCAAGACCAAGGCCGTCTGCGCAAACCTGACAGTCATTAGGCTCCCCGGGTGGTGGACGAGATGCCTCTCCCAGCTACGCGAGCTTGTTGACAGTTTGGTGTGGTTTCCCGCCGCACCGAGCCCGGCGTCCTAATCGGCGCCCTCGCGGGCGACGACGGCGCCTCGGACTTTCGTCAAGGTGGCGACCTTGAGGCCCCATACGCTGAAGTCGGTCTGCGCGGCGGACTTGCCCCTAGAGGTCGGAGGCGGGGAGCCGGGCGATGCAAGCGTGGCCGAGGCCCGAACGGCGCCTCCCCGGCCGGATATCTGATAGAAGACGTGCGCCCCGATCCGGCCGACGGTCGTGAGCTTGCTGCTCCAGCCCGGCGACACCCAGACCGTGTGATAATGCGTCGCCTCGCCGACCTGGGTGGCCACATAGCCGTTGAGGGCAGCGGTTGCGACCTCTTCGGCCGAGTCCCAAAGCCGCAAGACCGGACGGCGGGCGAGCGAGCCGTCGCAGGTGAAAGTGAATTGGCACCCCGACGTCCGGTCGGCGCCTTCGAAGACCACCCCGCACACCGTCTTCGGGAATTCGGG
>JAFBAO010000102.1 GCA_019247715.1 Caulobacteraceae bacterium
CGGGTGCTCTCTTTCGACGCTTGGAGCTCGGCTCGAAGACACGGCGTCGTGCGGGCGCTGCCGTGAAGAACGCTTCCCATAGGGCATCCTCTTCCTGACGACTCAGGATCGATGATGCACCATCAGATTCCGGGACTGCACAACTAGGTGCGAGGTGACAGCGGCCTGGAGGTCGGCGTTCGTTGCGTTGGGATTGGTGATGTAGATCCGCGAGGCGAGCTCCACGGCGTGGCGCACCTCGCCCCCGCTGCTCATCGCCCAGCCGGTGTACCAGATGCCGAGGATGACGGTCAGCAGCACCGGGAACACCAGCGCGAACTCCACCGCCGCGGCCCCCGAGGCGTCGGCCGCCAGGCGCCCTGGCGATGGCGCGAGCAGGGCCACCTTACTGGGTCCGTACGATCTGGGTGGCCGACATCGACTGGGCGCTGCCCAGCGGTCCGGCGTAGGTGCCGGTGGCGCTGATGGTCGTGAAGGTCTGGGGATAGCTGCCGTCCGCGCAGGTGCTCGAGCAATCGGCCGTCCCGCCAGCGCAGGTGCAGGCCTGGGTGACGGTCACCGCCGCATCGCTGGGCTTGTTGGGCCAGGCGCCCAGGGCCACATCGTGGATGGCCGTGGAATCGGTGCCGCCCCGCATCACGTAGACCGCGCCGGCGTCGACGCCGTCGTGCATCTGCTGGTAGGCGAAGACCATGCCGCCGTACTGGATGACGCCCACCATCAGGGCGGCCAGCACCGGGAGCAGCAGGGCGAACTCCACCGCCGCCGCCCCGTCCTCCTGGGCGCCGAGCCGCCGCAGGGGCCTTGCCAAGCGCCGCATCATGCCGAGAGCCTCACCACGCTGCCCACCTTCACCTGCTGCATGCCGGGGCAGCTGGCGGTCACCGCGTCGGAGAAGCTGGTGTTGCCGGACCAGGACACGGTGTTGGCGACGATCTGGGTGCAGCCGTTGGCGCCCGAGAAGTTGCCGATGTAGTTCACCGCCCCGCTCGACGAGTAGATGGCGCCGGTCATCTGGGAGGTGCTGTCGCCGTTGATCGTGATGCTCCCGGTGTTCGAGCGGTCGCTGATGAACAGCATTCCGGCGTAGGTCCCGGAGGTGGGCGCCGAGAAGGAGACGTGCGAGTTGCCATTCATGGTGACGCTGGCGCCGTTGACCAGGTAGAAGGTGCACCCCGAGCAGGAGATGTTGGCGTTGGCGTTGATGTCGAGCGTGCCTCCGTCGATGATGTAGACGCCGGAGCCGAGCGTCTTGGTGTTCTTGAGCGACATCGAGCAGTAGTGGCCCGGGCTGGTGGCGTTGCCGTTCGAGCAGCTGCCGCTGACGGTCGGCATGACCAGCGAGGCGTAGGGGTCGGCCACCGGCGGCTGGTGGGTCTTGACCGCACCGCAGGTGGTGAGGGTGACGGTTCCGCCCTGGCTGGCGCCCCCGGCCGAATAGATGCAGGGCGCGGTGAGGCTGGCCGAGCCCTGCACGTTGACCGAGTTGCTGGCCAGAGAGTTGCTCATCACCGAGCAGCCGTTCAGGGCGATCGAGGAGTTGCCGGCGAAGTCGGTGGCCTTGGCGGCGCTGTGGTTCAGCGCCAGGATGCAGGCGCTGCCGGCCGAGCTGAAGGAGGCCGTGGCGCTCGCCTTCACCACCGCCGCGTGGTTGCTGAACATGGCGGTGAACATTGGCGTCTCGGTGCGCGAGATCACCACCTCCACCGAGTTGGCGTCCCCGGGCGTGGCGGTCGAGGGCGCGTTGACCGTGATGGTGTCGCTGGCGCTGGCGTAGCCGTTCGAGGTGGCCGCGGTGGTGGCCGCGTCGCTGTAGTTGGCCCCGCCGGCGCGCTTGACCACCGCGCCGGCGTAGGCGGCGGCGTCGGCGGCCTGCTGGACGCGCACCTGGTCGTAGCGCCAGTACCCCACCTCGACCCCGAAGGCGGCGCCGGCGATCACCAGCGGCAGGGTCAGGGCGACGACCACCGCGGTCGCCCCCCTCTCGTCACGTCTCAGCGACCCAATGAGCTCTTGCAACCGCATTTGTCAGCTCCCGGAACGTCGACCCGGCGCCGAGATGTAGTCGAACGAGGTTGCTCGGACGTAATGGAACGTAGTGAAACCCGCGCTCACCTTGTCGCCACCTCCCGGCGGTGGTTGCGCCTGTGTCTATTCGGACACACATCCTGCTGTTCGTCGAAAGCGGCCGAGGCGGCGCGCGGGCGCCGACTTGACGCAACTAACGGTATCCCAATAGCCTCGGCCGCGCTGTAGAATCTTAACTAGAGAAGACGCGCTTTACGGGAGGGCGGCGCCGCCGCACTCCCGCGGGGATGTTTGCCTGAGCGGCGCCACAGGTGCGCGCCGGCAGGCGTGCGTGGCCGAAAGAAAAGGGGAGAGCCGCCATGTCTCGAGCTTTATTGCACACCACCTCCAGCCTTGTTCTGATCGCGGCCGCGACCGCCACGCTCGGGTTTGCGCCCGGGGCGCGCGCGGCGACGGCGACGGCCGCGGCGACGGACACCACGGCGGCGACGGGCCAGGGGACGACCTCGCTCTCGGAGGTGGTGGTGCAGGCGCGGCGCAGCTCGGAGAACCTGCAGCGGGTGCCGGTGGCGGTGACCGTGGTGACGCCCAAGGCGATCGATTCCGCGGGTGTCTTCGAGCCGACCACCCTGGCCAATCTGACCCCCGGGCTGACGGTTCCGGCGACCATCTCCGACCGGGAGAACGTCGTCTATACGATCCGCGGCCAGTCCTACTCCTACAGCAACCAGTTCAATGCGGTGCTGACCTACCTGAACGACGTGCCGGTCACCCAGATCGACCACGGCATGTTCTTCGATCTCGACAACGTCCAGATCCTGCGCGGACCCCAGGGCACGCAGTTCGGCCGGGTCACCGACGGCGGCAACGTGATGCTCTATCCGAAGCGGCCCTCCAACCAGTTCGACGGCTACGTCGAGGGGAAAGTCGGAGACTACAACCTCAGGGACGTCACCGCCGCCCTCAACATTCCGGTCATCCCCGACAAGCTGATGATCCGCGGCGCCATGGACCTCAGCCGGAGGGACGGCTTCACCCAGAACCTGGTCACCGGCAAGGACCTCGACAACGTCAACTACGACGCCTTCCGCGTCGGGATCATCATCAAGCCCACCGAGAACCTGGAGAACTACACCTCCGTCTCCTGGGAGCACACCAACGAGAACGGCACCTCGGTCGAGCCGGAGTATATCAACCAGACGCCGCTGACGGCCAACGCGCTTGGGATCGCGAGCCTGTTTCCGGGCCTCTACTCGCTCAACGCGCTCGGCGACGTGGTGGGCGTCCAGGCGGGCCTCACCCCGTTCACCGGGCCCAACTACCTTGCCTCCCTCGAGCACATGGTCTCACGCCAGCTGGCGCTGGGTCCGCGGGCGACCTTCGAGACCGGGCCGGTGTTCGACCGCCGCGACAACATCTTCGTCACCAACACCACCACCTGGGACCTGCATTTCCTCACGGTGAAGAACATCTTCGGCTACATCTTCACCAAGGACGACGAGGCGCAGGACTTCCTCGGCGGCTCCGGCGCGGTGGTCAGGCCCTGTCACTCGGCCTGTCCCAACGGCGCCCCGAACATCCCGCTGATCAGCCAGGAGCAGTTCAGCGAGGAGTTCCGCCTCTCCGGCAAGGTGTTCGACGACCGCCTGACCTGGTCGGCCGGCGCCTACACCGATGCCCAGAAGAACGCCGGTCCCAGCGAGAACAACACCATCGGCTTCGGCGTCTTCCAGCGCACCAACGTCGCCCTCATCAAGACCTGGGAGGTGGCCGGCTACGGCAACGTCGAGTACGACCTCCACGACTTCCTGCCCGGCCTGAAGATCAACGGCGGCGTCCGCTACTCCTCGGACAGCAACCACTCCGACGTGAACACCTACATCGCGCCGGAGCCGTCACCCCTCCTACCGGCCTTCATCACCTCCGTCCCGCACTCGGTCTGCGTCGACCTGCCGACCGCGCCGTGCGTGCACGTGCGGGCGCAGTTCCACGCCTTCACCTACACGGCCGGGGCGACCTACCAGTTCAATCCGAACCAGATGATCTATGCCAAGGTGAGCCGCGGCTATCGGCCGGGCGGCGTGGCCGGGGCGGCCCCGACGGGGGTGGACCCGCGCTACCAGCCTGAAGGCGATCTCTCCGTGGAGGTGGGCGCCAAGGCCGACTTCGACATCCACGGGGTGAAGCTGCGCACCAACATCGCGCTGTTCCACGACGACTACACCAAGATCCAGCAGAACGTGAACCTGCCGCCGCAGAACGGCCAGGCGGTGGCGGTGGTCAAGAACGTCGACGACGCCGTCTACCAGGGGGTCGAGTTCGAAGGCACCCTGATCCCGTTCCAGGGCATGACCATCGGCGTGAACTACGCCTACTTCGCGGGCCATTACAAACCGCTGCCCACCGACCCGCTGACCAACCCCACCAGCCCCTGCAATCCCAACGCCTTTCTGGTCGCCGGCTACTGCTCGGCCAACGCGGTGGGCTACATGCCGAGGAACGAGGTCGGCTTGAACGCCGACTACGACCTGCCGCTGGACCCGGCCATCGGCACCGTCACCATCGGCGCCACCTGGCACTACCAGACCAAGACCTGGCTCACCCTGGTGAGCCGCCTCAATCCCTACTCGCTGCAGCCCGCCTACAACACCTTGGATCTGCGGGCCACCTGGCATGGGATCTTCGGCCACCCGATCGACGCCTCGTTCTTCATGACCAACCTCACCAACCAACTCTACCGGATCGGCTCCGACGACCTCTCGCCTGCCTCCCAGATCGGCATCGCGAGCTCCATCTACGGGCCGCCGCGGATGTTCGGCTTCGGCCTCAAGTACCGCTTCGGCGTCTCGGGCTCGTAACCCTCGCCCCGCGCGAGCGGGGAAAGGTCCGCCAAAGCGGCGTGCGGAGCCCGGCGCGAGGAGCGCCGGGCTCGCTGCGTTCGGACCGCCTGATCGTGAAAATCTAGCCTTGGTTCAAGAGCCTGGAGCGCGTTCTGACCGCGAGGGCGATGCCGCTCTTGCGCAAGCGGATTTAGGGCGACCGGCGCTTCTCCGGGCCGTCAACCTATGCCGACGCTCTCGCCTCTCCCGGCCCGCAGGTCGGGGAGAGGCGAGACGCCGGAGCGACCGCCGCCTCAGGCGGCGGCGAACTTCCCCGCCTTGAAGTACTTCAGCGCGTTGTCGCAGACGATCTTGCGCTTTTCGTCGGCGGGGATGTCGCGGAACTGGTCTTCGATGATCTGCCGCGAGTTCGGCCAGTCGCACTGGACGTGCGGGAAGTCGGTGGACCACTGGATCCGGTCGACGCCGATGTCGTGGCGGACCTTGAGCCCGAACCGATCGACCTGGAATCCCCAGTGGGTGTGGTTATCCACGTACCAGCTCGGCTCATGCGCCCAGCTGTCGGTCTTGCTCCAGTAGCGGTGCCGGCGCCAGTTCTCGTCGGCGTCTTCCTTGAACTCGGGGATCCAGCCGATCTGGGTCTCGGCGAAGAAGAACTGCAGCTTCGGAAAGCGGTCGAAGGTGCCGTGCTGGATGAGCTGGATGACATGCGCCCCGTGGGTGACGGTCTTCGAGAGCATCGAGGTCATCGGCGCGAAGTTCATCAGCGACATGCCCTTGGCGGCCGCCTCGGCCATCTCGGTCTGCTCGGCCGCCGCGCCGCCGCCGAACCGGATGTGGGCCGTCAGCGGCATACCCAGCTCGACGATGCGCTTCCAGAAGAGGTCATCCTCATCGGGCTTGGGCGTCGGGCCGCCGTTGGGCCAGTGGTGCAGCACCACGCCCTTCACCCCCGGCAGCTTGGCGACGCGCTCGAGCTCGGCCACCGAGTCCTTGATCGTTGCGCCGGGCAGGATGGCGAGGCCCCACAGTCGGTCGGGATCCTCGGAGGTGTATTCCTTGGAAAGCCAGTTGTTGTAGCCCTGGGCGAGCGCGACATAGGCTTCGTTGGGGATCGCCCCGGCGTCGAGCGTGCGCTGGCCGGAGACGGCGGGGAACAGGAGCTCGGCGTCGACGCCGTCCTCGTCCATCTCCCGCAGGCGCTGCTTGGCGTCGCCGGCGCCCACCAGATGCTCCGAATAGGAGATTCCCGAGGTCCTCAGGCCCCGCCAGCCGCGGCCGGCCGAGAAATTGAGGCCGAGCGGCACCGGCGCCATCTTGCCCGGCATCTTCCATCCGTCACCGCCGCCGGGAAGCTGAACCACCTTCGGAACATACTCGCGGAACTCCTTGGCCACGTAGGGCTCCCACATGTAGGGGGGCACCTCGAGGTGCGAGTCCGTGGAGACGATTTCGTAGTTGCGCATGGAGCCTCCCTGGGGCGCCGGTGTGGTGTCCTAATTGTTGGTCCGCACTTAACGCCAACGGGCCCGCACGTTCAACCGGTGAAGCGCCAGCGGGCGTAACCCCTCAAATCACCGCCTGGAGTCACGATCGCCGGCGCCCGTTCGTCATGGAGGCGACGGACGGCGGCCTTCCTTGAGGGACCGGGGCCGGCGGCGTCGGCGTTGATGTGTGACCGGTCCCCTGGAAGGAGCACCTCCCCATGCACCCCCGTATGAACCAGCCCGTCATGGTGATCTCGGAGGCGATGCAGGCCATGCTGGCGCTCGCCAAGGCCTCGATGAAGGCCGCCGGCTCCAAGAACCTCATCGATCTCGTCAATCTGCGCGCCAGCCAGATCAACGGCTGCGGCTACTGTGTCGACATGCACGCGCGCGACCTCAAGGACGCCGGAGAGAGCGACGAACGGATCTGGGGCGTGGCGGCCTGGCGCGAGTCTCCCTACTTCACCGAGCCCGAGCGCGCCGCCCTGGCGCTCGCGGAGGCGGCGACCCGGATCGCCGATCGCCCCGATCCGGTCCCCGACGAGATCTGGAACGAGGCGGCGCGCCATTTCGACGAGCGGCGGCTCTCGGGCCTGCTGCTCGGCATCGCCGTGATCAACGTCTGGAACCGCCTCAACGTCGCCACCCGCCAGATCGCCGGCTCCCACGCCGAGGAGGTCAAGGCCGCGGCCCGGACGGCGGGATAGCCAGGCAGCCTAACCCTCACTCTCCCGTTGCGGGGCGGCGCGCGGGAGGGTGAGGGTCAAGGTGCGAGCCTCGACGGCGCCCACCCGAAGTGCGAGGCTCTCGCCCTGCCCCGCTCAAGGATTGGTCGCTCGTCATGAAGATCGGCGCCGTCTTCCCTTCCACCGACATCGGCGCCGACGTCGCCGCCATCCGCGACTTCGCCCAGACGGCCGAGGGGCTGGGCTACAGCCACCTCTTGCTGCCCGACCACGTGCTGGGCGCCGTGCACGAGGCGCGCGAGCCGCCGCTCACCGGCCCCTATACCGAGAAGACCGAGTTCCACGAGCCGCTCACCACCTTCGCCTACCTGGCGGCCATCACCACGCGGATCGAGTTCTCCACCGGCATCCTCATCCTGCCCCAGCGCCAAACCGCGCTGGTGGCCAAGCAGGCCGCCCAGGTGGCCCTGCTCTCGGGCGACCGGTTCCGCATGGGGGTGGGGGTGGGCTGGAACTGGGTGGAATACGAGGCGCTGAACGAAACCTGGGAGGACCGCGGCCGCCGGCAGGAGGAGCAGATCGAGCTCCTGAAGCTCCTCTGGACGAAGCCGGTGCTGGATTACCGCGGCAAGTGGCACCGGATCGACAGGGCGGGCCTTGCGCCCCTTCCGAAGAAGCCCATCCCGATCTGGCTGGGCGGCTACGTGGAAGCGGCCTGGCGGCGCGCGGCGCGGCTCGGGGATGGCTTCATCTTCCCCGGCGTCAAGATGACCGAGGCCCAGGCGATCATGGACAAGATCCGCGGCTGGGTCGCCGAGAACGGCCGCGATCCGGCCGCCTTCGGCTTCGAGGGCGCGGTCATGACCCACGCGCCGCAGGCCAAATGGTCCGAGCACCTGGAGAGCTGGCGCCGGCTGGGCGCCACCCACGTGGTGGTGCGCGCCATGACCCGCGAGGGCTTCAGCCTCGAGACCCCGCAGGATCACATCCGCATGCTGGAGACCTGGTGGCGGACGGCCCAGGGAGGCTGACTCCTTCCCCGCGCGCGGAAGCGGGGGACCGCCACGCCGCAGGCGCATAGTGGAGGAAAAGGGCGTCACGGCCGCGATATGCAGATCGGCGCCCGGGGATATGGTCCGCGCCAAAGAAGAGCCGATCGGGGGGAGACCGAGATGGACAGGCTGACCGCCATGGAGGTCTTCGCCGACGTCGCCAACCGCGAGAGCTTCTCGGCCACCGCCCGCCAACTGGGGCTCTCGCCGTCGGGCGTCAGCAAGCTGATCTCGCGGCTCGAGACCCGGCTCGGCGCGCGGCTCTTCAAGCGCAACGTCCGGCAGGTGGTGCTCACCGAAGAGGGGGCGAAGTACCTGGAGGGCGTCAGGCGGGTGCTCGACTCCATCGCCGAGCTGGAAGCGAGCAGCGCCAGCGTCTTCGAGCTCTCCGGGCATCTGCGGATCATGTGCTCGAGCGCCCTGGCCAAACACCTGCTGGCGCCGCGGCTGGCCGGCTTTGCCGACGCCCATCCGGCCCTTTCCATCGAGTTCGTTCAGTGCAGCAACGACCTGCTGGGCACCTTGGACCCCAACATCGACGTGGCCTTCTACAGCGCCCAGCCGAAGTCGAGCGCCCTCATCGTGCGCAAGATCGACTCCACCGAGCACGTCACCTGCGCCGAGCCCGACTATCTGGATCGATGGGGCGTGCCGCTCCAACCGGAGGACCTGGCCCGGCATCGATGCCTGAACCTCTCCACCGACGCGCCCTGCACCGCCTGGCCGGTGCGGTGCGCCGATGGGCAGATCAACCGCCTGCAGATCTCCGCCGCCATCACCGCCGACAGCTCCGACCTGCTGCTCGCCCTGGTGAAGGCCGGCGCCGGCATCGGCCGGCTGGCGCTCTTCCAGACGCGCGACGACATCGACGCCGGGCGCCTGACGCCGGTCCTGGAGGCCTACAATCCCCGCGTCGCCCAGCCGATCTACGCGGTCTACCACTCGCGCCGGTACCTCAGCCACCGCATCCGGGCCCTGCTGGACCACCTGCAGCGCAAGCCGCCGCACGCCTCGGGCGACGCGGCAGGCCCTTCCGCACATCGGGCGCCGCCGCGACAGGCGGTGGGCGCTTAGAAGGAGCCCCCCCCAACCTTCTCCTTCCCCACGTGCGGGGAAGGAGACCAAGCCCCGCCGTTGTGACGCCGCGTGGAAGCGGTTGTGACGCTCGCCCGCTTGCTGGGCGAGGTCGCAGCGGCTCCATATCGGGCCGGGGGCTGTTCGAACGCGACTCTTGAAGGACGAGGCGCCGCACGCCCGAGAGCCACCTGCGCCCGCCCCGTCCGCGGCCGTACGGCGCAGGGCCGACAACCCGGTCCTAGGGGGAGGAAGACGTGAAGACCAGACAGATGGCGCTCGCGCTGGCTTGCGTGAGCTATCCCGTCCTGGCGCAGGCCGCCTCGCCCGCGGCGGCTGCGGATACAGGCGCGGCGCCCACCGGCGCGGCCGGCCCCGCGGCCGATCAGCAGGCCTCCCGGGTGCCCGAGGTGGTGGTGACGGCCCAGCGCCGCGAGGAACCCCTGCAACGCGTGCCCATCGCGGTCTCGGCGATCGCCGGACGCCAGCTGCAGGCGCGGGGGATCACCTCGCTTGCCGGCCTGCTCACCAGCGCCTCGCCCGGCCTCACCGTGGTCGCCTTCGCCGGGGCCGAGAACCAGCTGGTGTTCAACATCCGCGGCATCTCGGCCATCGACCCGGGGATCGGCCTCAACGACCAGGGCGTCACGACCTATGCCGACGGCGTGCCGATCGGGCGGACCAACGGCATGGGGTGGAGCTCTCCGACCTGGAGCGCATCGAGGTGCTGCGCGGCCCGCAGGGCACCCTGTTCGGCCGCAACGCCGAGGGCGGCGCGGTGCAGTTCGTCTCCAAGCGCCCCACCGGCCAGTTCGGCGGCTTCATCGACGGCCAGCTCGGCGACTACAATGCGCGTCGCGGCCTCTTCCAGCTCAACCTGCCGGAGTTCGCGCACCTCTCCATCAAGATCGGCGGCCTGATCGACAGCCACGACGGCTACATCCGGAACGCGCCCATCCGCTCCACGGACCTGCTCTCGCCGCAGAACCACGTGGACTTCGACCACAAGGACCAGAAGGCGTTCCGGGTCGCGGCCCTGTGGCGGCCCACCTCCAGCTTCAGCGCCTACTACGCCTACGAGTGGTCGGACCTGCGCTTCACCAACATGTACCAGGAGCGCTTTCGCGGCCGCGTGGGCGTGACCCCGATCTTCGCCCTGGACTGCCTGGGCGCCCCCACCGATCCGGCCTTCTGCAACGCCATCGCGGCCAACGCCTACACCGGCACCCAGAGGCCGGAACCGCCCGGCGTCACCCAGTCGGCCCTGCCCACCTACAATCCGGACAGCGAGGACAAGGTACAGGGCCACACCCTGATCCTCGACTACCAGGCGAGCTCGAACCTGGAGCTGAAGTCGATCACCGGCTACCGCCAGCTCGACGATTCCAGCCTCAACAGCCTCGACACCTCCACGGTCTTCCTGCAGCTCGTCCCTTCGTCGGCGTGGAACGGGCTTCCGGTCGGGACCGCGGCGGCGCTCGCCGGGCCGGTCGCCAACGCCGGGGTGCGCCAGCGCCAGGTGAGCGAGGAGCTGCAGGCCATCGGCACGATCGGGCGCTTCCAGGTGACCGGCGGCTTCTTTTATTACCACGAGTCCCTGGTCGACATCCGGTACAATGGCTTCGAATACTCCTACGTCACCAACGGCTCGTCCACGAGCCTCACCCCCATCTCGCTGAACGAGTTCTACCCGTTCGGACCAGGGCGCCAGCAGTACAACGCCCACGCCGACTCCTACGCGGTCTACGGTCAGGCCACCTACACGCCGCCAATCCTCGACGACCGCCTGAAGCTGACCCTCGGCCTGCGCTACACGAACGACAAGAAGGTGTTCCACCGGGTGTTCTTCAACGACGCGCCCGACAACACCCTGGCGCCGATCTTCAAGCGCGGGCGGGTGGATCCGGCCTTCATCGTCAGCTTCCAGGCGACGCCCACCTTCAACCTCTACGCCAAGTACTCCAGCGCCTATCGCGCCGGCGGGGTCGGGGTGCGCAACACCCTGGCGCTCAACACCTACGGCGAGGAGGAGAACAGCAGCCTCGAGGCCGGCTTCAAGAGCGACCTCTTCGAGCGGCGCGTCCGCTGGAACCTCGACGTCTTCTACAGCCGCGTGAAGGGCTACCAGACCTCGGAGGGCAACGATCCCACCAACCCCGCCAGTACCGACACCGTGAACCTTCCGAAGCCGGTCAAGTTCTACGGCGTCGAGACCGAGCTCACCTGGGTGCCGATCGACAACCTCACCCTCTCGGCCGACTACGCCTACCTGGGCTTCCAGGCGCCGGCGACCATCTCCGACGCGCTCGGGACCTATCCGCTGCACCTGCCTAACGCCCCGCACCACCAGCTGGCGCTGAACGGAGACTACGTGGTCCCCTTGAGCATCGGCGCCGACGTGCTCATCCACCTCGACTACAGCCTGACCAGCGACTACGTCTCCAACCCGGTGGAGTTCCCGGGGGTCAGCTTCCCCAACCAGTCGCAGCACACCCTCAACATCCGGGTGGGCCTCGAGCACCTAAAGGTCGGCCCCGCCGGGTTTTCGATCTACGGCTTCGCCAAGAACCTCCTCGACAGCCACGACTACGGCTACGGCTACAACATCCGCGAGGTGGACCCCAACGGCCCCACCAACGGCGGCGTGGGGGTGGTGAACGCCCCGCGCATCTTCGGCGTCGAGACCCGCGTGGACTTCTAGCGCCCCTCCTCTCCTTCCCCGCCTGCGGGGAAGGGGGACCGGCCGGCGCCAGCCGGCCGGTGGAAGGGGCGCGCCCCTTGCGTCTCGTCGCGCGTTGGCGCACCGATCCACCTCCCCCGCTCGCGCGAGGGAGGCGCTAGGCCGCCTCTTCGACGAAACCCTTCCAGTTGCGCATGTAGTCGATGAAGGTGGGGCTGAGGCCCTCGGCCGCGAGGTGGGCGATGCTCACCGGCAGGGGCGCGGTGCGGAAGGCGGGGTCGGCGCGCACCCGGCGCGGGAAGTCGTGGTGCAGGATGGCCGCACGCCCCAGCAGCAGGAAGTCCGCCCCCTCCTCCAGCGCCTGGGCGGCCCGCTCGGCGGTCATCACCTTGCCGGCGACGCCCAGGCGCGTCTCGCCGCGGCTGAGCTCGGCGAAGTAGGAGAGCAGGCTGCGGCCCTTGTAGGCCTCGTCGTGGGGCTCCTTGCCCACGTCCCAGAGCGACATGTCGAGGTAGTCCAGCCAGCCGGTCCGGAACAGCTCCTGGGCGAGCTCGCGGATCTCGCCCAGCACCTGGCCGTAGCGCTCCGGCGACAGCCGCAGGCCGAGCTGGAAATCCGGCCCGCTGCGGGTGCGGATGCCTTCCAGAATCTCCAGCAGCAGGCGCGCCCGCTTCTCAGGCGCGCCGCCGTAGCCGTCGGTGCGGCGGTTGAGCTCCGGCGACAGGAACTGGGCGATGAGGTAGCTGTGCGCGCCGTGCACCTCCACTCCGTGGAAGCCGGCCCGCTCGGCCCGGAGCGCCGCGGCGATGAAGGCCTCGCGCGCCGTCTCGATCTCGGCTTCGGTCATCGCCCGCGCCCCGGACTCGCGATCGTCGGACGGCGCGAGCGGGGTTCCCACCAGCTCCGCCGGGGAGCGGGCGCCGGCGTGGTGCAGCTGCACGGCGCTCAGCGCCCCTTCGTCGCGGATTGCGCCCGCGAGCCTCGTCAGCCCCGCCTCGTGCTCGGGCCCGAAGATGCCCAGCTGGCCAGGGAACCCCTGCCCCTGGGCGTGCACGTGCGTCGCGCAGGTCATCACCAGGCCGAAGCCGCCCTTGGCCCGCAGGGTCAGCCAGCGGAACTCGTCTTCCGAGAGCCGCCCGTCCGGGTGGCTCTGCAGGTTGGTGAGCGGCGCCAGCATGAACCGGTTGCCCATCGCCGGCCCCCGCCGGAACGCGAGCGGCTGCATCAGACGTTCGATCGACAAAAAACTCCCCCTCGGTGGCGCGTCGGACAACTGGCCGGAACGCGCGCCAAAGTCGAGCCCCTCTACAGCCGAGGCAGTTGCGGCCTTGTGTCGAGAATGCTCTGATCGGCATGGGCGATGGGGGAAGCGATGCGTCTCTTGGTAGTGGCTTGTGTAACGCTGTTCGCCGCGCTCGGCGCCGCGCCCCCCAGCAGCGCCGAGCCCATCCCAATACCTCCGTCGCCCGTCGTTCCCGATCTGCCTCCAGGCACGCAGGTACGGCCGCTGGATTTCACGCGCATGGTGGCGAGGCTCGACCACGGCCAAGTGTGGGGGAACTTCCAGGGTGGCATCCTGTGCCTGCCCGCCGGCGCCCTCACCTGGCGGAGCGGCCGGCTGGACGTCAAGACCGAGGACCTGGACGACGTCTTTCGTGAGGAGATGCACAAGGCCGGTTTTGTCGTCGAAGGCAACCCGGACAATCTCTTTGAGCAACCGCGCCAGAACGCAGAATATGCGGTGGCCGGCTCGATCAAGAACATCCGGGCAAGGATCTGCGCGCCGCTCAGCGGCTACGGCGACGTCACAGACGTCAAAGGCGCCGCTGTCATGGACATCGAGTGGCAGATCTATTCTCGGCTACAGCAAGCCGTCATAGCGACCGTCAAGACGACCGGCGGATTCGAGATCCGGTCGATGGGGCCCGGCAATTTCGACAACATCATCTTTGGAGCATTCGCGCAGAACGTGAAGGGCCTGATCGTGTCAGCGGCCTTCCGAAACACGTTCATAGGGGCGTCCGTAAGACCCGACGATGTAGCCTCACCCGGCGCCCTGGCGCCCATCGAAGCCTCCTTGGCGCCTGGCCACGGCCCCCCCGTCTCGATCAATGACGCGACGGGGTCTGTTGTCCTGATCTTCGCCGGGGACGCGCAGGGAAGCGGGTTCCTCGTGTCGTCGGAGGGCTATGTCCTGACGGATCGTCACGTAGTGGGCGACGCCAAGTATGTGAAAGTGAGATGGTCGGACGGCATCAGCACGCTCGGCGAGGTCGTCCGAAGCGACAAGACGCGAGATGTCGCGTTGGTGAAGACTGACCCGCGTGGCCGCCAGCCACTCGTCATACGGCGCGATCCGGCGCAACCGGGCGAAACCGTGTTTGCTATTGGCGCTCCGCTGGACGAGAAATTCCAAAACACGGTTACCCGCGGAATCGTCTCGGCCAATCGGACGTTCGATGGACTGCGTTTCATTCAGAGCGACGTCTCAGTTAATCCGGGGAGCAGCGGTGGCCCTCTGCTCGACGAGAAAGGCCAGGTGCTCGGATTGACCGAGTCCGGATACAGGCTTGGCAGCGCCCCCGTAAGCATCAACCTCTTCACCCCGGCCCCTGACGCACTCGACTTCCTCGCGCTCAGGAGCCGCTTGGTTGGGACCGTGGATCCAAAGGGAGCGTCGGCGGGCGCAAGCGGCGGAGGTTAGAGGAACGAGATCCCCCCTCCCCCCTAAGAGCGGGTTGAGTTGGGGCTGAATCGCTCCTCTCATCGTCACCCCGGACGGCCTGAACGGCCGATCCGGGACCCGACCCTCCGGTTCTCAGACGAACTCCAGCTTGGCGTCGGCCGGCCCGGCCCCCTTCGCCCGGAGTGACGGGGTGGATTGTTCGATCCTATCTCAACACGATCTAATCTAGCGGAACAACGACAGCAGCGCCTTCGGCGCGGCATTGGCGATCGAGAGGGCCTGGCTGGCCAGCTGGCGCTTCACCTGCGAGGCCTGCAGCAGGGCGCTCTCCTTACCGAGGTCGGCGTCCACCATGTGGCCGACGGCGACGCCGAGCACATCGACGTGCTGGTTCGCCTGCGCCGCGTCGTCGGACAACAGCCGTTGCTGGGAGCCGAGGCCCTGGGCCGCCGCGAGCGCCGCCTGGCGCGCGGTCTCCACCGAGGCCACGAGGCTCGCCGGGTTGCCCCAGGAGAGGCTCCCCAGGCCCAGGCCCGCGGCGGTGAGGTCGTAGCTGTCCAGCGCCTGCTTGCCGCCGGAGGGGTCGCTGAGCACGGAGACCGGCGGCGGGGGGGCGGTGGGCGTGAAGCTGGCGCCGGTGAGGCTGGTTCCCGGGAAGGTCTGCACCAGCAGCCAGGTGCTGGAGTCCACCGGCGTCTGCGGGAAGCTCAGGGCGGAGACGGGCGGCGGGTTCACGTTTCCCTGGAACTGGTCGGTTCCCTGGTCGAGGTTGATCACGTTGACGCTGTAGGCCTCGTTCGGCGCGCCGGCGAAAGTGAAGTCGAACGTCCCCACCTCGTCGGGCAGGTTCGGATTCCAGGTCTGGAAGGAGCCGAGGCTCGGCGACTGATAGACGGGCGCCGGCGCCTGCAGGGCCACAAGGCCGCCGATGGCGCTCGGCCGGTCCACCAGGTTGACGCCGCCGAACGCCGCCGAGCGCGCGGCCGTGTCGATCTCGGCGATGACCGCCTGGATGTCGTTCTGGAGCGCCGCCTCGGAGGCCGCGTCGCCCGCGCCCGTGAGGGCGATGGCCTTGGCTTTCACCTCGTTCAGGAGGTCGCAGATCCGCTCGGCGGCGTTGGCGGCCACGTCCAGGATCGACTGGCCGCGGGCGATGCTGTCTCCCACCGCCGACCAGCCGGCGGCCTGGGCGCGCAGACTCTGGGCGATCTGCCAGCTGGCGCCGTCGTCCTTGGCCGAGGCGACCTTGAGCCCGCTCGCCACACGCCTCTGGCCGAGGTCCAACTGCGCCTGGGCGGCCGTCAGCGACTGCACCGCCTGCAGCTGCGCCGCATTGCCGAGATCCAGCCCCATGTTCCGCTCGCCGCGCCCGCCTCGCACATCAGCGCAAAACAAGTTTAAGGACGCCTTGCGCCTGCGGCCGGCGCGCCCTTCACCCTCGCATCGCAGAAACACCTTTCCGAGGGAAAAGGAGATCCCACGCCCTCCGGACGTGATCGGGAGAGCGTGGGACGACCCTCGGCGCGCTGGGCGCCGCTAGAACGTGTAACGCACCGTCGCCCCGAATGTCCGCGGATCACCCGGGAAGCCCATGATGATGGTCGACGAGCCCGGCGCGGCGCCGGCCAGCAAGAGGCCCCGGACGATATACTTCTGGTCCAGCAGGTTCAGGCACCACACCGTGAGACGAATGGGGTGAGCGGCCAGGTCCAGGTTGACGCTGGTGTTCAACAAGCCGAACGACGGTTGCTGCGCGGCGGGATTGTTGGGCGGAACGATCGTGAAATATTCCCTGCCCTTGGCGTTCCAATCGAGGTGGAGATTCCACGAACCGTAGTTGACCGGGATCGCGTAGTCGGCGCTCAGCGAATAGGACCAGTCCGGAACGAACTGGAAGTGTGAGCTGGTGGTGACGCCGGTGACGCCTGGCAGGATGGACAGATACTTGGCGTCGAGGACCGAGCCGCTGGCGCCCAGGGTCAGATTGCCGATCACCGCGGTGACCTCGGCCTCGATGCCGCGGATGCGGGCGGTGCCGGCGTTCTTGGTGAACGACACCGTGGTCGCCGGCGGCGGAGACGCTATCAGCTGGGTGAGCTGAATGTTGTTGTAGTCGGCCTGGTAGGCGTCGATGTTGATCCGCAGGTGATGATCCAGCAGGTCGGATTTCGCCCCGATCTCGTAGGAGTTGACCTGCTCGGGGAGGAAGGGCGTGCTGATCGAGACCGCCGCATTGACCCCCGCTTGGCCAAAACCCGACGGCCGGACGTTGAAGCCGCCCGAACGGAAGCCCCGGCTGAACTTCGCGTAAAGCAGGGTGTCCTGGATCTTGTAGTCCAGCCCCACCGTGAACGGTATGTAGCTGAAGTTCTTGGAGGGCGGGCTGAAGTCGCAGTTGGGGGCCGGACCGGCGCCGGCGACGGTGCAGGCGTCGAAAGCGAAGCTGGGGTAGAAGACCGCGGCGTTCTGGACGGTGACCCGGCGGTTGTCGAGGGTATAGCGCACCCCCGCCGTCAGTCGCAGCGCCTGGGTGATGTTGAAGGTCGCTTGCGCGTAGGCGGCGTAGGAGGTGTTCCAGGCCAGCGACTGCGCCCGGTTCATGGCGAAGTTCGCCGGCGTCGGCTGCGGCGCGGAGCTCAGCTGGGTCGTGTGGTCATAACCGCGCTCATGGAAGTAGTAGCCGCCGACGATCCAGTCCAGCCGGTTGTCGAAAGCCTTCCCGAACAGCTGGACCTCCTGGCTGTACTCGCGCTGGTAGCTGGCCCCGTCGGGCTGGGCCAGGATGTCGAACGGGATGCCGTCGAGGTCGACGTTCGTGTAGTGTTTGGCCGCCGTGCGGTAGGCGCTGATCGACCTGAAGGTGCCGAACCCGAGGTCGCCGGTGATCGTGAGCTCTGCGCCGCTCCCCCAGCCGTTGAACGGGCCGACGAAATTTACCGGCGGCTTGCGGCTGAACCGGTCGACCTCGTAGGGCGTCACCTGCGCCAGGGTCGCGGCCGGCGTGGCAACCGTGGAGCCGAAGCCCGTGGTCCACTCGCCAGCGTAGCTGCTGTGGGTGTAGTCACCCGCCAGCAGGAAGTCCCACTTGTCGTTCGGCCGGTACCGGATCTGCAGACGGACGAAATCGGAGTTCATGTCGGCCAGCGGCGCCCCGGAGAGCGAGCTATGGGCGAAGGCCGAGTGGCTGTCATGGCTGACGGTTAGGCGCATGGCCACGGTGTCGCTGACCGGCAAGTTGAGCACGCCGGCCGCATGGATGGTGTCATAGTTGCCCCCGCCCAGCTCCATCCAGCCGCCGAAGGTGTCGTTGGGCTTGTTGGGCACGAGGTTGATCGCCCCGCCGATGGTGTTGCGGCCGAACAAGGTGCCCTGCGGCCCGCGCAGCACCTCGACCCGTTCCAGGTCCACGAGCGCGGCGTTGGTGCCGGTGCCACGGGCGACGTAGACCCCGTCGATGTAGAAGCCCACAGCCGGGTCGGTGGGGGTGAGCTGGTCGGTCTGGACGAGACCGCGGATCGTGGCGATCACCGAGGTGCGGTCCGAGTTGACCCGCGAAAGGCTCAGGCTGGGCGTCACGCGCTCCAGCCCATGGACGTTGTTGAGCTGAAGCCGCTGCAGCGTCTGCTGCGAGTACGCCGACACCGAGACCGGCACGTTCTGCAGGCGCTCCTCGCGTCGGGTCGCCGTGACCACCACCGACTCCAGCTGGACGCCCGCCGCCGGCGCGGCCGTCGTCGCGGCCGCCGCCGTGGCGACCGGCGCGTCGTCGTCGCGGTTGACGATGCGGATGGCCCTCGCCGGCGCCGGCCGCACCACCAGCACCCCGGACGGCGTGCGCGTCACCTTGAGGCCGCTGCCCCGCAGCAGCAGCGCCAGGGCTTCGTCGGCGGTGTAGGTGCCTTGGACGGGCGGCGCGATCAGTCCCTTCAGCGCCTCGTCCGAGAAAAGGATCTGGCGGTTGGTGGCCTGGGCGTAGGTTTCCAGCGCCGCCGGCATGGGCTCGCTGGCGATGTCGAAGCTTCGGGTCTGGGCCAGCGCGCAACTCGGGATCAGCGCGCCCAGCAGCGCCGCGCCAGCGGCGCTCAGCATGAGATTATAGGATTTCGCCTTCACTTAGGCTCCCCCCAGGATTGTGATTTCGGGACGGCCCCTCGCCGTCCTCACCCGTTATGACGAAGCAGGCGGAAAAATCCTCATTCGCTCGAAAGCGCAAGCGCTTGGACGCCTGGGGAGGAATCCGCGGGCCGGACCAGCGGCTTGCGGGCTGGCCCCCGCGCGCTCGACGCAAGGGTCGCGCCACGCGAGCGCAAAACTACTGTGAGTGGAGAGCGGGACGGCGGGGGCTGGTGACCTCGCAGGCTGAGGTGCTGTAGCGTTGCGGGCGCCCGGCGCGGACCGGAGGAGGAAACGACCATGGCGTACGGCGACGGACCTTACGACGCGGAGCTCAAGGCGGCGTGGGACGTGTTCTGCGAGCGCCTGAAGGAGGCAGGGGGGCGGGTGTTCAAAGACATCAATCCGCCCAACGGGCTGCAGCGGGCCGACGGGTTCCGGTATCTCACCCAGAACCTCAGCCAGGCCTTCGACCTGGCGCTGGAGACCAAGGACACGAAATACCCGGCCATCCACGCCTTCTGCTCGCCGACCCGCAAGCTGGGCTC
>JAFBAO010000038.1 GCA_019247715.1 Caulobacteraceae bacterium
CGACACCATGCTGAAGGATGGCCTGCTCGACGCCTTCCACGGCTACCACATGGGTCAGACGGCCGAGAACATCGCCGCCCGCTGGCAGATCACCCGCGAGGACCAGGACCGCTTCGCCGTCGCCTCCCAGAACAAGGCCGAGGCGGCCCAGAAGGCCGGCCGGTTCAGGGACGAGATCGCCCCGGTGACCGTCAAGGGCCGCAAGGGCGAGGTGGTGGTGGGCGACGACGAATACATCCGCCACGGGGTGACGCTGGAGAGCGTCGCGGGCTTGAGGCCGGCCTTCGCCAAGGAAGGCTCGGTCACCGCGGCCAACGCCTCGGGGATCAACGACGGGGCGGCGGCCCTGGTGCTGATGAACGCCGCCGAGGCGAAACGCCGGAGCCTGAGGCCGCTGGCCCGGATCGTCTCCTGGGCCCAGGCCGGCGTCCCCCCCGAGATCATGGGCACCGGACCGATCCCGGCGGCCCGCAAGGCGCTGGAGAAGGCCGGGTGGACCCTTTCCGATGTCGATCTCATCGAATCCAACGAGGCGTTCGCGGCCCAGTCGATCTGCGTGGTGCGCGAGCTGGGCCTCGACGAGGAGAAGGTGAACGTCAACGGCGGGGCGATCGCCATCGGCCATCCCATCGGCGCGTCCGGCGCGCGGATCCTCACCACCCTGCTGCACGAGCTCAGGCGGCGAGGCGGGGGCCGGGGCCTCGCCACCCTCTGTGTGGGCGGCGGCATGGGCGTGGCCCTGACGGTGCAGGCCGAGTAGGGGCTCAGACAACGACAAAGGGGACGGACGCGAAGGAGGCGGGCGATGACCAGAGTGGCTTTCGTCACCGGCGGCACCCGGGGCATCGGCAGGGCGATCACGGAGCGGTTGCTCGCCGACGGCCATCGGGTGGCGGCCGGCTATGCGGGAAACGAGGCGGCCGCCAAGGCCTGCGCGGGCGAGCTGGGCGCCATGGTGGTCAAGGGCAACGTCTCCTTGTTCGCGGACTGTTCCCAGGCGGTCAAGGAGGCAACGTTACACTTGACAAATTATCCCCCATAGATAGGGTGATTGCCAAGGAGATATCCGATGGCCCGTTCCGCTCTTTCCGCGCCGCACCTGCAAGACGAAGCCGCCGCGTTCGCCTACGTCGAGGCGCGCCTTTGGCCGAACGGCCCGGTCTGCCCGCACTGCGGCGAGACGGAGCGCCTGACGCGCCTGACGGCCAAGACGGCTCGCATGGGCCTGCATAGCTGCAAGGCGTGCCGGAAGCAGTTCACCGTGCGCCAAGGCTCGATCTTCGAAAGCTCCCACCTGCCGCTGCACCTGTGGCTGCAAGTCATCCACCTGATGTGCGCATCCAAGAAGGGCGTCTCGACCCGCCAAATCCAGCGCATTCTGAAGTGCTCGATGAAGACGGCCTGGTTTTTGACCCATCGCATCCGCGAAGCGATGGCGGCCAAGCACGACATCTTCACCCCACCGTTGGGCGGCGCCGGGAAGGTCGTGGAGGCCGACGAAGCGTTCCTCAGCCGCGACCCAGCTAAGAAGCTGCGCGGCCCCGGCCCCGCACTTCCGGTCATGTCGCTGCTGGAGCGGGACGGAAGCGTTCGCTCGTTCCACGTTCCTGACGTCACCGGCGCGAGCCTGCATTCGGTCCTCGCGCGTCATGCCGATCCCAAGAGCCGGCTGATGACCGACGACGCCCAGGTCTATCGGACCATCGGCTGGAATTTCGAGGACCACGGCCGCGTCACTCACTCCAAGGGCGAGTACGTCTCGCGGCAAGACCCGACCATCCACACCAACACCGTCGAGGGGTACTTCAGCATCCTGAAGCGGGGCGTCTATGGCGTGTTCCATCACGTCAGCGAGGCGCACCTTCACCGCTATCTGAGCGAGTTCGACTTCCGCTATTCCAACCGGGAGAAGCTGGGCGTCAGCGACGATCGCCGCGCCGAGCTGGCGGTCATGGGCGCCAAGGGCAAGCGGCTCACCTATCAAACAACTCGTCGCGCAGGGCCGACTGCGGCCGGGCCGTCTTCCGCCCCGGCGTCGTGGGAGGGCTAGCGTCCCGTTTGAGGACGCGCAACAGTTGGAATTCCCGTTCATGGGGCCGAACGATGCCGCCGCCGATAGAAGATGAGGAGGAACGCCGAGAGGTAATCCGGCAGCTTCAGGATCGTGATCACGAGGCGAAGGCGAAGCGACTCAAGGCGGAAGCCGAAGGCGCGGATGCGGCTCGCGATGAGGCGGCGGTGCGCGCTGCGCTGGAGCGCGCGAAGGCGTTTCCGGAAGGCCGCAATCTCTGCTTTTTCTGCTTCATCAACGGGCATGAGAGCACCATGTATCCTGTGCCGCACCCCGAACCAGCGCGGTTTGACCGTTGGAAGTGCGGCAATTGTGAACGTGTGATCGACCGGAAGACAGGTCTGCGATGAAGCCGAAACCGAAGCCGAAGAAGCCGCCCGGCCACGCCGATCCGGACGAGTACCAACGCTTCCTGAAGGTAGCGAAAGAGATCGGCGCGTCCGACGATCCGAAAGACTTCGATAGAGCGTTTGGGAAGGTCACGAGAACGCCGTCGCCAGAAAATGCGAATGAACCGCTATCGGGCGCGTCGCGGCCTGGAAAAACGCCAACTCGTCGTTGAAGTGTGGGTGCCACTTATCCATGCAACGCAAGCGTCTGGAGAAGTAAGCGAGAAAGTCGGCCGCCTGTAGCCCTTTGAATTTCTTCTTATCTTCGATGGTCATCGACCGCAAAACGCCCCTAAAAGCGCCGGCAGCCTTAAGACGATTAAAATCCTTCAAAATTGGTTCGCTTCGCGGTCCAGACTCGACCACGAACGAGAGGTCCACCCCGTCCATGGCAAGAACGGTCTGAATGGCCTCGTCGCACATCATGTTCTGCAACAGACCCTTGAAGCAGAAGGTCGCCGGCGATCCTTCGCGGACCTTCTTCAGATCGGATTTATTCCGATTGAAGATGCTCTTAAGGACGGAGAACTCTAGTCCGACCGGCGCCGCGTCGGCGACCATTTCGAAAAACGTAGTGGCGAACGCCAGCGTTTCGTCTCGATCCCATCCTTCGAACTCTCCCCGAAGATGGTGCAGCTCGACGGTGTGTAGGTAGTCTACGCCCTTGTCGTTGAAGAAGGCGGTCGCGCGCTGTTCGAAGTCGCTCCAATTGGCCGCCGTGCCGAGGTAGCCGGCAAGCGTGACGATGGGCTCGCGCTTCTCGCCGCTATCGTCCAGGTGACAGACTAGCACTGCGAACCGCCGGTTTCGCTCATAGCGGGGGATCATCTCCAGCCACGGAAGCATCACGATGCTCCCCGACCGGCGAAAGCATACCTATTGTGCCCGTTTTGTGAAGTGTAACGTTGCCGTCAAGGAGGTGGAGGCGGCCCTCGGCCCCATCGACATCCTGGTCAACAACGCCGGGATCACCTGGGACGCCGTCCTTCATCGGATGAGCGAGGCTCAGTGGACCGAGGTGATCCGCGTCAACCTCGCGTCCATCTTCAACATGACCCGCAACGTGATCGAGGGCATGCGCGAGCGGAGCTTCGGCCGCATCGTCAACATCTCCTCGATCAACGGGCAGAAGGGCCAGACCGGCCAGACCAACTACTCGGCCGCCAAGGCGGGCATGATCGGCTTCACCAAGGCGCTGGCCCAGGAGAACGCCCGCAAGGGGATCACGGTCAACGCCATCGCGCCGGGCTACATCGACACCGAGATGGTGAGCGCCGTGGCGCCCAACGTCCTGGAGCAGATCGTCGCCTCCATCCCGGTGGGACGCCTGGGGATGGCGGATGAAGTCGCCCGCTGCGTCGCCTTTCTCGCGGCGGACGAAGCCGGTTACATCACGGGCGCGACTCTCACAGTAAACGGCGGTCAATACATTACGGGTTAGTAAGCGCGTCCAAAAAGCGCCCCACTCCGGGGGCATTTGCGGGGAAATGGCGGCGCCGTTGACGGCAATCCGGGTCCTTTTGACGCTCGCCTTGGGCCTGGCGGCGGGGGCGATTGCGTCGCAGGTCCTCGCCTCGCCCTCGCTCACCTTGCGCGAGGCGCTGATGAGCAACCGGCCGGGTCCCGGGAGCAAGGCCGATCCCCCGACCATCGGCCGCTACCAGACCGACGAGGGCGGCCAGTTCGTCCTCGACCGCTCGAACCCCATCCCGCTCTTGAAGTTCGAGGACAACCCGGAGATCTGGGTTCTGCAGGCGGCGGCCGGGCCGCGCGGCGACACCATCTACCGCAACGACATCGGCGAGCCGATGCTGCGGGCGACCCGCTTCGGCGGCATGACGGTCTTCACCCAGCGCCGGCCGGACGGCTCGGCGGCGGCCTTGGAGGGGACCTCGTCGCCGCTGAGGATCGCCCCCCTCAGCCCGACGGTGCTCTTCAACCGCTTCTACCAGGCGAGCGTGCGTGCGAGCCGGGCCGCGCAGCACCAGGTGGGCTTCGAGACCCGCGAGGACGCCACGCCCGGCGCCGCGGCGCTGCTGGCCGATGCGGCGATGGTGGCGAGCGAGGCCTTGGTCGGCATCGCCGGACGGCCCAATGGCCGCGCCCTGCTTTCCCGCATCGACGACGTGGTGATCGCCCAGGGTCCCAGGCCGGCCGCCGCCCTGCAGAAGGGGGTGCTCACTGTCACCATCGTGCCCTCCGACGGGGTGGCGGGACGTCCGTCCTCGCGCCGGATCGAGCACGCGGCGGGGGTGCGTTAGCTCATTTGAGGTCCCGCCAGCAGGGCGTGTCCGAGCCGGGCCAGGACCTCGCCTCGTAGACGCCGCGCGCCACCGCCCGCGCCAGGCAATCGGCCGCCAGGGCGCCGACCCGCGCCACCGTCATGGTCCGCGGCTCGGGCGGCTCGCGCCGAGCGGTGGAGAGGACGAAGACCACATCACCGTCGAAGGGCGCGTGAACCGGGCGCAGGGCCCGGGCGAGGCCGTCCTGGGCCATGATCGCCACCCGGCGCGCTTCGGCGGGGTCGAGGGCGAGGTCGGTGGCGACGCAGGCGATGGTGGTGTGGGTCCGCGCGCCCGGCGCGCTCTTGGCGCGGCCCCACTCGTCCGGGGCGGCCCGGAGACCGGCCGAGCCCAGGCCTCCGAACTCGCCGTCCAGTTCGTAGGGGGCGGCCCAGAAGGTCCGCGAGCCGGGGGCCACGGCCGATCCGAAGCTGTTCACCGCCGCGATCGCCCCGACCGTGAAGCCCTCGGCCGTGACCGCCGAGGCCGAGCCGACGCCCCCTTTGAGCCCGCCCGCCGTCGCGCCGTGGCCGGCGCCCGCGGCGCCGAGCGCGACGGTCTGGTCGGCCGCGCGGGCCGCCGCCAGGCCGAGATCCCGATACGGAGGGCTGAGGCCCCAGTCCTTGCGTCCGCCGTTGGCGAGGTCGAAGAGGATCGCCGCCGGCACCACCGGGGCGACCGGGATGTCCGGGGCGCTCGCGAGCTGGTAGCCGCGCCGGTCCGCGCCCAGGAAGGCGACCACGCCGTCGGCGGCGGCGAGCCCATAGACGGATCCGCCCGAGAGCACCACCGCGTCCACCGCGTCCACCAGGTTCTCGGGCGCCAGGGCGTCGGTCTCCCGGGTGCCGGGCGCGCCGCCTCGGACGTCGCAGGCGCAGACGGCCCGCACGTCGGGCAAGATCACCGTGACGCCGGTGCGCACCGCATCGTCGTGGGCCTGGCCGATCAGCAGCCCGGCGACGTCGGTGATCAGGTTGAGCGGTCCGGGGCGCGCGCCGGTCATGGCGCTTGCTCGCACGGCGCCGGCTCGGTTGTCCACGGGCGCGCCGGCCCTATGGTGGCGATCCCCAGCTTCGGGATGGAATCATGAAGCCCCTCATCGGTCTTCTCGCGGCGGCCGCCCTGGCCCTGGCCGGCGCCGCCGGCGCGGCCCCGCTCGCGCCCCACGCGATCGTCGTGGCGGCCAACCCCCTGGCCGCCGAGGCGGGTCTGAAGGTGCTGCGCCGGGGCGGTTCGGCGGTCGACGCCGCCGTGGCGGCGCAGGCGGTGCTCGGCCTCGTGGAGCCGCAGAGCTCCGGCCTCGGGGGCGGGGCCTTCATGGTCTACTACGAGGCGAGAACGCGGCGGATCACCGCCTACGACGGCCGCGAGACGGCGCCGGCCGGGGCCAGCCCGAACCTCTTCATCGGTCCGAACGGCAAGCCGCTGCCGCGGGCCGAGGCGATCCTGTCAGGCCGCTCGGCGGGGGTTCCAGGGGCGGTGGCCATGCTGTCGCTGGCCCACAAGGAGCATGGCCGGCTCGCCTGGCGGGGGCTGTTCGACGACGCGGAGGTCCTTGCCGTTAGGGGCTTCACGGTCAGCCCGCGCCTCGCCTCGATGATCACCTCCCGCGCGCCCCAGGCTTCGGCCCCGGACGCGGTCAGCTACTTCAGCAAGCCGGACGGAACGCGGCTGAAAGCCGGCGATGTGCTGGTGAACCGCGCCTATGCGGCGACTCTACGACGGCTCGCAGCGCAGGGGCCTGGCGCGCTGCTGTCGGGTCCTATAGCCGCCGACATCGTCAGGCGGCTGCGCCAGGATCCGCTCCCCGGGCCCATGACCCTCGCCGATCTCGCCGCCTACCGCCCACGCGAGGCCCCCGCGCTCTGCGCCCCCTACCGCGCCTACATCGTCTGCGGGCCCGACGCGCCCTCCGGCGGACCGGCCGTCCTCGAGGCGCTGGGCCTCCTCGAGCACACCGACATCGCCGCCCGCGGCCCCGCCGATCCGCAGGCCTGGCGCGCCCTCGCCGGTGCGGAGCGGCTGATGTACGCCGACCGGGACGCCTACGAGGGCGATCCGGCGTTCGTGGATGTCCCGACCCGGGGGCTGCTCGACCCGAATTACCTCGCCGGACGCGCCGGGTTCGTCGATGCGGCCGCGCTGCTCGCCCCGCCGCCCGGCCGCCCGCCCGGCGCCCCGGCCACGGGGAGCTGCGACGCCGGCGACGCCGGGACCTCGCACATGGTCATCGTGGACACCCGCGGCGACGTGGTCTCGATGACCACCACGGTGGAGAGCATCTTCGGCGACGGGCGGATGGTGGACGGCTTCTTCCTGAACAACCAGCTCACCGACTTCTGCTTCGTCCCCGAGGATCGCCGCGGCCTGCCCACGGCCAACGCCGTCGCGCCCGGCAAGAGGCCGCGCTCGTCGATGTCGCCGGTGATCGTGCTGGACAAGGACCGCCGGTTCGTGGCGGCGCTCGGCTCGCCCGGAGGTAACGCCATCCCAGCCTATGTGCTGAAGTCGATGATCGCGGTGTTGGACTGGGGCCAGTCGATGCAGGCCGCGACGGCGCTGCCGAATTTGATCGCCCGGGGCGCTACGACCCAGGCGGAGCCGAAGCTCTTTCCGCCAGGCGTGGTCGATGGCCTGACCGCCGGCGGGCTCGCGCTCTCCACCGGCTATGCGGCGGAGGGCTCAGGGGTTCACGGCGTCGTCGCCCGGCCCGGCGGCCTCGAAGGCGGCGCCGATCCGAGGCGGGAGGGGGTGGCGGTGGGGTTCTGAAAGCCCGGCCGGGGATGCTCCTTCTCTCAAAGGCGCATGTAGACGGTGACGAAGGCGGCGATCCCGATCACCGTGACGACCACCGCCACGATGTAGACGGGCGCCACCATCCGGTGCGGTCGCCTGACCGCGATCGCCGCGAATTCGCCGCTGCGCATCTCGGCGTCCGCCACCCGGTATTGCCAGGTGAAGATGATCAGCGAGGCGACGCCGGCGGCGATCAGCGCCAGTCCGAAGTCCCGCGGGCCCTCGGGGCGCATCACCCGCAGGTTTTCCGGGACGCTGCTGCGCAGTCGCTCGAAAAACTGCGAGACGGTGAAGCCGAAGCCGATCAGCGACACGGCCGTGCGGGTCGCGGACATCAGGGTGCGCTGCATCGACAGCTGGGTGTTGATCCAGGAAAAGTGGTTGCTGACGCTCGGCTGCACGTCGAAGCGGGCGCCGGATGGGGTGCTCATGGCCGGACTCCAGATGCGCGGGCGGGCCCCTCGCCGAGCCACCCAGGCAAGAGCGGCCGGCGTTTGGATCGGCGAACATCCGAGACCAAGCTGGAAGAGCCCCCGCCGCCGCGCCCGCCGACGCCGGTCATGGCCCCGGCCCCGGAGGTCCGGCCGGCGCGAAGGCGTAAAGGCGCGGTGAGCGTCACCGGCCCGCGAAGGCGGTGGTCATCTTCTCCATCACCTGGTCGATCGTGAAGCTCGCCGCCTTCTGCCGGGGCGGGAATTGCTGGAAGGTGGCCAGGAACCGCCCGACGATCTGCTGAACCGGGATGATCAGGTAGGCCTTGCTGATGTACCAGTCCCAGTACGTGTTGGAGGTGACGTCCGCCCGCTCAAACGGATCGGTTCGCAGGTTGAAGATGTTGGGTTTGCCGTTCGGCATCGCGGCCTCCAATGGAAGTGGAAGCGCATACCCTTCAGTCCGGGGCTCCGGGTGGCCATCGGGCGAATCACGGACCCCCGGTGGCGCCCGGACCCACGGGGCCTCAACGATCCGCAGCCCTGGCGGGTGATGGCGGCCGGGCACGGGCTCGGGAACGCGTTACGCTTCATGCCGACGCCTTGGTCAGGCCGGGCTCATTGGCGTAGCGGCCCATCGCCTCCACATCGCGCGCGAGGAAGTAGTTGAGCCCCGTGCGGATCGTCGCGATCGCGGCCAGCTGCCCGATGTCGTTCCAGGTGGGCGAGATCGCCGTGTCGACGATGTCGGCCGCGAGCGCGAACTCCAGCGCCAGCACGATCCAGGAGGCGAAACGCACCCAGATGCGCCGCTTCACCGAGGCGTCGCCCAGCCGCGGCGCGGCGCGCACGAGCAGCAGCGCCGCCTCGAGGGCGGCGATCGTCAGGATGACCACCGTGCCGAGCTCGCAGCCCAGCGCGACGTAGGACGCAGAGCCTTTGAAAGTCGCCTCCACCTCAGCCGCCGTTTCTGCGCATTGGGGGCCGCCGACATCGCTGCATTCAAACGACGCTAAGCCTCACAGCCGGTTCCGGCATCCGGGTGAAACCCGACCTGAGGCGTCACCGCCTTTCCATGCGCCCGCGACATCGCGCCCGACTCCAAAGTGGGAGGTCGCCGCGTAGTGGTGAGGCTTCAGGAGGGGTGCGATGGCCTACGACGCAGAGCCCGGCGGCGATCCGCGCGGCCCATGGTGCAAGGGTTGCAAGACGGCGATCGCGCCTGGCCAGGCCTCCACGCGCCTGCATGTCCTTCAGGACCCCGACGGCAAGCTGGGCCTCACGGGCCTCTGGCACGCCGAATGCGCGCGCCCTTACTGGGACACGATCACGCCGATGCTGCGCCGGGTCGGCTGGCGCTAGCGGCCCCCGCGAACTTTCGTCCATCCCTCTCCGGGTTCCTCCCGATGTGGCCGCCTCGGGCCCGTCGTAGCCTGGGTCGGGGACGACGACCGCGGGAGGCTGGCGATGTTCCGTGTGCGCTCGGCCGCATGGCTGGGAAGCGTGCTGATCTGCCTCCTTCTCGCCGATGGCGCGCGCGCCTCCGAGGCCGGCGCGAGCCTCTACCTGTTGGGCTCCGGCGGCCCGGAGGCGGCGGTGACGCCGCCGGTGGTGGGCGTGTTCGCCGACGACACCGTCTACGTCTACGACGGCTCGGCTAAGGGCGGGGCGCAGTTCCCGATCGGCGGCAACGTCGTGGCGGGTTTGCGCGCCACCATCGTCGCCGATTTCGCCACCGTCGTCTGGGTCCCGTCCACGGACTTCGCCGGCGGGACCTTAATGTTCGGCGGCGCGCTGCCGATCGGCGATCCACTCGTCGACGTTTCGGCGGTGGTCACCGGCCCGCGCGGCCGTTCGTTCGGTCTCTCCAGAAGCGATCATGCGCTGAAGATCGGCGATCCCATCCTGACCGCGGAGCTGGGTTGGCGCCAGGGCCTGACGTTCAACGGCGTCAATCGCGACACCCAGTACAGGACCGGCACGGAGTTCCACCTGGAGGGCTCGGTCGAGAAGATCTTGTCGCCAGGCTGGTCGCTTGGCGCCCAGGCTTATTGGTTCGACCAGCTCACGGGCGATTCCGGCGCGGGCGCGAGCTTGGGACCGTTCAAGGGGCAGGTGGTCGGGGTCGGCGGCACGGTGGCCCACAGCTTCAAGATCGGCCCGCTGCCCGCCACGCTGCGGGTGCGGGTCATGACCGAGTTTGACGCCAAGAACCGGCTCCAGGGCACATCTGGCTGGCTCGACTTCAGCATCCCGCTGTGGGTTCGCCTGCCGAAGGCGCCGCGGGCGTGATGCTTCAGCGCGGGCCGCGCGCCGCAGCGCGGCCACGCGTCTTCGTCTTCCGCTTCGCCCGCCGCTTGAGCGCCGCCTGGTAGAGCGCAACGGTGGTGAAGGACACGAGCACGTAAAGAATGATCATGGCCGCGACACGTTTGTCGGGCGCGAGCCCGTTGGCGACCATCAGCGCGATCCCCGGGTGACGGGTGGCCGCGGCGGTGGCGAGCGCCACCTCGTCGCGCGGGTCCGGTCCGCCCATCAGATGGCCGGCGGCGATCGCCGCAAGTGAGATCGCCACTACCGCCAGCACCGTTCCGTCGCCGATCAACGCCATCATCGCCGGCCAGGCGCCGATGATCAGCAGCACAAGGATCGCCAGCAGCAGCACCAGCGCGAGCTTCGAAATCGCCGGCGCGGCCGCGGCTGCAAGTTCCGGCCTGCGCGCGCGGACCGCCATTCCGACCGCCAAGGGCGCCAGCACCGAACCGAGCACCATGATCCCGAGCGTCCTCAGGGACACTTCCGCCGATGCGCCGTAGAGCCAGTTCAGCACCTGCACGGTGGCGGGCACGATGATCACCGTCAGCACCGCGAAGGCGGCGTAGAGGCCGTATCCGTAAGCACGGCGCCCGCCGCCTCGAAGCACCGAGCCCGGAACGAACGGCGGCACCGGCGACAGCGCCATCAGGATCACGCCGATCTTCGCCGGCAGGGGCAGCGGAAGGACGCTCGTCACCAGAACGGCGGCGGCGGGGGGAACGATGCTGATCGCGACGAAGGCGCGCGCGAGCTGACGAGGCCGGCGCGCCAGGTAGAGGACGTCATCGCGGGTCGAATCGAGCCCGACGCACAGAATCAGCGTCGCTACGCCGGCCTGGATGATGATCGGCAGCAGGGCCTTCAGAGAGTCCATTCGGCCGCCTCGGGCTACGCAGGACGCCGCACGCAGCGAAAGCCGATGTGGGAGGTCGAGGTGTCGATCGGGTGGGCATGCCGGGCGGCCGGCCGGTAGCGGCGGCAGTACGAGGGCGCGCAAAGGTGCGAGCCCCCCTTGAGCACCTTGCGCGGAACGCGGCCATGCGGATCGCGCGCATCGAGGCTGCCGGCCTCGGCGGCGCCGGCCGGACTATGGGGGGCGCAGCAATCGCGGGCCGCCGGACGGTCCGACCACCAATCCTTCGTCCATTCCCAGACGTTGCCGATCATGTCGTAGAGGTCGAATCCGTTGGCCGGATAGCTCGCCACCGGCGAGGTGCGCATCCAGCCGTCGAGCGCCAGGTTCTCCCACGGGAAGCGCCCCTGCCATACGTTGGCCATGTGGCGTCCGCCGGGGGTCAGCCCCGCGCCCCAGGCATACTCCGCACCCTCCAGTCCCCCGCGACAGGCCCGCTCCCACTCCGCCTCGGTAGGTAGATCGAGCCCCGCCCAATCGGCGTAGGGCGCCACGTCGCGCCAGGCGACGTGTATGACCGGATGGTCCTCCAGGCCCTCAAGGTGGCTGCCCGGCCCCAGGGGATGGCGCCAATCCGCGCCGGGCGCATACCGCCACCAGGCCAGCGACTGGGCTAGATTGACCGGACCTGCCGTCGGCGTGAAGACCAACGAGGCAGGCGCCAGCATGTCGGGCGCGGCGCCGGGGTAGTCTCTTGGATCCGTCGCGATCTCGGCCGAGGTGACCCAGCCCGTCGCCGCCACGAAGATGGCGAAGGCGCGGTTGGTGACCGGGCGGTCCTCGATCCAGAAGCCGTCGATTTCCACCAGGCGAGCGGGGGCCTCCTCTGGATAGTGTACGTCTGAGCCCATCCGGAAGCGGCCGCCCGGAATCCACACCAGGCGAGCGTCGGCGCGCTTCACCGCCGCCGGTCGCTTCAATCGCGCTCGCTCGGGCGGCGCGCGAGTCGCCTGGCTGGCGCGACGCATGGCCCGCCCTCTCGTTGAACATTCGCCGCCGAATGAAGAGGGCCCCGGTCGCATTGGACCATCCGCAGAAATACTGCGGCCCCCTCCGCTCCACGCCCCATGCGGCGGCGGACGAGGCCCTGGCGGTGTGGACGAACCGCCCGCGGCGGCGCGGGCTCGTTTTTAGTCGGTTCGCCGCGGACGGCGTCGCGGCCAGGCGCGCCTCGGTTGACATCCTGCGCTTCTTCCGGCGTCCGCCCGATACATCCGCCGCCGGCTCCGTGGCGACCTGAAGGCTTGTGCTCAGGGAAGCTCTCCCGCTCGAAGGAGGAGGTCGCCGGATGGACCAGCCGCATGTCGTAGAGCCTCCGGCGAAGCGGCTCGCGCCGATGCGTGCGCAGAAGGTCAGGGGGACCCGGCCGCGCGTCGCCGAGGGCCACGCGAACGGGGTTCTAGGCGGGCCGGGCCTCGAGCTGCTCGACAGCTTCGCGGCGGCGCGACCGTCGCTGGCCGAGCGCCTCGCCCAGGGCAAGGCGCTCCGCCAACAGATCCCGAGGTCTGAACACGCCTTCCACCCGCGCCGCGACGATTCGGGCGAGGCGCTGGCGATCCTCGAGCGCCAGAACGCGGCCCGGGTGCAGTCGCTCGTTGCAGTCCGCATGGCGCGGATGGACGCCTCGCCCTTCGGCTTCCTGCGAGGCGCCGCCGCGGTGATGGCGCGCGACCTGGCGTCCACGCCGGCGACGCGGCTGCATGTGCTCGCCTGCGGCGACATGCATCTCCTCAACTTCGGGCTTTTCGCTTCGGCCGAGCGCAACCTGGTCTTCGCCATCAACGACTTCGACGAGGTCCATCCGGGACCCTGGGAATGGGATCTGAAGCGGCTCGCCGCCAGCTGCGCGGTGGCCGCCGCCTTCACCGGCGCCGACCGCGACTTCGCCCAGGAGGTCGCCTGGCACGCCGTGCAATCCTACGCCCGGCGGATACGCGGCTGCCGAACGCGGTTATCTCGAGACCTGGTACGACGTGATCGACGCCGACGAGATCTTGGCGGCCACGCTGCACACGCGGCGCCATGCGGTCCAGGAGATGCTGAACAAGGCCCGGGCGCGGGGACGGGTCAGGGCGCTCGACCAGCTTACCCGTGAGGTGGGTGGCGAGCACCGCATCGTCGAGGACGCGCCGCTGATCGTGCGCGAGACGCACCTGGCGGATGGCACGCCGATCGCCCGGGCAATGGACGACCTGTTGCGGGCATATCTTGCTTCGCTGCCGCCCGACCGCCAGCGCCTCCTGCGGCGCTACCGCATCGTCGACGTAGCCCGCAAGGTGGTGGGAGTCGGCAGCGTCGGGACCGGCTGCTGGGTGGTCCTCTTCCAGGGACTCGACGCCGGTGATCCGCTGTTCCTGCAGATCAAGGAGGCGCAGGCCTCGGTCCTCGCCGACCATGTGAAGACCCCCCTGAGGGTGGCGAACCAGGGGCAGCGGGTCGTGATCGGCCAGCGCATGATCCAGGGCTTGCCCGACATCTTCCTGGTATGGGGGTCGGTCGAGGAGCGCCGTCGATCGGATTTCTACGTCCGTCAGCTGGCCGACATGAAGGGAAGCATCCACCTGGCCGAAGGCGACGCGAAGACCCGGGGGGCGCTGCCCGGCTATGCACGGCTCTGCGGCTGGGCGCTGGCCCTGGCGCACGCCAAGTCTGGGGATGCGGCCATGATCTCCGGCTACTGCGGCGGGGGCGACGCGCTCCCCGAGGCGGTTTCGCGCTACGCGCTGGCCTATCAGGACCAGACCGAGCGCGACCACGCCGCCCTGTCCGCCGCCGTGCGCGCCGGCAGGATCGCTGTCGCCTCTCCCGAAGAGGCGGGGCTGGAGCGGCGGCACGGTCGCCGAGCCTAACGCTCGCGTCCTAGTGTGCGGCTTCCTTGATCGCGCGGGTGTATCCGGGCGGATGCTTTTCCCAAGGATAGCCACGCGCGGCCAGGTCGTGGCCCTCCTGGAACAGGGCCCGCATGTAGGCTTGGTCGAACTGCCCCTTCTTGGGCGCGCTGAAGCTGGCCGGTATGTAGGCGAGGTTGAAGTCGATGTCGTCACGCTCGGCCAGCAGATAGATGCGGTAGAGGTCGCCGATGCCCTGGGCCGCCATGAGCGAGCTGACGGCGCGCCCGGCGATCGGCAGAGTGCCCCGCTTCACCACCGTCCAGTCAGGATCGAGGCTCGCGTTGCGGATGACATAGAGCGAGCGCTGGCGCTCGATACCCGCCGCCGCGGCCTCCTCGGCGATGCGCAGGGTCGGGGGATACACGAACACCTGGGTCGTCGCGCCGCCGTCGACGTGCATTTCCTGGTAGCGCGCGCCATTCACCTCGACGTCGATCATCACCGGCGGAAACGCGCCGGGAATCGAGGCCGACGCCAGCAGCACCTTGCGGAACAGCGACAGGGCGTTGGGGCTGTGGCTGGCGGCGATGGCGGTCATGTTCCAGATCACCGGCTCGCGCGAGTCGAGGTCGGTGGTGCCGACCAACAGCAGGCGGCCCTTGGCGTACTCGGCGCCGATCTGGTCCAGCAGGGCCTGGTCGACGTGCTGTTCGAGCATTTGGCGAAGCGGCTTGGTGTCGGCCATCGCGTCGCTGGTCAGAGCGGCGAGGAAGCTGCGGGAGGTGAAGATATCGTGCTGGTTGATCTCGGTGTAGACGCTTCTGAGGTCGCCGTCGCGGCTGGACCCCAGGAAGGCGAAGGGCGCGATCAGCGCGCCGGTGCTGATTCCGGTCACCACCTGGAACTCGGGCCGCGTGCCGGCCTCGGTCCAGCCGACCAGAAGGCCGGCCCCGAAAGCGCCGTCGTCGCCGCCGCCCGAAACGGCCAGCATGTTCAGCGGCGGTATCGGGACGCCGTTCTGCGCGTGCCAGGCCCGGCCGCGGGCGGCGGCGGCCCGCGCTTCGGCGACGAAGCTGGCGGTCTCGCGGGCGACGAAGTAGCGGCAGGCGCCGGCTTGCGGCGCCGCGTCCGGGGAGGCCTGCGGGGAGGGGTTCGGGGGGATACATCCCGCCGCTTCGGGGAGCGCCCCGGTGCTGAGCGCCGGCGGCTCCGCCGGCAGTCGCTCGAGGGTTTTGCAGGCTCCCAGGCTCGCCAGAACCGCGAGCGCCAGGGGGATCCACGCCCGCGCCGGACGAACTGCGCCACGTCCACCCACGACGGCCTCTCCATTCCAGCCGTTCAGACCTCGGCCATGGCGAGAGCTGAACAGGGCTTGGATAGACGCGCTGGCTGTTTCGGGGATCGGGCGATTGACCCAGCCTAGCCAGGTCGGGGCTGCAACCTCCGGCCGCTGAAACCCCAGCTTCCTGCGCGCGAAAGCGCCCCCCGGGTCACGACTCCGGCGACAGGGCCCCGGTCGTTGGCGGACGATCAGGTTTCGCCCCGGGCAGCCGCGACGGCCGCCCGTCGTGTCTCAGTACCGGTAGTGGCCGGGCTTGAAGGGGCCGTCCTGGGGCACGCCGATGTAGTCCGCCTGGGGCTTGCTGAGCTGGGTCAGCTTCACGCCGAGCTTGTCGAGGTGGAGCATGGCGACCTTCTCGTCGAGGTGCTTGGGCAGGGTGTGGACGCTCCTGCCGTAGGCGTGGCCGTTGGTCCAGAGCTCGATCTGGGCGAGCGTCTGGTTGGTGAACGAGGTGCTCATCACGAAGCTCGGGTGGCCGGTGGCGTTGCCGAGGTTCACCAGCCGCCCTTCCGAGAGCACGATGATCTTCTTGCCGTCCGGGAACTCCACGTGGTGGACCTGGGGCTTGATCTCGTCCCACCGGTAGTTGCGCAGGGCCGCGATCTGGATCTCGGAATCGAAGTGGCCGATGTTGGCGACGATGGCGTTGTGCTTCATCGCCCGCATGTGCTCGAGGCGGATGACGTCCTTGTTGCCGGTGGCGGTGACGAAGATGTCCGCGAAGGGGACCGCGTCCTCGACGGTGAGGACTTCGTAGCCCTCCATGGCGGCCTGCAGGGCGCAGATGGGGTCGATCTCGGTGACGATCACCCGGGCGCCCCCGTTGCGGAGCGAGGCGGCCGAGCCCTTGCCCACGTCGCCGTAGCCGCACACCACCGCGACCTTGCCCGCTAGCATCACGTCGGTGCCCCGGCGGATGGCGTCCACGAGGCTCTCGCGGCAGCCGTAGAGGTTGTCGAACTTCGACTTGGTGACGCTGTCGTTGACGTTGATCGCGGTGAAGGGAAGCTCGCCGCGCTCCTGCATCTGGTAGAGGCGGTGGACGCCCGTGGTGGTCTCCTCGGAGACCCCGCGGATGGACTCGCGGATGGCGCTATAGAAGCCGGGCTTCTCCGCGAGATAGCGCTTCATCACCGCATAGAGCGCCTCTTCCTCCTCGTTCTTCGGATCGTCAAGGATGCGGGGATCGGCCTCGGCCTTGGGCCCTAGCACGCACAGCAGCGTCGCATCGCCTCCGTCGTCCAAGATCAGGTTGGGATAGCCGCCGTCTCCCCACTCGAAGATCCGGTGGGCGTAATCCCAGTATTCGGTCAGCGTCTCACCCTTCACCGCGAACACCGGCGTGCCCTTGACGGCGATGGCGGCGGCGGCGTGGTCCTGGGTGGAGAAGATGTTACAGGACGCCCAGCGCACCTCGGCGCCCAGGGCCTGCAGGGTCTCGATCAGCACCGCGGTCTGGATGGTCATATGCAGGGAGCCGGCGATCCGGGCGCCCTTCAGCGGCTGGTCCTTGGAGAACTCCGCCCGCACCGCCATCAGGCCGGGCATCTCCGTCTCGGCGATCTCGATCTCCTTGCGGCCCCATTCGGCGAGGGCGGGATCCCTGATCACGTGATCGGCCATCAACTCCTCCTTGTCGGCGCCGCTCTATAGCCGCGCGCGCCGGCGCCCGCAATGGCACATAAAGGAAGGTTTATATGAGACTCAGGACGGCCAGAAGGGTCTGGCCTTCGCCAGCGCGTCCAGCGCGTCCTGGGCCTTGCCGAGCAGGGACTCCATCTCGGACTTGCGCGCGCCGGCGATCCGGCCGGCGGCGAAGGCGGCGTCGCCGGCCCCGAGCCCGGCGCTGGTCGCCGCGTCATGCGCAAGGCCTTCGCCCACCGCGATGTCGTTCAGCTCCCCGAGCTCGTCCTGCACGACCTTGAGGGCCGCGATGAAGGCGCGGGTCCGCTTGGGGTGATCGTAGAGGCCCGCGAACGCGTCGGCTGCGTAGCGGAGCTTCTTGGCGTCGATCCGGAGCTTGTGACGGGCGGCCGGGTCGAGGGCGGCCACGTCGCCGCCCCGCCTGACGATCTTGCGGAAGCGCTTGTTCAGCGCCTTGCGGGCGAACTTGGGGATCGGCTGGTCGCGCACCGGCGCGCCTTCGGCGGCCTGCGTCCAGGGGCCCTCCTCGATCCAGATCAGCAGATCCAGAAGCAGCCTTCGGGAGCGTTCGCTCTCCGCGGCCGAGGCGGCCCTGGCGTAGGAGATCCGCCTTGCGCCGCGCAGCCGCGCTCCGAGCCCTTTCAGGCCGTCGGGCGCCTGCTTGTCGCCGAGCGCCACCCGGTAGCCGCCGTGCAGCAGGACATCGAGGTTGCGGGCCGCGTCCAGCTCGCCGGTGAGCCACTTGAGCTCAGCCTTCAGCGCCGGCAGCCGCGCGTCGGAGATTACGTCCTTGAAAGTGGTGACCAGGCTGCGCAGGCGCCGAAGGCCCACCCGCAGCTGGTGGATGACTTCCGGGCTCGCCCGCTCGCGCAAGGCTTCGGCGTTGCCGACGATCTGGCGCAGGCAGGCGCGGGCCACGGCCCGGAAGGCGTCTCCGGTGGGGGCGGTCCGGTTGAGCTCGGGGGCCTGGAACTTTTGCGCGCGGAGCCGCGAGGGGCGGGCGAGCGCGAAGCCCCGCTCGGCCTTGCTGGTGAAGGACAGGCTGAGCTCATCCAGCTGGGCCAGCTTGCGGGCCAGGGCGAGGAGGCCCCACAGGGGCCCCTCCTTCAGCTCCAGCTCCAGCTCGGCGAAGGGCGCGGCCTTGCCGTCGGCCTTCGCCTCGCCCTCGTCGAGGCTCACCTCGATGCGGCTCCCGGCCTCGATGATCTCGGCCGAGCGGCGGCGGGTCTCGATCTCGAACTGGGGCGCGAGGGCCGGGCCCTTGGCGAGGCAGGCGCGGGCAGGGGTGTGGCCAAGCAGGTCCGGGGCCGGCGCCGGACTCTGAATATCGTCGCTCCACTCGCCCCGGCTCAGGGCGCCGGCGGCGGTCTGCTTCAGGGTCTGGACGAAGCGGCCGTCCTCGGTGCGCACCCGCAAGGTCAGGCCGGCCCGGCGCAAGCTCTGCTTTGGGGTGTCGAAATAGACGGAGACCAGCGGCTTCGGCTCGCTGCCGGTCAAAGCCGGGATCTGGCCCGCCAGGGCCAGGACATGGTCCGGCGGGAGGGCGAACTTGAGCTCCGTCTCGCGCGGAAGCCTCTTCATCTGCTCCTCCGGCCCCCTCTCCGTGTAGCATGTTCTTTCGTCGGCGCGCTTTCGCCATCTTGGCGGGCCCCGCGCGTTTGGATAACGGATGGCCGGCAAGGAGTTTCCCGATGACCGCCGCCGCCCCCGATCCCGCCCAGCCGCGCCGCGACTGGACCTTCGCCGAGATCGAGGCCCTGTTCGACCTGCCGTTCACCGAGCTGCTTTTTCGGGCGGCCGAGGTGCATCGCCGCTGGTTCGACCCTGGCGAGGTGCAGATATCGCAACTGCTGTCGATCAAGACCGGCGGCTGCCCGGAGGACTGCGGCTACTGCGCCCAATCCCAGCACTTCGAGACCGGGCTGAAGGCCACCAAGCTGATGGAGGTCGAGGCGGTGATCGCCGAGGCCGCCCAGGCCAAGGCCGGCGGCGCGCAGCGTTTCTGCATGGGGGCTGCCTGGCGCGACCTCAAGGACCGCGATACGCCCAAGGTGGCGGCGATGATCGCCGGGGTGAAGGGCCTGGGGCTGGAGACCTGCGCGACCCTCGGCATGCTGACGGCGCCGCAGGCCCGGGCGCTGAAGGCCGCCGGGCTCGACTACTACAACCACAACCTCGACACCGGTCCGGACTACTACGAGAAGGTGGTCACCACCCGCACCTACCA
The DNA here is from genome assembly GCA_019247715.1 of Caulobacteraceae bacterium. Lineage (GTDB taxonomy): Bacteria > Pseudomonadota > Alphaproteobacteria > Caulobacterales > Caulobacteraceae > Acaudatibacter. Next base: position 19,243 of record JAFBAO010000038.1, read on the forward strand.
GGAGCGGCTCGACACCTTGGCCGCGGTCCGCGCGGCGGGCATCTCGGTCTGCTGCGGTGGGATCGTCGGGATGGGCGAGACCCGGACCGACCGGATCGGCCTGCTGCTGCAGCTGGCGACCCTGCCCGCTCACCCCGAAAGCCTGCCGATCAACGACCTCATGCCCGCGCCGGGCGCCCCCTTGGCGGGGTCGGCGCCCATCGACCCGCTGGAATTCGTCCGGATGATCGCCGTCGCCCGGCTGGTGTGTCCCAAGTCGGTGGTGCGCCTCTCGGCGGGTCGCGAGCACATGTCGAAGGAGTTGCAGGCGCTCTGCTTCCTCGCAGGGGCCAACTCGATCTTCGTGGGGGCCAAGCTCCTCACCACCCGCAATCCGGAGCCCAGCCAGGACGAGCGGCTGCTGGCCGACCTCGGCCTGAGGCCGATGGGCGAGCGGGCGGCCATGGCCTAGAGTCCCGCGTCCGAAGTTCGCCCGGGCGCCCATCCCATCCACTGGCGAACTTCGGACTCGGGACACTAGGCTAGCCTGGACCTCATCGCTCCTCCTCGAAGCGGTTGGCGACCAGGTCGCTGAGCGCCGTCACGGCCGCCTCCGCGTCGGGGCCTTCGGCGCGGATGGTGATGCAGCAACCGGGACCGGCCGCCAGCATCATCAGGCCCATGATCGAGGCCGCGTCCACCGTCGCCCCGTCCTTGGAGACGGTCACCTCGGCGTCGAAGGCCGCCGCCAGCTTGACGAACTTGGCCGAGGCGCGCGCATGGAGGCCGCGCTCGTTGACGATGTCCACCGACCGTTCGGCCGTCATCTACTTCTCGCCGGTGAGGACGTAGGAGGCCACCGAGATGTATTTTCGGCCGGCGGCCTGGGCCTGGGCCACGCAGGTGGGCAGGTCCTCGCGCAGGCGCACGCTGGCCAGCTTGATCAGCATCGGCAGGTTGAGCCCCGCGATCACTTCGGCCTTGGTCTGCTCCATCACCGAGATGGCGAGGTTCGAGGGAGTGCCGCCGAACATGTCGGTGAGCAGGATCACGCCGCCGCCGCTGTCGACGCTGCCGCAGGCGGCCAGGATGTCGCGCCGGCGCCGCTCCATGTCGTCATCCGGTCCGATGCAGATCGCCTTCACCGCCTCCTGCGGGCCGACCACGTGCTCCATCGCGTGGACGAACTCCTCGGCCAGGCGCCCGTGGGTGACGATCACGAGCCCGATCATAGGCAAAGCCTCAACGGGATTCCCCAGTCCCTGCGCGGTGTGGGCCGCCGAGAGGATCGGCTAGATACCCCTGTTGCGACCCGGCTCCAAGATGCTCCATTGCGTGTCGCAACTTAGTCGGCGCAGAGGGTTGAAACGGGTCAATCAAGAAACGGGCCACCTCAATTCCCGCCAAAGATCCAGCCGCCGGCTCGGGCAGCCGCTCGACGGCGCCCGCGGGGCTGCACACCGCGGCCAGCACGACTTCGGCGAAGCCGATGGGAGAAAGACGCAGCAGCCCCTGGCCGCGCGCCTCGATGAGGCCCGCCAAGACGGTCGGCGCCCGTCCGTAGAGGGCGCCGCCGGAGGACCAAAGGACGGTTCGATCGTCGGCCACCAGGCGAAAGCCGGCGTCCAGCGCCCTCAGCGCCAGGTCGCTCTTGCCGTCCCCGGAGCCGCCCTGGATGAGGACGCCGCGCCAGCGCCCCGCGAGGCGGCGGGCGATGAGGCCGGCGTGCACGATCAAGGCCGCGGCCCGGCCGCCGGCAGGGTGACCACGAAACGGGCGCCGATCACCCGCCCGCCGCCGTCGACCCGGTTTTCGGCGCGGATCTCGCCGCCGTGGGCCTGGACGATCTGGCGGGCGATCGAGAGGCCGAGGCCGGAGTTGCCGCCGAACGCCTTGCCCTTCGGCCGCGAGGTGTAGAAGCGCTCGAACACCGTCTCCAGGTTCTCGGGCGGCATGCCGGGCCCATCATCCTCCACCGAGGCGGTGATGCGATCGCGGCCCGGCCAAAGATAGACCCTGACCTCGCCCCCCTCCGGCGAGAAGGAGCGGGCGTTGTCGATGAGGTTTCGGAACACCTGCCCCAGGGGGCCCTCGCGGCCGGGAACGACGGCGTCGGCGTCCCCCGCCCCGATCAGCCGCACCGCGGCCGCGCCGCCGCCGGGGCTGATCTCGTACATGGCGGTGATGTCGCGCAGCAGCCTGCCGAGGTCCACCGGGCGGGGCGAATCCCGAGCGAGCTCGGCGTCCAGCCGCGAGGCGTTGGAGATGTCGGTGATCAGGCGGTCGAGCCGGCCGACGTCCTGCTTGAGGATGCCGGTCAGCCGGGCGCGCGCTGCGGGGTCGCTGACTAGGTCGAGGGTCTCCACCGCCGAGCGGATCGACGTCAGCGGATTGCGGATCTCGTGGGCGACGTCGGCTGCGAAGCGCTCGATGGCCGCCATCCGCTCCGACAGCGTGTGGGTCATGTCCTCCAGCGAGCGGGCAAGATCGCCGAGTTCGTCGCGCCGGGCGGCCAGGTCGGGCAGGTCGATCGCCCGAGCGCGCGACAGGCGCACGCTGTCGGCGGCCCGCGACAGGCGCCGGACGGGCTGGGCGATCAGCTGGGTGAGGGCGAAGGAGGAGATCAGGTTCACGGCCACGGCGGTGATGATGAACGGGATCATCGCCGCGCGCTCGGCGGCGATGATCTGGTCGACGTCATTGGCTTCCAGGGTCAGGACTCCGAGCACCGCCCGGACCCGTTCGATGGGGATCGAGATCGAGACGACCCTTTCGCCGCCCTCGGCCACCCGCACGTCCGCGACCGGCGCCCCCGCGAGCGCGCGCCTCACTTCGCTGGAGAGCGCCCGCTGCGCCGCGTCGAAGGCCCGCGGTTTGGGGGCGAAGCCCGGGATCACGAACGGCCGCTCGCCGGGGCGCCGCGCTGGCGGCAAGGGGTAGCGCTCCACCCGGTCGGCGACCACGTAGGAGTCCGCGATCAGCTTGCCCTCGGCGTCGAACAGCCGGGCGCGCTGGGACTTCGGGATGAACAGCGACTGCAGGATCTCGCTGGCCCGGTCCGCCTCCAGGGCCGGCTCTGGATCGCCGATGGTCGCTGCGTCGTCGATGACGTTGGCGATCAGCTGCCCTTGGGTCCGCAGCGAGGCGATCCTGGCGTTCACCAGCCCTTGACGCAGCTCGTTCAGCAGCAGGGCCCCGCCGATCAGGATCGCCAGACCCACGAGGTTAAGCGTGACGATGAGGCGCCCGAGGCGGGAGCCGGGCGCGGTCAGGCGGCGAGGACGGGCCTCCCGCTCAGGTTTCGCGGTAGCGGTAACCGACGCCATAGAGGGTTTCGATGGCGTCGAACTCCTGGTCGACCTGGCGGAACTTCTTGCGCATGCGCTTGATATGGCTGTCGATCGTCCTGTCGTCGACGTAAACCTGATCATCGTAGGCGGCGTCCATCAGGTTGTCCCGGCTCTTCACGAAGCCCGGCCGCTGAGCCAGCGACTGCAGCAGCAGGAACTCGGTCACCGTCAGGCGCACCGGCTTGCCGTCCCACAGGCAGTCGTGGCGGGCCGAATCGAGCGTGAGGCGCCCGCGCTTGATCGCCTTGCCGGCGGCCCCCGCGGCGGCGGTCTGGCCGTCGATCTCGATCGCCTCCTCCGGCCTCCCTCGCCGGAGCACGGCCTTCACCCGCTCCAGCAGCAGCCGCTGGCTGAAGGGTTTGTGGATGTAGTCGTCCGCCCCGAGATTGAAGCCGAGGATCTCGTCGATCTCCTCGTCCTTCGAGGTGAGGATGATCACCGGCACCTCCGAGCTCTGGCGCAGGCGGCGCAACACCTCCATGCCGTCCATCCGCGGCATCTTGACGTCGAGGATGGCCAGATCGGGCGGATCGCTCTCCAGTGAGGCCAGGCCAGCGGCGCCGTCGTAGCACGCGGTGACGGCGTGCCCGTGGCTCTCCAGCGCTAGGGATACGGATGCGACGATGTTCTCGTCGTCGTCCACCAGGGTGATTTTCGCCATTGAGTCTTCTTCAGATGTTCATCGTCGGAGGCGGCGCTGCGCCAGGGTTGTGGTCCCGAGTCACGCAGACATGGGCCGCACGAGCGCCGTCCCCGTCAAGGCGCTGACTGCGGCAAGCAAGGTTCGGCTCGCCCATCGCCGCTTTGCATGGCCTCAATTGGGCGAACCGCCAGGAAAAGCAAGACGCTCTTAAGCCTAATGCGGCAGGCTGGCGCCGAGAGTGGCTGAGAGCCGGGGAAGGGAGGGGGCCAAAGGGTCCGCTCCCGGCCGGGTCGGTTTGGGATCGCAAGGCGCAGATGGATCAGGGGCAGGTCCACTTCGAGCTGTTCATCAAACGCGCCCCGGGCGCGCCCTGGTCTCTGGACATGGCCAGCGAGAGCCGCGACCAGGTGGTCGAGGCGGCCCAGGCCCTGATGGCCGAAAAGCGCGTCGCGGCGGTGCGGGTGACCAAGGAGATCCTGAACGCCGAAACCCGCGAGTTCCGCAGCGTCGTCGTCCTCACCGAAGGAAAGATCGAGGAGCCGCGCAAGCAGAAGGTGGTGGAGGACCGCGAGCCTCTGTGCGTCTCGCCCTCCGACCTCTACACCATCCACGCCCGCCACCGCATCGGCCGCCTGCTCGAGGCGTGGCTCGCCCGAAGCCAGGCGACCCCCTTCGAGCTGCTCCACCGGCCGGACCTGGTCGAGCGGCTGGACGCGGCCGGCGTCGAGCTGCAGCACGCGGTGCAGAAGATCGCGGTGCCGGAGGCCCAGGCCCGCGGCCTTTCGACCCACGAGCTGATCCGCAGTTTCCAGGGCCTCATCGAGCGAAGCGTCGCAAGAGTCCTGAAGGATGGACGGCGTGGGGCCTTCCCCGACCTAGCCTCGGAAGGTTTCGTCGCCGCGGCCGAGCGGCTGAGCGCCGACCCCGAGGCCGGCTACCTTCTGGGCGCAGGCGTCGCCGCCCAGCTCGCCGGTGCGGCGAACTGGTCCGAAAAGGTGGCGCGCCTCATGGATCTCGCCGATCACGCGCCCACGGGGCAGGCGCGTAAGCTCGCCTTCGACGTCCTCGAGCAGCCGCTGGCGGAGATACTGGAGACCCGCGCCGGGATCACCGACTTGCTGGGCTCGTCGCTCGATCTGGGCGGCCGGTTGGCGGCGATGACGCGGCTGGCGGCCAGCGAGGCGGTGACCCGACTGGTGGCGGCCGAGCCGTCGGTCGCGCGCGCCATGCCGCCGCTCGAGGGTCCGGCCCAGCGGCTGGCCGCCCTGCTCGAGAAGGGCAGCTTCGTCTCCGTGCGAGCGGCGGTCGGCCGGCGGATTCTGCAGGAGCTGATGGGCCCGCGGCGGTTGCGGCCGAGCGATCCGGTCCAGGAGATCGAGCTCTTGAGGTCGCTGGCCATGGCGCTCACGGCGGCGGCCAGCCAGCTGCTGCCGGCGGAGGATGTCCACGAGGCCTTCGTCGCCCGCTCGCGGATGCTGGTGACCGCCGAGTTCGTGGAGGGTCTGCTCGGCCGCGACGAATCCGCGCGCCAGGAGGCCGAACAGCTCATCTGGCTGACCGAGAACGTCATTGGGGCGGCCAACAAGCGCCAAGCCGCGCGCTACCTGATGACTCACGTCGGATCTCTGCGCTTCGAGAAGGAGCTCCGCTACGGGCCCGATTCTCCCACCGTGCGGTTGGCGGCCCTGGCCGTCCTGCAGCGCGACGCCGGCAGGGCGGGTCTGACGGAGGAGGATCTGGCGCCGATCCAGACCAAGCTCGGCGACATCGGGGGCGCCATCGAGGCGGATTCCAAGATCGCGGCGATGCTCGCCCAGGCCCAGGCGCCGGTGGGCCACCGTCTCGCCCTGCTGCTGCGGCTGGCGACGGGCGAGGCCGCGCCGCTGGGGCCGGCGGCCGATCGGGCGCGGGCCGCGGCGCTGAAGCTGCTGCGCAGCGAGACCGCCCGGGCCGAGCTCGCCGGCGCCCCCGAGCAGCTCGCCCAGGTGCGCGACCTGATGCAGGCCGCCGGCCTGGCGGCTTGAGCGAAATCGGCGTCCGGCGCTATAGGCTGGCGCCCGCTTGCCCCGGATCTTTCCTCTCGCCCTGGCCGCCCTGATCCTCGCCTCCTGCGGGGACGTGACCGCGCCCGACGAGCGGGGGGTCTGTTGGCGGTCCGCGGCCGCCGCGGGCGATGGAGCGGCCAAGTTCACGCCGCTGGCCCAGGACGTTTCCAGCCTGGAAAACTGCGCGGTGCTGCTGGAGGCGGTCCGTCTCCAGACTGGGTCCGGCGCCAACGGCGCCTATCAGGGCTATTTCATCTTCGTCGACGCGGCGGAAATGAGTTCGGCCAGCCACGCGGGCGGGCTCCACTACCCGATCTTCCAGCCGCCGCAGCGCGAGGCGGTGGACCGCGACCTGCGCCGCCTGATCCGCGAGCGGGGCGGGCGCCTGCCGGGGGCCGGCGAGATCACCCTCGAGCGCCACTAACCTGAGGCGGCGGCGCCCTTCCGAAGAACTGGTCGATCTGCTCGGGCGTCGCCCTGGCCCGCGCCTCCTGGTCGAGCGCCTGGAACCGCCGGTATTGCGCGTCCGCCCGCTGGACGGCGGGGCGCGCCCGGATGCTCCGGCTCCAGTTGTCCAGATGCGGATGGTCCGCCCAGTCGCCGCCGTGCATCTTCAGGTAGGCCGCCCAGGGCCAGGTGGCGATGTCGGCGATCGAATAGTCTTCGCCGCCCAGCCAGGGGGACGCCGCCAGCCGCTCGTCGAGCTTGCGGTAGAGGCGCATCGACTGGTCGGCGAAGCGTCCCGCGCCATAGCCGCCGGTCCCTTCCGGCAGGATCAGGAAGTGGTTGTTGTTGCCGAGCATGGGACCCACCTGGGCCATCTGCGCCATCAGCCAGCACAGCGCCGCGTACCGCTCGGGGCCCGAGGGCGCGAGCAAGCCGCCGCCGTAGGTTTCGGCCAGATAAATCAGGATGGCGCCGGATTCGAAGAGCGGCGCGCCGGGCTGCGACGGGTTCGGGTCCGTGAGCACGGGAACCTTGCCCAGCGGGTTCATGGCCTGGAACTCAGGCCCGAACTGGTCGCCCAGGGTGACCGCCACATGGCGCGTCTCGTAGGGCAGCCCCAGCTCCTCCAGCATGATCAGCACCTTGCGCACGTTGGGGCTCCCCATGCCGTACAGGATCAGGGGCGCGAGGCGGTCGGGTTCATGGCTCATGCGGCCAGCTTAGCCCGCCGCCGCGGGCGGCGAGACATGGATTCGCATTAAGTCCGCAAGGCTAAGGACGCGCTTCGAGCACCATGTTGAAAGGGCCTTCCGTCGCGCGCCGCACGCGCGTGAAGCCGGCGCCCGTGATCACTTCCGCCAGCCGCTTTTCGCCCGCCTGCGCCCCTAGGCCTTCCCCCACCTCCTGCGCGAGCGAGGTAGGCACGCAGATCATCGTGGAAGCGTTGTAGTAGAGGCGGCTCACGGGACTGGCGAGGTTGCTCGCGGCGTCGTCCGCGGCCAGCGGCTCGACGATCATCCAGGCCCCGTCCGGCTTCAGGAGCCTTCGCATGTGGGCTGCGCAGCCGCGCGGATCGCCCATGTCATGCAGGCAGTCGAACATGGTCACGAGATCGAAGTCGCGTCCCTCGATCTCCTTGGCGGGCGCCGTCTCGAAGCGGACCCGGCTGCCGAGGCCGTGGGACTTGGCGTGGGCGTTGGCCTGCTCGATGGACGGAGCGTGGAAGTCGTAGCCGACGAAGCTGCTGTTCGGAAAAGCCTCGGCCATGAGCAGGGTCGAGAAGCCGACGCCGCAGCCGACGTCGGCCACCTTGGCGCCTGCGCGCAGCTTGGCTGGCGCGCCCTCGATCGCGGGGAGCCAGGCCTGAACGATGCTGTTGACGTAGCCCGGTCGGAAGAAGGCCCCGACGGCGCAGAAGAGACAGCCTGCGCTCTCGCCCCAGGCGACGCCGCCGCCGCTCCGGAAGGCTTGCTCCACCTTGGGCTCGCCCTCGATCATCGCGGCGACGAGGTCGAAGGCGCCTTCCAGAAAGACGGGGCTGTCCCGCTCGGTGAAGATCATCGCCTGCTCCGCATTCAGCTCGAAGCGGTCATCTTCCGCACGATAGTCGAGATAGCCGTTGGCCGCCTGGGCGAGCGCCCATTCGCGGACGTACCGCTCGGCGAGATCCGTCCGCGAGGCGAGCTCTTTGGCGTTCAGCGGCCCCGCGCGGGACAGGGCGTCGAAGAGCCCCAGTCGGAAACCGATCCGCACGGTGGGTACGCTGTAGGCGCCTCCGAGGTCGGCCAGCAGCTTTCCGACCAGCGCATTGAGCTTGTCGTTGTCGATCTCGGCCATCGTCGTGTTCCTGGCTCAGGCAGGGCCGTGTCGGCCCCACGGCCACGTGATCACCATCGCGGGAGGCCGGCAATGCGAACACCGCTATTTGAACGAGGCTCCGGCAGAGGCCCGGGCGCCCCGCCCAGGGCTACCGCGCCGCGAAATCGCGCAGCATCGCCTTGGCGATCACCAGCTGCTGGATCTGGGTGGTGCCCTCGTAGATCCGGTAGACCCGGGCGTCGCGGAAGAACCGCTCGGCGGCGTATTCGCGCAGATAGCCCGCGCCGCCGAAGATCTGCACCCCCCGGTCGGCCACCCGCCCGCACATCTCGCTCGCGAACATCTTGGCGCAGGCCGCCTCGGTGGAGACGCGCTCGCCGGCGTCGGCTCTGGCCGTGGCGTCGCGGATCATGCAGTCGGCGGCGTAGATGTCGGCCCTGGAGTCGGCGAGCATCGCCTGGATCAGCTGGAAATTGGCGATCGGCTCGCCGAAGGCCTTGCGCTCGGTGGCGTAGCGGAGCGCCGCGTCCAGCATCCGCTTGGCGTAGCCCGTGGCGGCCGCCGCGACGCTGAGCCGGCCGTTGTCCAGCGACTGCATGGCCGCCTTGAAGCCGGTTCCCTCGACGCCGCCGAGCAGGTTCGCCGCCGGCACCCGCACGTCCTCCAGGACGATGTCGCCGATGAGGGCGCCGGACTGGCCCATCTTCTTGTCGGGTTTGCCGAGGCTGACGCCCGGAAGCTCGGTCGGGACCAGGAAGGCGCTGACGTGGCCGTTGCTCGGCAGGTTCTGCGCCGAGGTCCTGGCCATCACCAGGGCGAACTTGGCGATGGGCGCGTTGGTGATGTATCGCTTGGACCCGTTCAGCACATAGGTCTCGCCGTCGCGGACCGCCCGGGTTCTGAGGGCCGCGCTGTCCGAGCCGGAATCTGGCTCTGTGAGGGCGAAGCAGGCGATCTCGCCGGCCGCCACCCTCGGCAGCCATTCGGCCTTCTGGGCTTCCGTGCCCGCGTTCTTCAGCGCTGCGGCGGTCATGCCGACGTTGATCGAAATGGTGGCGCGATAGGCCGGCGCGGCCCAGCTCAGCTCCTCGATCGTCTCGATGTACTGACTGGTGGTCATCCCGGCGCCGCCGTATTCGGGCGGCGTGGTGATGGCGAAGAGGCCCATCTCGCGCATCTCGCCCAGGATGTCGTCGGGCACCCGGTCGAGGGCGATCACCTCTTCCTCGGCCGGGACCAGCCGTTCGCGAACGTAACGCCTGAGCTGCTCGAGGAAGAGGCCGAAGGACTCGGCGTCCATCTCGGGTCAGGCGTCCGCCAGGCCCACGATCGCCACCGCGCTCACGTTCTGGATCGGCGAGCCGCCCAGGTTATGCGAGAGGGCGAGGACCGGCGGCGTGCTGCGCTGGCGCACGCCGGCGCGGCCGAGCAGCTGCAGGTAGTTCTCGTAGATCATCCGAAGGCCCGAGGCGCCGATCGGGTGGCCGAAGCACTTGAGGCCGCCGTCGATCTGGCAGGGCACCTTGCCGTCCGCGTCGAAGAAGCCCTCGAGCACGTCCTTCCAGGCCTCGCCCTCCTTGGAGATGTAGAGATCCTCCATGGTGACGAGCTCGGTGATGGAGAAGCAGTCGTGCACCTCCATCAGGCTGATCTGCTCGCGCGGTTTGGTGACGCCGGCTTCCTCGTAGGCCTTGGTGGCGGCGATCCGGGTGGTGTGGAAGTAGCTGCCGTCCCAGCCGTTCGCCTGCAGCTCCCAGCCGTTGGAGGTGGAGATCTGCAGCGCCTTGACGGTGACGATGTCCTGCTTGCCGAGGCTGCGGGCGATTTCGGGGGTGGTGACGATGGCGCAGGCCGCCCCGTCGGAGACGCCGCAGCAGTCGAAGAGGCCGAGCGGCTCGGCGATCATCGGCGCGTTCAGCACCGTGTCCATGTCCACCGCCTTCTGGAGGTGCGCCTTGGGGTTCCTGGCCCCGTTGGCGTGGCTCTTCACCGAGACGTGGGCCATGGCCCGCTTCAGGTCGTCCTTGCCGACCCCGTGCTTGGAGCGGTAGGCGGCGGCGAGCTGAGCGAAGTTGCCGGGCGCCGAGCCGCTGACGCCGATCATGTCGTAGGTGGTCCCCCGGGTGCGCACGGGCAGGCCGCCGTAGCCGGTGTCCTTCAGCTTCTCGACGCCCAGGGCGAGCGCGATGTCGGCGGCGCCGGAGGCCACCGCATAGACGGCCCCGCGGAAGGCTTCGGTGCCGCTGGCGCAGAAGTTCTCGACCTTGGTGACCCCGACGTTGGGCAACCTGAGCGCCGTGGCCAGGGGAATGCCGGAGGGGCCGATGTTCACGGCGTCGAAGGCCACCGACAGCCAGGCCGCGTCGAGCTGAGAGACGTCGATCCCGGCGTCCCCGATCGCCTCGTCGAAGGCCTCGACCATCAGCTGGTCGGCGTCCTTGTCCCAGCGCTCGCCGAACTTGGCGCAGCCCATGCCGAGGATGGCGACCTTGTCTTTGATTCCGCGGGGCATCAGGCTTCTCCGGAAGTGACTGGAACGGCTTTCCAGAAGTATTTGGTGAAATCGCGCAGCTCATCAACCGCCTTGACGCGGAAAACCATCCGCATTTCGCGGCCGACTTCTACGTCCTCGGGGCCGCAGTCGGCGAATTCGGCGACCAGCCGCCCGCCGCCCTCGAAATCGATCGCCCCGTAATACACCGGCGGGTCGGGCGAATAGCTGAGGCTGTCGGCGGTGTAGGTGGTGATGCGGGCCCGCTTCTCGGCCAGCGGATAGTCCTCCTGGTCGCCCTGGGCGCGGGCGTTGGGACTGACGCTGATCTCGGTCTTCGGGAACTGCACCGTCCCGGTGGTCTTGGAGCGGCCGCCGACCAGGCCGAGCACCGCCTTGCGGTTCCGGTAGAGGGCGGTCCCGGGCTGCTTCTCGTCCGCCTCGGCGCGCATGCCCCGTTCCATGTCGAGGATGCCGCGGTGGAAGAGGAAGCGCATGTAGTTGGCGTCCTTGCGGGCGCGGGCGAGGTGGCCGGCGACGCCCAGCCGCTTCGGCAGCCGCTTCAGGGCCTCGGTGGTCTCGAAGAGCAGAAGGTCCGCCCCCTGGCCGAAGCCGACCAGCAAGATCTTCTCCCCCGGGCTCGCGGCCTCCAGGGCGGCGGCCAGCATCACCAGCGGATGGGCCGTCCCGGAGTCGCCGACGCAGGCGGCCAGGGTGTCCGCCACCGCCTCCGGTCTGATCTTGCAACGGCGGGCCAGGCTTTCGGGCACCCCGCGCACCGGGATCGGGATCAGCGCCCGGTCGATCGCCTCCCCGGAGACGCCCAGCTTGGCGAGGCCGGCCGCCATCGCGCCGCCCAGCAGGTTGGCGTAGCCCTCGTCGCGGATCCAGCGGCTCTCCCAGGTGTAGTCGAACGGCTCGCCGGTGGCCCGGAAGTGGTCGACGAAATCCACCGTGGCGCTGTAGCTCCCCAGGAACTTGGCGATCACCTCGCCCTGGCCGACCAGGATGGCGCCGGCGGCGTCGCCCTGCTGCAGCTCAGCCTCCGAGGCGGCCCGGGCCTTGCGCAGATCGGCGCCAAGGCAGAGGCGGCCACTCTGGCCGGCCAGCGCCTGGGCCAGGGCCGATGTGCCGGCCCTGAGCGAGCCGGTCTGGTCGGACGCGCCCACGGCGTCGGCGAGGTTCAGCGCCTCCTTGACCACGCCGGCGTTCAGCCGGTCGGCGAAGGGCAGGGTGGTGGAGGCGAGGGTGACGCCCGAGACGGCGGCGCGGTCGAGGCCGGTCAGGCAGTCGCGCGCGGCCTCTACGGCCATGGTGATGCTGTCCTCGTCCCAGCTGGCGACCGCCTTCTCGCCGGCGCTGAGGCCTCTGAGGCCCGGGGCGAACCAGGCGTTGGCGGCGTAGATCGCCGACCGCTGCAGCCGGCGCTGGGGAATGTAAGCCCCGTAGGCCAGGATGCCGTTCTCGGATGTCATTCGCACTCCCATCGCCGTCGCGGGCTGGCCTTGCGCCGTCGCCAGCCGCTGCTTTCCTTGTCGGCCTTCGCCGTCGCGGGCGGCATATACCGGCGCGAGGGCGCGCGTCCATCCTTTGCACTGCGCGCTTGGCGGGGCGCGTCGCCGGCCGGTATGAAGCGCGCGGCCGAGCGCCGGGGAGGAGTTCCATGCCGCGGGTGCTGTTCTACGAGCCGTCGTTCCGGAAGATCCAGGACCGGCTCCCCAAGTCCGGCATAGAGCCGATCCTGATGGGGCGCGACGGCGGCATGACTCTGAACGGCCGGCCGGTCACGCCCGACGAGGCGCGCCCGGAGGTGGGCTGGACCAACACCGATCTCTTCTTTGGCGGTCCGGTCCAGGAACACATGCGGATCCTGCGCGGCTCGGCCGACCTCAAGTGGCTGCACAGCGCCGCGGCCGGTTTCGAACACCCGATGTTCGCCGAGTTCGTGCGGCGCGGCGTGCGGCTCACCACCAACCACACCCAGGCCGTCGGCATCGCCGACCTGGTCCTCTGGGGGGTGCTCGACCACTTCCAGGACGGACCGGAACGCCGGGCAGCCCAGGCCGAACGGCGCTGGCGCCAGCAGCCCTTCCGCGAGATCAGGGGCACGACCTGGCTGATCGTCGGTTTCGGGGCCATCGGCGAGGAGACGGCCCGGCGCGCCAAGGCCTTCGGCGCGCGCATCGTCGGCGTGCGACGCACCGCTGGCGGCCATGAGCTCGCCGACGAGACGGCCGCGCCCGACCAGATTCTCTCGCGAGCGCCGCAGGCCGACGTCGTGGTCCTGGCTGCGCCGCTGAACCGTCACACCGAGAACATGGCGAACGCAGCCTTCTTCGCGGCCATGAAACCCGGCTCGGTGCTGGTGAACGTCGGGCGCGGGGGCCTGGTGGACGAGGCCGCGCTGCTGGCCGCCCTGGATCGCGGAACCCCGGAGCGGGCCGTGCTGGACGTTTTCCGCGCCGAGCCGCTGGCGCCCGATAGCCCCTTCTGGGGCCATCCCCGGGTCACGCTCACCGGCCATACAGCCGGGCTCGGCTCCGGCCTTGCGGAGCGAAGCCGTGAAGTCTTCCTCGAGAACCTCGGCCGTTATCTTTCCGGCGCGCCGCTCCTCTACGAGGCCGATCCCCGCGACGTGCTGGACGTCTGAGCGCCCGGCCCGCCGCTTCAGCGGGGCGCCGTTTGCCCGCGGCGGACGCGGCGTTGTACATTCGGGCGGTTCCAGAGGAGGCGTCCCATGCAATCGTTAGGCGGTCCAGGCGAGAGCTGCCCCTTCGAGTTCAACTTCGATCCCTCGACCTTCAAGGTCGGCGACACGGTGAGCTACCGAGTGCCCGAGGCCTTCGACGACTTCCCGTTCGTGGGGACGATCCTGGCGGTCCACGACGACTACATCGAGATCTCGCCCAACGACCCGGCGACGCCGGACAAGCGCATGCGGGGCACCCGCGAAAGCCGCCCCGCGGTCTCGAAGGCGGACGCCTTCTAGGAAGAGGCGCGCGGTCCGGCTGTTTCGACCCTGTCACGGTCGGATGCTAATGACCCTTGTTCGGGTTCGGAGTCTGCAAAGCATGTCGGAACGGCTCTTGCCGCTCGAGGGCGGTCGCAATTTCCGGGATATGGGCGGCTATCGCACCGACGACGGGCGCATGACCCGATGGGGCCGGCTCTTCCGGTCGGGCGCCATGAGCGACCTCACCGAGGCCGACCATCGCTTTCTCGCGGGCCTCGGGATCGCGGTCATCTGCGACTTTCGCACGGTCGGCGAGCGGGTCGACGAGCCCACCCTGTGGCCGGGCGAGGCGGGGCCGCCGATCCGGACGCGGGACTACGAGATCAACGGCAGACGCATCCGCGACGCGGTGGCCGCCGGCGGGGGCTTCACCCAGGAGATCGTCCGCGAGGCCATGAAGGGCTTCTACGTCGAGCTGCCCTATGGGCACCTGGAAAGCTATCAGATGATGTTCTCCGAGCTGCTCGCCGGCAACGTGCCCCTGGTCATCAACTGCTCGGCGGGCAAGGACCGCACCGGCGCCGCCGCGGCGTTGCTGCTGAGCGCCCTGGACGTGCGCTGGGACGAGATCCTCCACGACTACAGCCTCTCGGAGAAGCTGGTGGACTTCGAGGCCGTGGCCACCCGCGTCGGGGCCACCGACAGGTCGACCGGCTTCGCCGCCGTAGCCAAGATGTCCCGCGAGCTGCGCTCGTCGATGCTGCGGTCGGATCCCGCCTATCTCACCGCCATGCGCGATGAGATCGAGCGCCGCGAGGGCTCTATCGCCAACTACCTCCGGAGCCACCTCGACATCGGCCCCAGTGAAAAGAAGGCGCTGCAGGCGATGTTGCTCGAGCCTGCCTGAGAGCGGCCGCCGCCTGCCGCGCCCGCGCCGCGCGGCTCGACACGGGCGCGGGCGCCGGGCAAAGGTCTTCTGGCCGGAACGGCCGGCGGAGACGAGGTCCATGGCGGCGCTGACCGAAGAACAGGCGATGGTGCGTGATGCGGCCCGCGACTGGGCCCGCGAGCAGAGCCCGGTCAGCGCGCTGCGCAAGCTGCGCGACAGCGGCGCCGAGCTGGGGTTCGATCCGGACGCGTGGTCGGCCATCAGCCAGATGGGCTGGCCGGGGGTCGTCGTCCCGGAAGCCTACGGCGGCTCCGATTTCGGCTACCTCGCCCTAGGCGCCATCCTCGAGGAGACCGGGCGGACTCTGACCGCCTCGCCGCTGGTGGCCTCGGCGCTCGTGGCGGCCTCGGCGCTGACGCTCGGGGGATCGCCCGAGCAGAAGGACAGATGGTTGCGCCCCATCGCCAGCGGCGCGCTGATCGGCGGTCTGGCCCTGGAGGAGGGGCCGCGCCACGCGCCCGAGCGCACCGCTCTCAAGGCGGAGGCCTCGGCCGGCGGCTGGCGGCTCGACGGCGCCAAGACTTTCGTCCTCGAGGGCATGGCGGCGGGGCTCTTCGTGGCGGCGGCCCGCACAAGCGGCTCGCCCGGCGAGACCCATGGCCTCAGCCTCTTCCTCATCCCCGCCGACGCCAAGGGCCTCGCGCGCCGGCGGCTTGCGCTCATGGACAGCCGGGGCGCCGCCAGCCTCTCCTTCGAGGGGGTCCAGGCGGGGCCGGACCAGTTGCTCGGCGAGGCCGGCCACGGTTGGCCGCTGCTCGAGCGGGTTCTCGACCGGGGCCGCGCCGGCCTCGCCGCCGAGATGCTGGGCGCGGCCACCCAGGCCTTCGAGATGACCGTCGACTACCTGAAGATCCGGGTTCAGTTCGGCCAGCCGATCGGCGCCTTCCAGGCGCTCCAGCACCGGGCGGCCTGGATGCACACCGAGCTGGAGCTGGCCCGCTCCGCCGTGGAGGCGGCGCTCCAGGGCCTAGACGACGGCGCCCCGGAGGTCCCCGAGCTCGTCAGCCTCGCCAAGGCCAAGATGGGCGCCGTCCTGCGCCTGGTGTCCAACGAGACGATCCAGATGCACGGGGGCATCGGCATGACCGACGCGCACGACGCCGGCCTCTACCTGAAACGCGCCCGTGTCGCCGAGGCGGCCTTCGGAAACGAAGCCTATCACCGCGAGCGGTACGCACGCCTGCACGGCTTCTGACCGCGGGCGAAACTTGGCGCCGGGCGAGGCCGGCAATAGAGATGGAACGCCCCTTTCCGGGAGCGCCGCACCTAGGGAGGTTTGATGTCGGCGGTCGAATTTCGGGTGGAGAACCGCACCGCGGTCATGACCATCAACAGACCCGAGGCGCGCAACGCCATGAACGGCGCGGTGGGGCGCGGGCTCAGCGACGGCTTCGCCGAGATCGAGCGCAACCCGGAGATCCGGATCGGCGTCCTCACCGGCGCCGGGGGCACCTTCTGCGCGGGGATGGACCTCAAGGCTTTCGTGGCCGGCGAGAAGATCGACACCAGCGGCGTTCCCTTCGGCGGCAAGGAAAACGCCGTGATCACCAAGCCGGTCATCGCGGCGGTGGAGGGCTTCGCCCTGGCCGGGGGCTTCGAGCTGGCCCTGGTGTGCGACCTCATCGTCGCCTCGCGGACGGCGAAGTTCGGCCTCCCCGAGGTCAAGCGCGGGCTGGTGGCGGCGGGCGGCGGCCTCGTGCGCCTGCCGCGCCAGGCCCCGATCCGGATCGCTCTGGAGCTCGCCCTCACCGGCGACATGATCGACGCCGAGACGATGCACGCCTATGGGGTGATCAATCGCCTGGCGCCCGAAGGCCAGGCGCTCGCGGCGGCCCTGGAGCTGGCCGGCAGGATCGCCGAAAACGCGCCCTTGGCGCTGGCGGTCACCAAGAAGGTGATCCGCGACTCCCTCGACTGGAAGAACGCCGAGTCCTTCGACCTGCAACGGGAGTTCACCGGTCCGGTGTTCCAGTCCAACGACGCGCGCGAGGGCGCCGCCGCCTTCGCCGAGAAGCGGCCCCCGCGCTGGACGGGGACCTGACCCAGGCGCGGCCGCTATCCTCCAGGGGCGGGAACCGGGCGCGCCCGCGGCCCCTGGGCTTCGATCTGTCGCCACACCGGCAAGAAGAGATAGAGGCTGGTGGACTGATCGCGGATCGGCACGAAGACCACCTCCAGCGTGCGGTCGCGGCCGCAGAACTGGAAGGGCCAGACTTCCATCCAGGCCTGGGCGAGGTCGAGCTTGGGGGCGAGCTCCTTGGCGCTGTCCGGCAGCTTCACGAAGGGGCGGGCGCCGTTGGCCGCCGCCGCCGGCGCGTCGGGGAGCGAGACGTCCACCCCGCCGGGCCTGGCGGCGATGTAGACGTCGGTCAGGGCCTGGTGGCGGCATCCGGAGGGCACGCTGGCGCGCGCCTCGGTGATCGCCGCGGGATAGGCGTTCTGTTGCAGGGTCATGTCGGCCAGGCTGTCGCCCGGCAGGCCGGCGGCCATCCGCCAGGGAGGCGACCCGCCGGTTCGCCCGACGTTGATGTTCTGGATCGAACTCCTGCCGCAGCCGCTGACCTTCACACGTTCGCGCCAGAGCATCAGCTCCGGGTGGTCGGCGACGCTGACGACCAGTTGGGCGCCCAGGCGCCGGACCTTCGCGCTCTCGCAGGCCGATCCGGAATAGGTGCGCTCCGCTTCGCGAGCCTTGACGGCCAGCATCGCCTCGTAGGCGGGACGCTCCTCAGGACGCACCGCGTCCGTCGGCGGCGCGGCGACGGCGGCGGCTGCGAGAATCAGACCTATGAGCATGGCGTCTCCGGACGGCGTCAGCGACGCCGCAGGCGCAGCCTAAGCCGTCGGAGGCCAGCCTTCAAATCTCCAAATGCCGCGGGCGCTGGCGCGAGCCTGGCGCCTCCTCGCCGGGTACGCTGTAGGTATTGCGGAAGCCTCCGTCGTCGTCTCCGAAAGCTCCGGATCGTTCGCCTCCAGGTGTCCCAGTTGAATCCTGACCGTAAGGCCCATCTCTGCCGCGTTTTCGCCCAGATTAACTACTACCGCCGCTATGGGGCCGGTGACGGCCACCCTCAGCGCACCTAAACTGAAGAAGGAATGGGTGGAGCAAATGGCGAAACAGACAATCGCTGGCGTAGTGTTGCTTACCGGGTTTTCGCTGGGCGGATGCTTGGCGACCCAGGACTATGTGGACAAGCACGTGGCGCCGGTGCAGGGCCAGGTGTCGACCCTGCAGGGTCAGGTCAACGACCACCAGTCTCACCTGGCGCAGTTGGACCAGACGAGCCGCGAGGCGCTGGAGCGGGCCGAGGCGGCTGGCAAGCTGGCCGAGGGCAAGTTCCTCTACCAGATGGTGCTGTCCGACGACTCGGTGAAGTTCCCCACCGACAGCTCCAAGCTGTCGCCTGAGGCCCAGTCGCGGCTGATGGACTTTGTGAGCAAGCTGAAGAACGACAACAAGAACGTCTACGTCGAGATTCAGGGCCACACCGACAGCACCGGCAGCGATTCGATCAACCAAAGGTTGGGCGAAGAGCGGGCCGAGGCCGTGCGGCTGTTCATGAACCAGCAGGGCGTGCCGCTGAACCGGATGGCTACCATCTCGTACGGCGACAAGGCCCCGGTGGCCACCAACCACACCCGCGCGGGCCGGGCCCAGAACCGCCGCGTGGTCGTGATCGTGATGGCCTGACGGAGCGAGGAATGGAGGCCGCCCTCGGGCTGCCTCCGCCTCTTTCTGGTCTCGGCCCCTTACCCGGCCGGCGTCGTGTCGCCGCTCGCGCCGGCTATCGGTCTTCGATCGTCGGCGTCGGCCTCAGGAGGTCGGACCAGCGCCATACCCCTGAGCCGAGCGCCAGGCGCGCGGACCCTCCTGAGCCGTTCAGCGAGAGCAGGACGAGCCCGTGGACGGGCTCCGAGCGGCACGCCTTCGGGGAGAAGGCGACCTCCCACATGATCGCCTCGCGGACTGCAGCCAGGCCCTTGCCGTCCTCGCCGCCGCTCTGCACCCAATCGCCGTTCCACACCTTGATCGCCTTGCCGCCTAACGAGGCCACCGCGGCCTGCACGAGGGGATCGCGCCTGAGCGCTCTCTGGATCGAGCGCGCCATGTCGCACGAGCCCCCGCCGGCGCCCGAGTCGGCGCTGCCGGCGCCGGCCAGTTCCGCGCCGGTGAGCTCGACGCCGGTGGAGGTGGTCGAGGCCTGGGCGGAGATCAGGGAATCGATGTCGTCGCTCTCGCGCGTGCGCCGCACGATGCTCTTCTGCGGCGGCAGCTTGGTAGGCGTGGCGGGCGCGGCCGCCGGGGTCTGAACCGTCGGTGTCCCGGCCGGCGGCTTGGGCGCCGGGACGGGGCTCGGCCAGTCGGCCAGCTCCACGGTGATCGGGGCCGGCGGCGGGGGGGCGGGGGGCGGCCCTTTCGCGGCGATCAGGGCGGCGAGGAGGGCAAGGTGGCCTGCGGCGCTGAAAGTCCAGGCGCCAATACGCCAGCGCGCGGCCTGGCGCCGGCGGCGCTCCGACCCGACATCCCTCGCTTTCCGGTCGCCGCTAACAGCGGCCGGCGGTCCGCTCTGAGATTCCCGCGATTGCGGTGGTCGGCTCATCAGATTTCCAAACGAGACTTATCTCGGCATCCTGGCATGACCATGAGTCCGCGTCAGGATCGTGGCGCCCGCGGGCGGATCGAAGCGAGCCCTCCATCCTGCGCCATCGGGGTTAAGACAATGGGTGGTTTTGCCGCTCGCTGAAGTAAAGTCGCAACATTGCCAGGCCAAGTTCCGGGGCCGATTGGGGCGGAAAAAGCCCCACGGCGCTGTCCAGGAGCTTGCCCATGAAACCCATCGTCGTCCTCCTCACGGTGCTGACCCTCGCCTCGGCGGTGGCCTCGCCGGCGAGCGCCCGCCATTGGCGCCACCATCACTGCCACTGGCGCCACCACCACCGCGTCTGCTGGTGATCGCTCCGCACCGGGGGCCGCGAGCGGCGGTCCCTTCACGGCGCTCTCAACGAATTCCACACCTCGTTCACGCAAGATTGCGCCTCGCACGGTCAAGTTTACCGGCCCCGACTTTGCAGCGTCGGGAGCGTTGCGTTAGCTTTGCGCCCCTCCATGGGCGGAGGAAGACGCGGACATGATCGCACGCCGCGGCTTGTTGACGGCCGGATTGGGAATCGCCGCGGGCGCGGCCTCGCTCGGCTTGCCGGCAGGGGCGCTCGCCATGGCCCCGAGCCCGGCGCGGCGCCTCGCGTTCAACAATCTGCACACCGGCGAATCCCTCAACGTCGCCTACTGGGAGCAGGGCGCATACGTGCCGGACGCGCTGTCGGCGGTTACCCACCTGCTGCGCGACTACCGCAACGACGAGGTGCACGTGATCGAGCCGAGGCTGCTCGACCTGCTGACGGCGCTCTCGGCGTCCTTGGGGACCTCCGCCGAGCTCGGCGTGATCTCCGGCTACCGCTCGCCGCAAACCAACGCCATGCTCCATGAGCGGAGCGATCAGGTGGCGTCGGGCAGTCTCCACATGAAGGGGCAGGCGATCGACATCCGCATCGCCGGTCTCGACACCGCCCGGGTGCGCGACGCCGCGCTCGGACTGGCGATCGGCGGGGTCGGCTACTACCCAAGCTCGGACTTTGTCCACGTGGACGTAGGCCGGGTCCGGCGCTGGCAGGGGTTCTGAAGCGCCTTCAAGGTTCTTTGTCCTTTCGGGTCCGCTGCTCGCTCGGCTTCGTCGCGTGGGTCAGGTTGGCGGCCGTGTTGATCAGCGCGATATGGGAAAAGGCCTGCGGGAAGTTGCCGGCCAGCCGCCCGCCGCGGACGTCGTACTCCTCCGAAAGCAGGCCCACGTCGTTGCGGACGCCCAGCAGCCGCTCGAACAGCCGCCGTGCGTCGTCCGGGCGCCCGATGAGGGCATAGGCGTCGGCGAGCCAGAAGCTGCAGGCCAGAAACGCGCCCTCGCCGGGCGGCAGCCCGTCCACCGAGGCCCGCGTTCGGTAGCGCTGCACGAAGCCGTTCACGAGCAGCTCCCGTTCGATGGCTTCCACGGTCCCGACATAGGCCGGATGGCTCGGGGCCAGGAACCCGACCTGCGCCAGGAGCAGCAGGGAAGCGTCCAGCTGCGGCTCGCCGTAGGCCTGCACGAAGGTGTTGCGGGCTGCGTCGAACCCGTTGGCCCAGACGTCCGCCGCGAGGGCCTCGCGCAGGGCCCGCCAATCCTCGAGCGGACCCTCGAGACCGAAATCCTCGGCGCTCCGGATCGCCCGGTCTACGGCGACCCAGGCCATGACCCTCGAATAGGTGAAGCGCCGCTTCGGTCCCCGGATCTCCCAGATGCCCTCGTCCGGCTCGTTCCAGACCTTGGCGACGTGGTCGACCAGGGCCAGCTCGAGGCCCCACAGGTCGGGCCCGTCGGCCACTCCGCCGCGCCGCGCCTGGTGAAAGGTGTCGAGGAGCTCGCCGAACACATCCAGCTGGAACTGCTCGTGGGCCGCATTGCCGATCCTGACCGGGCGGGACCCCTCGTGGCCGGGGAGCCAGTCGGCGGTCCATTCCATGAGCCGTCGCTCGCCGCCGATCCCGTACATGATCTGCAGGTCTTGCGGCGCGCCGGCCACCGCCCGCTGCAGCCAGGCTCGCCACGCCTCGGCCTCTTCGTAGTGGCCGTTGTTCATCATCGCCAGCAGGGTCAGGGTGGAATCGCGGATCCAGCAGTAGCGATAGTCCCAGTTGCGCTCGCCGCCGAACTGCTCCGGTAGCGAGGTGGTCGGCGCCGCGACCAGGCCTCCGGTGGGCGCGAAGGTCATCGCCTTGAGAGTGATCTTCGAGCGCTCGATGGCTTCGGCGTAAGGGCCGGCGCTGACGCCGGCGCCGAGCCAGCTGCGCCAGAATCGTTCCGTCTCGGCCATGGCCGCCTCGGCGTCGATCGGCGCCGGAGGCGAGAGGTGCGACGCCTGGTGGCTGAGCACGAACGGGGTCGCCTCCCCTTCGCGGGCGACGAACTCGGCGACCGTGGTCAGCCCCTCGCCGCGGGTCTCCACCGGCGTGCGCAGCACCGTCATCGAGGGGCCGGCGATTGCGCAGAGCGTCTGATCTTCGATCCGGCGCACCCAGGGCGCCGCCCGGCCGTAGCCGAATCTGATCACCAGGCGCATCCGCATGGGCACGAGACCGCGGCGTCCTTCGACGATGCGCACCACGTGCGAGACGTCCGAGCGCGGGGGCATGAGGTCGAGGACCGCGACCGTCCCCTCGGCTGTCTCGAACAGGGTCTCGAGGATCAGGGTTCCCGGCCGGTACCGGCGCGTGACGGTGAAATCGGCGGCCGGCGCCAGCCGCCAACAGCCGTGGGAGTCGTCTCCCAGCAGGGCCGCGAAGCACGCGTCCGAGTCGAACCTCGGCCAGCACAGCCAGTCGACCGATCCGGTGCGGCTGACCAGGGCGGCCGTCTCCAGGTCGCCGATGATCGCATAATCGGCGATCTGGCTGCGGGGCGGGGCCGGCGGCGGCGCTTCATTCGTCATCGGCTGCACAACGCCGCCGGCGCGAAACGGTCGCAGCGGCCGCGGGCTTACGCCGCGCACTGGAGTTGGGGCGCAAGCCTGCTTAGAACCGCAAGGGGAAGGGAGGATCGGCCTTGCTCGAGACCTTGACGCTGGCGGCGATCCCGCCTGAGGACGAAGCGCTCCGCGAGCCGGTGCGGGCGTTCCTCGCCGAGACGGTGGCCGGCACGCCGGCCTCCAGGCGGGCTCGCTCCTGGATGGGCTTCGACGCCGGCTTCAGCCGCGCCCTGGCGCAGAAGGGATGGATCGGGCTCACCTTGCCGCCCGAATACGGGGGCGGCGGCCGTGGCTACTTCGCCCGGTTCGTGCTGATCGAGGAGCTGCTGGCCGCGGGCGCGCCCGTGGCGGCCCACTGGGTCGCGGAGCGCCAGAGCGCCCCGCTGATCCTGCGCTACGGGACCGAGGCGCAGCGGCGGGCGATCGTGCCCCGCGTGTGCCGGGGCGAAGCCTTCTTCTGCATCGGCATGAGCGAGCCCAATTCGGGCTCGGATCTGGCCAGCGTCAGGACCCGGGCCGAGCGCACCGCTTCCGGCTGGCGGCTGAACGGCGCCAAGATCTGGACCACCTACGGTCACAAGGCCCACTACATGATCGCCCTCGTGCGGACGAGCGGAACCTCCGATGACCGTCAGAAGGGCCTTTCCCAGCTGCTGATCGACCTGTCCGCCCCCGGCGTCACCGCCCGCCCGATCCGGGACCTCGCCGGCGACGAGCACTTTTCCGAGGTCCGGTTCGACGACGTCGAGCTGCCCGAGGACGCCTTGCTCGGGGTTGAGGGCCAGGGCTGGGAGCAAGTGAACGCCGAGCTCGCGTTCGAGCGCAGCGGGCCGGAGCGGATCTACTCGAGCATGGTGCTGATCGACGAGTGGCTTCGCTTCGTTCGAGGTCGGAGCGCCGTTTCCGACCTGGACGCCGACCTCGCCGGACGCCTGATCGCCCAGCTCGCCGCGCTGCGCAATCTCTCCCTCTCGGTCACCGCCCTTCTGGCCGAAGGCAAGAGCCCGGCCCAGGAAGCCTCGATGGTCAAGGATCTCGGCGTCGGCTTCGAGCAGTCCGTGCCGGCGCTGATCACCGATCATCTGGCCTCGCTCGACGACGTCGTGCTCCCTGGCGAGCTGGTGGCGACGCTCGATTATGTCGCCGGTATTTGCCCTTCCTTCTCCTTGCGCGGCGGGACGCGCGAAGTGCTGCGGGGCATCATCGCCCGCGGCCTCGGCCTGAGGTGAGGCCTCATGAGCGATCTGATCCTCGAGCAATTCCGTCGGCTGCTGGACGGTCTTGATCCTGGCGATCCGTGGACGGAGCTCGAGCAGTCCGGCTTTCTGGACCTGCTGCGCAGCGAGGCCGACGGCGGAGCGGGGCTGGCGCTGGCCGAACTCTTCCCGCTGGCCCTGGAGGCGGGGCGCAGGACTCAGGCGCCGCCGGTGATCGAGACCATGGTGGCGCGGCTGCGCGCGCCTGACGCGAAGGGCGTCGCCGACCTGGAGGCGGCCCTGGTGAGCGGAGGCGAGAGCTCCCTTGCGGCGCGGTCCACCGCCGCGGCGGTGGACGCGGCGCTCATGGCGGGGGCGATGGAACGGGTGCAGGAGATGACGCTCGAGTACGCCATGACCCGCCGCCAGTTCGGGCGCGAGATCGCCAAGTTCCAGGCGATCCAGCACCAGGCCGCGGTGATGGCCGAGGAGGTGATGGCCGCGCGCATGGCCGCCCAGCTCGCTTTCGTCGGCGCGCCGCTGGCCATCCCTCCCGAGCGGGCGGCGACCGCCAAGGCCCGGGCCGGCCAGGCCGCCCAGACGGTGTGCGCCATCGCCCATGCGGTGCACGGGGCGATCGGCATCAGCCACGAATATCCCCTGCACGAGCTCACCGGGCGCCTGCATCGCTGGCGCAGGGCGCACGGCGGCGAAGGCTACTGGGCGAGAAAGCTCGGGCGCGCCGCGCTTTCGAGCGGCGCGGACATGGTGACGCTGGTGAGAGGCGTCTGAAGCCGCGGGGGCCGG
Source organism: Caulobacteraceae bacterium (assembly GCA_019247715.1). GTDB lineage: Bacteria > Pseudomonadota > Alphaproteobacteria > Caulobacterales > Caulobacteraceae > Acaudatibacter. Next base: position 43,478 of record JAFBAO010000038.1, read on the forward strand.
CGGCTTGTTGCAAGTTGCAGGAGCACGGGCGCATACTTCGACCGCCATTAAGGGAGGAGGCGCCGGGCCCTTGAAGGCCGGCGCGTCGTGAGGCCATGAATCTGGACTGGACGGCGGACGACATCGAATACCGGCGGGAGCTGAAGGCCTTCCTGCTCGAGGCGCTGGGGCCGGACTGGAAAGGCTACGGCCATCTCTCCAGCGCCGACTACAAGGCCGCTTCGGTGGCCTTCTGCCAAAAGATGGCCGAGCGCGGCTACCTGACCCAGAACTGGCCCAGGGAATACGGCGGCGCCGAAGCCTCGCCCTGGCGGGCGGCGATCCTCAGCGAGGAGCTCAGCGTCTACGAAGGCGACCCGCGCGGCTCCCAGTACATGAACGTGAACTGGATCGGCCCGGCGATGATGCAGTTCGGAAGCGAGGCGCAGAAAGCCTTCTTCCTTCCGAAGATCTCGGCCGGGGAAATCACCTTCTCGCAGGGCTTTTCCGAGCCGGAGGCCGGCTCGGACCTCGCCTCCCTGCGCACCCAGGCGGTCCGGGACGGCGACGAATATGTGGTGAACGGCGAGAAGATCTGGACCTCGCACACCTCCATCGCAGAATGGCTTTTCCTGCTCGTGCGGACCGACCCCTCCGAGCGGCGCTCGAAGGGGATCACCGTCCTGCTCGTGCCGATGAACACGCCCGGCCTCAAGGTCAACAAGGTGGCGGGCTTCGTCGGAGAGAGCGCCTTTTCCAACCCGGTGTTCACCGACATGCGCGTTCCGGTGGCCAACCGGCTCGGCGCCGAGAACGCCGGCTGGGCGGTGGTGCGCTGGGCGCTCGCCTTCGAGCGGATCGGGGTGGCCCACTACCGCCGCGCCGCAACCCTGCTCGACCGGACCGTCCGCGAGATAGAGGCGCGCGGGCTGATGGGCGACCCGGCCATCCAGGCCAAGGTCGGCGAGGCCTGGGAGGCTGTGGAAGCGGCCCGCCTGCTCTTTTTCCGGGTAGTTGATCTGAGGGCCCAGGGAAGCCCGCCTACGGCCGATTCCAACCTCGCCAGAGTGGCCGGCACCCGCGCCTACCAGATCGTGGCCGAGACCGCGGAACTGGCCCTCGCCGAGTACGGGCTCGAGGGCGCTGGCCGTAGCCGTTTCACCCTAACTTCCGGCGTCGCTTCCGGCACCACCGAGGTCCAGCTGGACCAGATCGCCACCCGGTTCCTCAATCTGCCCAGGCCCGCGGTCGGCGCCGAGTGATGTTGAGAAGGAGCACCCGTTGGACCTGACGCTCACGACCCAGCAGCAGCAGATCGTCGATTCGCTGCATTCCCTCCTCCAGCGTCACGCTGGACCCGACCGGGCCAAGGCGCTGCTCGCCAATGAGGCGTACGACCACGAGCTCGACGCCCGTCTCGAGGAGGGCGGTTTCCTCGACATGATCCTGGAAGACGAGACCGGTCCGGTCGAGACGACGTTGGCCGCCATGGAGATCGCTCGTAGCGTCGGCACGGTGGGATATGGCGCGCGGGCTATCGTCGCGCCCAAGCTTCTGGGCGAACGGGCGGCCGGCCCGGTCGCCCTCGCCCGCCTCCCGACCGACTTTCCGGTGCGCTTCGCAGCCGATGCGAAGCTGATCCTGATCGACGCCGGAGCGGAGGCCCAGGCGCTGGAGGTCGCTCCTGGCGATGTCCAGCCCGCATCGAACGATCATCTCGGTTGGCCAATGGGACGCCTGAAGCCGGCGGCGCTCGGCAAGGCCAAGGGGCTCGGGCCCGGCTCAGGCGCGGCGCTGCGGAGGTGGTGGCGGCTGGCGCTAGCGGCGGAGACCGTTGGGACGATGCAGGGCGCGCTGGCGCTCACCTTGGAATACGTCAAGAACCGGCGGCAGTTCGGACGCCCGATCGGCCAGTTTCAGGCCCTCCAGCACCGGCTGGCGGAGCTGACGGTGATTGTCGAGGGCGCCCGGTGGTTGGCGCTGGAGGCGGGGTTCCGCGAGGCGGCTCCCCTCGCAGCAGCGACCGCTGCCGGCAGGGCCGCCGGCGCCGCCAGCCTCGTCGCTCGCGAATGCCACCAGATGCACGGCGCGATCGGTTTCACCCGTGACTACCAGCTGCATCTCTGGTCGGTCCGACTCGGGCCGCTGGCGGTGGAGCTCGGCGGCGCGCCTGCCCATCGCCGGGACGCGGCGCGGCTGCGGTTCGTCGCGCAGGAAACGGCCGCCTGAGCAGCGCGTCGTTTCGCCGAAGCGTCGGCGCGAAGAAAAGCCGCCAGCCCAGCAGGCTGGCGGCGAAGGCGGCCGGACTGCGCCCGGGTCAGTGAAGCTGGTGCTTCAGGCGGCTGACGTCGTCGTGGTCGGCCTTGATGGAGGCGTAGGCCGTCTGCACGAACTGGCGTGTCTCCATGGGCAGATCAGTTTCACTGGCGGCCTTTTCATACCTGCCCTTGATGGCGTCCTCGCCGCGCTCGACCTCGTCGACCACGCTCTTGACGTTGTCGCCTGTCATCGCGCCCTTCAGCGCGGCGAACTTGTTGTGGGCCTTGCCGAGCAAGGACTGCTCGTTCTTGGGCTCGCCGCCCAGGCGGCGCACCTCCTGCTGCAGCTGTCGGGACAGGTCGAGGCGCCGGTCCGCCCGCTCGGCGAAGCTCCGCTTTATCTGTGGACTGCTCACATGTTCGGCAGCTTCCTTGTATCCGTGGGCGCTATCCAAGGTCGTTTCGATCAGACCGTTCAGCAAGTCTACTGCGTGTTCATTAGCAGCCATGGCCGTTACTCCTGTATAATTATCTGCAAAATCGCATAGGAGATAAGATAGTTCCCATTAAATCCGCCCAAGTTTAAGAATTTTCGGTCCAGATTCGCCAAAATATTGACAAGTTGCTAGGGTGCGCGCGCTATTGCGCCCTGGCCGCCCGGGTCGGCGGATCCCTGGCCGGAGTCTCCGGGGCCGGCCAATGATCGTCCAGCCACGCCTCGAGCTCCTCCAGGGCGATCTGGCGGCTGCTGCGCAGCGCCAGTCCGTGGTCCAGCTCGTCGACCACCCGGAGGGCCGCCCCCGGGATGGTCTTCAGGCGTTCGCCCTTCGGTCCGAAGAAGATCTCGATCTCGTCCAGCGAGGCGTCCTCCCGGCCCATCGTCAGGCAGACGTGGCCGCCGCGCCGTCCGAAGCCTTCGATCCCCGAGGCCGGCGATGGGCCGCCGAGCAGCCTCAGGCGTTCCCGCAGTCGGTTCAGCCGCCGCACGGCGAAAGCCGCCACGATGTGGGGAACGTCAATCCTGCCGAGCAACAACCGGCGCCAGACCAGCGGCGAGGCCGCCCCGCGCAGGTAGAACCGCGCCGACCGCACTTCCGGCTTCTTCCCGAACACCAGCGACTCGCCCTTCAACCACTGGAGCTTGACCGGACTGACGGCGAACACCCCGATGATCCGCTGATCGCGCCAGGACGCGCGCAGTCCGTGATAGGCGCCGGCGCAGAGGCCGACCACCACGCTTTGCGCATGTCCCTGGCCGTCCAGGAAGCTGACGGCCGCGTCCATGTCCGCTTCGCGGGGCGTCTCGTAGACGTGGCAGCGGCCCTCGCCGTCCATGGGGCTGTCCCCGAGGCCGGCGAAGTCGAAGCGCAGGGAGGCGAAGCCCTTCAGCGCCAGCCGGCGCGCCGCCTGGGTGGCCAGGCCGCCGATTCCGGCGCGCGGGTCGCCGCCGGTGTTGCAGACGAGCACGGCCGGCGCGCCGGTCCGCGCCGCCCTGGGCTCGCAGAGGACGCCCCAGAGCCCGGACCCGAACCGGACAGGCCGTTCATCGCCGCCGGCCACCTCGAGCCGCGCGGGCGGCCGCGGGGTTGTCGGCCGTGGGGCGCGGGCCTCGCCGTAGGTTCGCTCCAGCCACCGGATCGCCTGGCCGAAGAGGACCCTCGGCGGCAGGTTGCTGTGTGCGTCGATGAAGAGGTCGTCGAATTCCTTGAAGTCCTGGGTCTCCACGGCTGCGCCCTTGCGGACGAGGGCCGAGCCGTAGTTGGCGGTCAGGCGGTTCTGGGCGGCCAGGAATACCGGAATCTCCGGCGCCGGGAGCGTCGCCAGGTCGATCTGCGCCAGGCTGGCGGCGGTGGCGCCGTTGAGCCACAGCCCCTCGGCGTCGAACGGCGCATCATCGGCCATCGAGCCTCGGGTGTCGCCCGCGGCCTGGGCTGCGAAGCGGAGGCGCCTCAACCATGACCGCCCGCTGAGCACCGGCGCCAGCAGGATCAGCCCGTCTGCGAGCGCGGCGTGCGTCACCGCAAGCGCGGCGCCCGCCCGGATCCCGGCCAGCACCACCCGCCGCACGCCGGCCCGGCTGCGCAGGAGCTCCGCCGTGCGTTCCAGTCCGTCCAGCCAGCACGCCAGGGCGTCGGCTGACGGGTCGGGGAGGTCCAGCGAATCCCCGCATCCCAGGTGGTCGTAGCGAAGCGTCGGATAGCCCGCCAGCGCCAGCTGGTCGGCGAACATCCGCATGGGGGCGTGGACGCAGCGGGCGTCGCGGCCCAGCGGGGAAACCAACACCACCCCGACCTCGGAGGTCTCCCCGGCCGGCTCATGGGTCCAGGCGAAGAGCCCGCCCTGGGTAAGCGGCTGCATGAGGGGGGAAACACGGGCGGCCGTCGAGACGCCGGCGCCGCCGGCTGCGTCAAAGGGCGACATGGGTCTGGGCCTCCACCGCCTGATCGAGGTCCCCGACGATATTGACCGGCCGTGGCGCAAGACGAGCGCCAGGCGCCCGCGCGGCGGCGGCGCCTAGAGCCCTATCCGGCATATCCTCGACGAGACCCACCCGCATGCCCGCACCGCCCGAATCGCTGGACGCCAGCGGTTCGCGGCGGGTTAGAACTCCACGTCCAGCTTCACGTGGATCAGCGCGGCGACTCTGGAGGCGTCCGCGGCCCTAAACGCCTCAGCGAAGTCTTCGGTTCTCTCGACCGTGGCGCCAAAGCCGCCAAAAGCGCGCGCATAGGCGCAGAAATCCGGATTGCGCAGGTCGGTGGCGATCGGGCGGCCGGGATATTGCCGCTCTTGGGCGGCGCGGATCGAGCCGTAGCTGCCGTTGTCGAGGACGATGGCGATGATCGGCAGTTCGTACTGGATCATGGTGGCGAACTCCTGCCCGTTCATCAGGAAGTCGCCGTCGCCGCCGACGCAGAGAACCTGGCGGTCAGGGTGCAGACGCTTCATGGCGATCGCCGCCGGCGGCCCGTAGCCCATCGAGGCCGAGGCGGGGGCGATATGCGCATTGAGGCCGCGGAACCGGTAGAAGCGGTGGAGGTAGGCTGCGTAGGCGCCGGCGCCGTTGCAGATGATGGCGTCCCCGGAGAGCTGTTCGCGCAGCCACACGAAGATCTCGCCGAGATTGACCGTGCCGGGACGCGGCGGGGCTGCCTGCGTCCAGTCCAGGTAGTCCTGGTGGGCTTCGGCCGCCGCGCCGGCCCATGCGCGCTTCGCGGGCGGCTTGAGCGTGGCCAGCGCCGGCGCGAGGCGCCGGGGCGAGGCCGGGATCGCCAGGGTGGGCCGATAGAGCCGGCCGATCTCATCCGGGTCGGGGTGGGCGTGGACGAGGGCGACGCCCGGATCGGGGAAGGGCAGCAGGCTGTACCGCTGGGCGGCGATCTCCCCCAGCCGGCCCCCCAGCAGCAGCACCAGGTCCGCGGCCCGGATCCTCGCCACCAGGCGCGGATTGGCGCCGATCCCGAGGTCGCCGGCGTAGCTGGGGTGGTCGGCGTCGAACAGCGAGCCGCGCCGGTAGCTCGTGGCCACCGGCAGTTCGAACCGCTCGGCGAAGCGATGCAGGGCCGCGCGGCTCGGCTCGTCCCAGCGGCTGCCCCCGACGATGGCGACCGGGCGCCGGGCCTTCTCCAGCATGGCGGCGAGCGCCGACATCCGCTCCGGATCGGGGCCGGCCTCGACCGCGATCGCCCTGGGCGCGTCCGCGGCGGTGGTCGGAAGGGCGAGGACATCGCTCGGCAGGCCCACGACCACGGGCCCCGGGCGGCCGGAGACCGCCAGATGGAAGGCGCGCGAGACGATCTCGGCGACCCGGTCGGGCTGGTCCAGCGTCATCACCGCCTTGGCGAGCCCGCCGAACGCCTGCCCGAGGTCGATCTCCTGCCAGGCGTCGCGGCCCACGAGGCCGCTGTCCACCTGCCCGACGAACAGGATCAGGGGATTGGAGTCCTGCTGGGCGATGTGCACGCCGATGAAGGCGTTGGCGGCGCCCGGGCCGCGGGTGACGAAGCAGATCCCCGGCTCGCCGGTGGCGCGCGCCCAGGCGTCGGCGATCATCGCCGCCCCGCCCTCGTGACGGCAGACGGTGACCTCGACGCCCGAGCCGATCAGCGCGTCGAGGACCGGCAGATAGCTTTCCCCTGGCACGCAGGCGATGCGGCGCACGCCGTGGATCGTCAGCTGGTCCACCAGCGCCCGGCCGACGGGGCGCTGGCTCGCGTTGGAAAGGGCCATGCCCGACTCCGTTGCTCCTTCGCGGCCGTCGCGGCGGCCGGGAGAAGGCGTTTTTTTGCCGATCGGGAGGCGAACCATCCCGCGGCGATGACCGTTAAGCGCAAAGCGTTACTTAAAAGGGGAACGGGGCTCGTCAGGATGTCCGTACGTCTCACCATAGAGGAAGAGATGCAGATGCTCGCGCTTGAGCAGGAGAAGGTGCTGGCCCCCTTGCGCGACCAGCTCCCGCTTTCGGAGACCGGCCTCGATTCCCTGTGCTTCGCGGTCCTGGCGGCGCGGCTCGAGGATCTGCTGGGCGTGGACCCCTTCGCCGGCGGCGAGATGGAGGAATTCCCGACCACCTTCGGCAAGCTGGTCGCCTTCTACGAACACGCCCTCGCGCTCGCCTGAGGGCGCGTGCGGCGGCCCGCAGAGCGAGCGACCGGACACAAGGGGAAGGGCTGGTGTCGAACGAATCGCGGATCACGACGATCGTGCAGGCGCTCCTGGCCAGGGCCGTAGGCGCCGACGACGATCTGAGGGAGGCGGGTCTCACCTCGATCGACATGGTCCGCCTGATGCTTTCGGTAGAAAGGCGAGTTCGAGATCGAGATTCCTCAGTCCGAGATGGCGCCTCGCAACTTCCGCTCGATCCGCTCCATCGATCGGCTGGTCTCCGCCCTCGTTCCCTAGCCCTGATGGCCGGCGGTCGCCTCCGCCGCCCGGGCGTTGGTCCGCAGCACATAGGCGATCACCGCCGCGACCGCCTGGTAGAGCGCCTCGGGAATTTCCGACTCCAGCTCCACGCCGGCCAGGGCCTCGGCCAGCGCCGGGTCGTTGCGCAGGGGCACGCCGTGCTCCCGGGCGGTCTCGATGATCTTCTCCCCGAGCCAGCCGCGGCCCACCGCGACAACCTTGGGGGCCCGGGGGCGCTCGTAGGACAAGGCCACGGCGAGCGTCGGCGTGGGCGGCTTACGGCTCACGTTCGGCGGTCCAGCAGGCGGCCGCTCTTCGACGGCGGCGGGGGCGGCGCGCCCTCGACCACCCGCACCGCGACGTCGGGTCCCTCGGCCGCCGCCAGCGCCTGGGTGAGCTCGTCCAGGCCGGCGCCCAGCCGCGCGGCGGCGCCGGTGCGCTCGGCCCAGAGAGTCACCCGCGTGCGGCCGCCGCTCAGGCTGACCTCGGCGCGCACCCTCCCGCTCGGCTCGAGGTTGACGGAAAGGCGCGCCCGCCAGTCCGGCTGGGCGGGCGCGGCGGCCTGGCGCTGGCGCCGTTCGCGGCGGATCTCGAGCTGGGCCGTGGCGGTCCCCTGCGGCGTGGCCAGCGGCGTTTCCACGAGCCAGGTGGTCGCGGGCCCGGACTTGGGCAGGGAGGCCGCCTGCGCGAGCTCGATACGGGCGAGGGCGCCTTGAACCTCCTCCCGCAGGGCTTCGCGGAGGTCGTGAGACGCTTCGGGCCCCGCCTGGAAGCGCAGCGGCGAGGGGTCGGCGGCCGTCGGCGGGCCCTTTGCGGCGCTGGCCGGGGGCGCTGGTTCATGGGGGTCGCCGGCCTGCCCGCCGGGATCGAGCTTCGCTACGAGGCGCAGCAACTGGGCCTTGAGGTCGCCGTCGATCTGCGGCGCGGCCGGAGGCCCTGCGGTCAGGGCCGCGGCGAGCTCGGCTTCCAGGAAGAGTCCGGACCGTTGGACCGAAGCGCGCAGCTGGGCGGCGGTGACGTCCTCATCGAGCGGCGCCTGGGCTTCGGCGATCTGGGCGGCCAGCGCCCGGGCCGAGGCCGGCGGCTCGTTCGCGACAGCGCCATCGGCGAGGTCCGCGATCAGGGCCAGGCTCGCCCGGCCGCCGGAGGCGGCGGCGAGCGCGGCGAGGATGGCGGCTGGATCGGCGCGCGCCGGCCCCGAACCGTCGGCGGCGGCCGCCGCCAGGGCCTCGGCGGAAGGCGCCGCGGCCACCGGCTTGGCCAGGGCGCTGGGCTGGGCGGTCGCCTGCGTGTTCGTCGGGACGGCCGAGCCGGGTGGCGGCGGCACGGGTCCGACGCTCATGACCATGGGCTTCCATCGGGGCTCATGGGGCGAGCCTAGAAGCCGAGAGGCTAAGGAAGGCTTCAGGCCGGGGCAGAGACCGGCGCCAGCAGCCCCGTTTCGGGTTGCGCGGCTGTCGCCCCGGCTATAGCGCCAAGCCAGGCGCCAAAGGAGGACGGCCCGATGGAAATCCAGACCCGGACGGCGGCGTGACCGAGCGCGCTTCGTCGGGGCCGCTCGCCGGCCTCAGGGTCCTCGAGCTCGGCTCCGTGCTGATGGCGCCCTATGCGGCCCAGTGGCTCGCCGACCTCGGCGCGGACGTGGTCAAGGTCGAGCCTCCCGCCGGAGACTCCACCCGACGGATCGGGCCGGCGGCGGAGGAGGGCATGGCGGCCCAGTTCCTGGGCGTGAACCGGGGCAAGCGCAGCATCGTCCTCGACCTGAAGGCGCAGGCCGGCCGCGGCGCCCTGCTGGAGCTGGCCCGGACCGCCGACGTGCTCCTGCACAACAACCGGCCCCAGAAGATGAAGGCGCTGGGTCTGCATCCGGAGGCCCTGCTGGAGCGCAATCCGCGCCTCGTCTACGCCTGCTTCCACGGGTTCGGCGAGGACGGCCCCTATGGAGGGCGGCCGGCCTACGACGACGTCATCCAGGGATTTTGCGGGCTGGCGCACCTGATGGGCGAGCGGGCGGGGGCGCCGGCCTATCTGCCGATCGTGGCGGCCGACAAGACCGCGGGCCTCACCGGCGCGGTCGCGCTCCTGGCGGCGCTGATGCAGCGCGAGCGCACCGGCCGTGGGTGCTATGTCGAGATCCCGATGTTCGAGAGCCTGGTGGCCTTCACCGCCCTCGAACACCTCTACGGCCACAGTTTCGACCCGCCCAAAGGTCCCGCCGCCTATCCCCGGGTGATGACGCCGGAGCGACGGCCCTATGCGACCGCGGACGGCTACATCTGCGTCCTGCCCTATACCGACAAGCACTGGGGCGACCTCTTCCGCCGCTGCGGGCGGGGCGACCTCGCGGCCGATCCCAGGTTCGCCGACGTAGGGGCCAGGACCCAGCATATCGGCGCGCTCTACGGGATCCTCGCGGATCTGATGACGACCAGGCCCACCGCCGAATGGCTCGAGATCCTGGGCGAGCTGGAGGTGCCCTGCGCTCCGGTGAAGTCCCTGGAAGAGCTGGTGGACGATCCGCACCTGGCCGCCGTGGGGTTCTTCAGCCGCTTCCAGCAGCCGGACGGCTCGGCGATGCGGCTCCCGGGCGTTCCGGTGCTGTTCGACGGCGCGCGCCCCCCGATCAGGCCGCCGCCGCGCCTTGGGGAGCACACCAAGGAAATACTCGAACAGGCGGGCCTCGGCCCTGACGCCTGGAGCCCAGGATCGGGCTCGGGTTCGCGCTAATGGGCCGTGGCGGCATGCAGGTCCGCCTCGGTCTTTTCGATCTCGGCGCGGATCCAGTCGTGGCCGTTGGCCGACAGCACCCCCTCGAGTGCGGCCATGTGGGCGCTCAGCCGGTCGCGGATCTGGGGCTCCACGTCTTCGCGCGTCGCCATCCACTTGACGACCAGGTGGAGGCCGAAGGCCGTGTGCAGCACCAGGCGCTCCAGTTGATCAGGCGGCAGTTTCATCAGCGCCTCCGGGCGATCTCGCCAACACCGCGGCGGGCCGGATGCGCCCGCCGGCCGGAGCTTGAACCTCGCCAGGCCGGAGGGCAAGGCGGGGCTGCGGGCCCGCCTGCGCGGATCGCTGCTTGTCAGCCGAGGCGGGCGATGTAGGTAGAGGCGCGCGGCTGCAAACGGGAGAGCGATGTCCAACCGTCAGATGAAGCTCGGGTTCCTCACCCACGCCGCGGGGATGACCAAGTGGGTGTGGCGCCAGCGCGGCCTGCCGCCCGACGCCAGCATCCGGTTCGACTTCTACCTCGACCTCGTCAAGCGCGCCGAGGCGGCCAAGCTCGATTTCTTCTTCTTCACCGACAGTCCCTACGCGGGCCCCGAGTCGGCGCCATTCCACCTGAACAAGCTGGAGCCGATGTCGCTGCTGTCGGCGCTGGCGGCGGCAACTTCGGAGATCGGCCTCGTGGGCACGATGTCCACCTCCTACAACGAGCCCTACAACGTCGCCCGCCAGTTCGCCTCCCTGGACCTGATCAGCGACGGGCGGGCGGGATGGAACCTGGTCACCACCGGCGAGCGGGGCGCGGGCCTGAACTTCGGGCTCGACGAGAGCTACAGCCACGCCGAGCGCTACGAGCGGGCCACCGAGTTCGTGCAGGTGGTGCGCGGGCTCTGGGACACCTGGGAGGACGACGCTTTCGTCCACGACCGGCAGACCGGGGTGTTCGCGGACCTCTCCAAGATGCACCCGCTGAACCACGACGGCCGGTTCTACAAGGTGCGCGGCGCGCTCGGCGTCCAGCGCTCGCGCCAGGGCCAGCCGGTGGTCTTCCAGGCCGGGGCGTCCAGGGCCGGGCGGACCTTCGCCGGGCGCTACGCCGACGCCGTCTTCGGCGGGGTTCGGCCCCTCAAGGACTCCCAGGCCTACTACGCCGAGGTCAAGGCGGCCGCGGCGGCCTATCCGCGCAAGACCCCGCCGCTTCTCATGGTGGCCATCGGCGCCTTCGTCGGATCCTCGGACGAGGACGCCGAGCGGATGTACCAGGAATTCGTGGACCTGGTGACGCCCGAGGACGCCCTCGACTATCTCAGCTTCACCTTCGGCGGCTTCGACTTCAGCCCCTACGATCCGCACGCGCCCTTTCCCGACCTGCCCGAAGAGGCCGGCAAGCAGGTCTACCAGAGCGCCGCCCAGCGGTTCCAAGGCTACGCCAAGGCCCACGACCTCACCCTGCTGGAGACGGCCATGCGGGTGGCGTGCCCGCGGCCGCACTTCGTGGGCGGACCTGAGCGGATCGCCGACCAGCTCACCCACTGGTTCGAGACCCGCGCCTGCGACGGCTTCATCCTCGGCAACGGCACCCCGGCTGCCGGCATCCCGAACTTCATCGAGATGGTGGTGCCGGTGCTCAAGAAGCGGGGGCTTTTCCGCACCGAGTACGAGGGCTCGACCCTGCGCGAGCACCTGGGCCTGCCGGTCCCCGAGAACGTCCACGCCGCCCGTCATCCGGCCGAGGTCGGCTGAACTTACCCGATAGGTCCGCCACTCGGAGTCCGGCCTGCGCAGCAATGCACTGGCCTTCGCCGCGCCTTTCGGATTTCATGCGGCCACGAGCCGAACCGGGAGGCGCGCCGGCATGCGCGAAGCCAAGTCCTACTGCCGGATCTGCAGCGGTTGGTGCGGGGTTGTGCTGACCATCGACGAGAACGAGCGGATCGTCGGCGTGCGCGGCGACAAGGACCACCCCCTCACCCGCGGCTACGCCTGCATCAAGGGCCTGCAGGCCCCCGAGGCGCACCACGGCAAGGACCGGCTGCTACGGCCGCTGCGGCGCACCGCGGCGGGCGGCTTCGAGGAGATCGGTCTCGAGCAGGCGCTGGACGAGATCGCGGAGCGCCTGGGCGCGGTGCTGGAACGCCACGGGCCGGAGGCGCTGGCGGCGTTCCGCGGCACGATCAACGTCTACAGCGCCGCGGCCAGCCAGATGCTGCCCGATTGGCTCGCCAGCTTCGGATCGCACGGCTTCTACACCACCATGACCATCGACCAGTCGGCCAAGTGGGTGACCGTGGGGCGGCTGGGCATGTGGGACGCAGGCAAGCAGTCCCTGGACGAGGCCGACGTCTGGATGCTGGTGGGCAGTAACCCGCTGGTCTCGCTCGCCGGGCCCGGCATGATGTCCAACCCGTCCCTGACGCTTCGGGAAGCCAAGGCCCGGGGCGTGAAGCTGATCGTCGTCGATCCGCGCCGCACCGAGACCGCCCGCCACGCCGACCTCTTCCTGCAGCCGAAGCCCGGCGAGGACGCCGCCCTGGCCGCCGGCCTCGTCCACATCGTCCTCGCCGAGGGGCTGGAGGACGCCGCGTTCTGCGCCCGCCACGTCAAGGACCTGGCCGGCCTCAGAGCCGCCGTCGCACCCTTCACGCCCGAGCGCGTGGCCGCCCGCGCCGGGATATCGGCCGATGACCTGCGCGCCGCCGCGCGCCTCTTCGCCGGCCCGGGCAAGCGCGGGATCGTCCACGGCGGCACCGGGATCACCATGTCGCCGCGGTCGAACCTCACCGACCATCTGCTGGAGTGCCTGAACGTCGTGTGCGGGCGCTTCCGGCGCGCCGGCGAGACCATTCCCAATCCGGGCGCCTTCGCCCCCGCCCGGCCGCGCCGCGCCGAGGTGATCGCGCCGCTGCGGCCCTGGGAGCGGGGGCCGAAGAGCCGCTTGAGCGGGCGCGGCATGCTGTTCGGCGAGAAGATGACCGGCGAGCTCGCCGACGAGATCCTGACCCCCGGCCCCGGCCAGGTGCGGGCTCTGTTCGTGGACGGCGGCAATCCGGCCAGCGCCATCCCCGACCAGGCCAAGGTGGCCAAGGCGTTCGCCGACCTCGACCTCCTGGTCACCATCGACCCCTACATGACGACCACCGCGCGGCTGTCGCACTACGTGCTGCCGCCGAAGGTGTTCTTCGAGCACGCGGACCTCGCCCCGCCCGCCTACGAATCAAGCTTCTTCAAGCTGCCGATCGCCGCCTATGCGCCGGCCGTCATCCCTCCGCCGTCCGGCTCGGAGGTGGTGGACGACTGGTACGTGTTCTGGGCGCTCGGCAAGCGCCTGGGCAGACCGCTGAGCTTCTTCGGCGTCGCGCTCGACATGGAAACGCCGCCCAGCTGGGATTCCCTGCACGAGATCCTGCTGCGCCACGCCCGGGTCCGATTCGAGACCATTCGCGAGCGCCCTGGCGAGCTCCTGGACCTGCCGCCCGCTGTCGTGGAGCCGGGCGCGGACGACCCCAAGGCGCGCTTCGACGTGGCGCCGGCCGACGTGGTCTCCGAGCTCGCACAGCTGGCGGCAGAGCCCGCCCCGGCCGCGGCGGCGGACTTCGGCTTCCGCCTGACCTCCCGGCGGCTGCGCGATGTCTCCAACACCATGTACCACGCCCTGCCGGAGATGCGGCGGCGGCTGCCGTACAACCCGGCCTACCTCAACCCCGACGACCTCGCCGAGCTCGGCCTGGCGGACGGCGAGACGGCCCGGATCGTGTCGGATCGCGGCCGGATCCTGGCGGTGGTGCGCCCGGACGCCGGGGTGCGGCGCGGGGTGGTCTCCATGGCGCACGGCTGGGGCGGACTGCCGGACGAGCCCGACGCCGGGCGCATCGGCGCCTGCACGGGCCTGCTCATCAGCACCGACACCGGGCTGGAGGCGATCAACGCCATGCCCCGGCAGTCGGCCGTCCCGGTGCGGGTCGAGAAGGTTTCCTGATCGCGGCCGAAACCTTTGGCGCCGCGTTGCTGAAAGGGAGCGTCTGATGAGCGCCGCCGCGAACCCCCGCGGCCGCCCGGTCGCGGTGGTGATCGGGGCCACCTCCAAGTGGCAGGCCGACGGGCGCAACACCCTGCTGGTCCACGGCCAGGCGGTGGACGAGGCCCTCACGCCGGTGGGGCCCGTTGGGGCGTCGGCGGCGCCATCGTCCAGAAATTCGCGAAGGAGGGCTTCTTCGTCGTCATGACCACCCGGACGGCGGCCATCGCCGGCGGCCTCGCCCAGGCCATCGCCGATCAAGGCGGGGAGGGGATGGTGGTCGAGCTCGATCTCGCCTCGCGCGCCTCCGTCGCACGGGCTTTCGACGCGATCCGCGAGGCCGCGGGCGATCCCGAGGTGGTGGTCTACAACGCCGGCTACCTGGAGGGGCGCTCGCTGCCGCCCGAGCAGGAGCTGCTGGAGTTCTTCCCCGACGAGATGTTCGAGACCGCCATCAACGTCGCCTGCCGCGGGCCCTTCCTGGTCGCCAAGCAGGCGCTGCCGGCCATGCGCACGCGGGCCAGCGGCTCGCTGTTCTTCTCGAACAATCCGAGCTCGCTGCGGGGCCGCAAGCGGCGCACGGGCGAGTCCCTCTACTATCCCCGGGTGATGATGCGCGCCCTCGCCCAAGCGCTCACCGAGGAATATTCCGAGCACGGGGTGCACGTGGCCAACATCGTCATCGACGGGGCCATCGACGCTCCAGGGGTCCGCGCCAGTGCTGGGAAGGGGCGCACCCTGATGGACCCGGTCAGGATCGCCGAGGCGGTCTGGCAACTGCACGCCCAGGATCCCTGCTGCTGGAGCCACGAAATCCAGCTGACCCCGTCAACGCAGCGGCCGGCGTACTAAAGGCGAAGCCCCGCAGCGGTTGACTGCGGGGCTTCATGGTGGAGCTAAGCGGAGTCGAACCGCTGACCTCTTGAATGCCATTCAAGCGCTCTACCAGCTGAGCTATAGCCCCAAGGTCGTTTCAGATTCCGCCGCGGCGGAAGGCGCGGAACCTAGTGCGAGGGGCCGGCGCGATCAAGTCCGCCCGCGCAGGCCCCGCCTGGCCTAATCGTCGCTGGCGCCCTCGTCTGGGAGGCCGTCGATCTCGTCTTCGGAGAAGTCGTCGTCGTCGTCCTCGATGAACGGCACCTCGTCGTCGTCGGAGTCCTCCAGGTCGTCCTCCTCGGCGAAGTCGACGCCCAGGTCCTCGCTGGGCCCGGCCGGCGCGCCGCTCGCCTCCTCGTCCTCGTCGGTCTCCACGGGCTCGGCCTCGGCCGCCTCGTCGAGCTCGGGCGCGGCTTCGGCTTCAGCCTCGAATTCGTCCTCGGTCTCGGCCGGTTTCGGGGCGGCTTCCTCGGTTTCCTCCTCGGGGAGGGGGCTGCGGGTGCGGATGCGGCGGTTGCGCAGCGCCTCCTCCGGGTCGAACTCGGTGTCGCACTTGGGGCAGTGGGCGGGCCGCCGGCCGAGGTCGTAGAATTTCGTCGAACAGGTCGGGCAGATCTGTTTGGCGCCCAATGCGGCATTGGCCAAGGCGGCGGCTCTCTCAAGATCGGGATCTGAAGGGCGGCTCCCTTGCCACGGGTGAAGGGCGCTGTCAAAAGCAAAGCCCCCATCTTCAGACGCGCCTTCCGAGGAGGCCGAAAAGCCATGGCCGAGACCGGACTGACGGCCCGCCCGGGCGGTCCGCTCCGGGGCCGCGTGCGCGCTCCGGGGGACAAGTCGATTTCGCACCGCGCGCTGATCCTGGGCGCCCTGGCCGAGGGCCGGACCGAGATCGAGGGGCTGCTCGAGGGCGAGGACGTCCTGCGCACCGCCGAGGCCATGCGCAGCTTCGGCGCCCGCGTGGAGCGGACGGGCGAGAGGCGTTGGCGGGTGGAAGGCCAGGGACGCCTCGTCGAGCCGGCCGACGTGGTCGACTGCGGCAACTCGGGCACCGGGGTGCGGCTGATCATCGGAGCGGCGGCGGGCTTCGCGCTCACCGCGACCTTCACTGGCGATGACTCGCTGCGCGGGCGCCCGATGCTCCGGGTGCTGCGGCCGCTGGGCGAGATGGGGGCGGCCTGGCTGGCGCGCGAGGGCGGGCGCCTGCCGCTGAGCCTGAAGGGCGGGGGCCTGAAGGCTGTTTCCTACCGGCTGCCGGAGCCTTCGGCGCAGGTGAAGTCGGCGGTGCTGCTGGCGGGTCTCAGCGCCGCCGGCGAGACCTGTGTGATCGAGCCCGAGCCAACCCGCGACCATACCGAGCGGATGCTGAGGGCCTTCGGCGCCGAGGTCGCGGTGGAGGCGGGCGAGGGCGGGCGCCGGATACGCATCGCCGGCGGCCAGCGGCTCTCGGGGACCGTCGTGCGGGTTCCGGGCGACCCTTCGTCCGCCGCCTTTCCCCTGGCGGCGGCCCTGATCACCCCGGGCTCGGAGGTGACCGTGGAGGGCGTCCTCCTCAATCCGCTTCGCACCGGGCTTTTCGTCACCCTGAGGGAGATGGGCGCCGACCTCGCCGTCGTTAGCGAGCGCGAGGAGGGCGGCGAGCGGGTGGGCGACGTCACCGCCCGCCATTCGCGCCTCAAGGGCGTCACCGTGCCGGCAGCCCGGGCGCCCTCGATGATCGACGAGTATCCGATCCTCGCCGTCGTGGCCGCCTACGCCGAGGGGCCGACGGCCATGCGCGGCATCGGCGAGCTGCGCGTGAAGGAGAGCGACCGGATCGCCATGATGGCCGCGGGTCTCGCGGCCTGCGGCGTCGAGACGGCGGAAGAGCCGGAGGGCCTGGTTGTGGCGGGCGGCGGGGGCGCTCGGCCCATGGGGGGCGGCTTGGTGCGCACCCACGGCGACCACCGGATCGCCCTGAGCCACCTGGTGCTGGGCCCGGGCGCCCCGGCGCCGGTGTCGGTGGACGAGCCCGGCATGATCGCCACCAGCTTCCCGGGCTTTACGGCGCTGATGGCGCAGCTCGGGGCCGCGATCGGATGAGCCGGCGGCAGCCCCCCACCCCCTTCTCCCTCCCCTTGAGGGGGAGGGGATGATCGGCTTCGTCATAGCCGTGGACGGGCCGGCGGCCTCCGGCAAGGGCACCATCGCCGCCGGGCTCGGCCAGGCGTACGCCCTGCCGGTGCTGGACAGCGGCCTCCTCTACCGGGCCGTGGGGGTAAGCCTGCAGCGGGCGGGCGGCGATCTTTCCGACCAAGCGGCCGCGGCCGAGGCGGCCCGACGTCTCGACCCGAGCGCACTTTCCGATCCGGCCTTCCGGACCCGCGCCGCCGGCGAGGCGGCTAGCCGGGTGGCGGCCTATCCGGGCGTCCGCGAGGCGCTGCGCGATTTCCAGCGGGCCTTCGCCGAGCAGCCTGGCGGGGCGGTCATAGACGGCCGCGACATCGGGACGGTGATCGCGCCGGACGCTCCGGCCAAGCTATACGTCACCGCGGCCGCGGCCGTGCGAGCCCGCCGGCGCTGGCTGCAGCTCACCGCCGCGGGCGAGGCGGCGAACCTGGAGGAGATCCTGGCCGACATCCGGCGACGCGACGAGCGGGACGCCGAGCGGGCCGATTCCCCGATGAGGCCGGCCTCCGACGCGGTCTTGCTGGACACCAGCAGAATGACTATAGAGACCGCCGCCGATGCGGCCCGCCGCATCGTCGAGGCCGCGCGCGCCAGGTGGGAGAGATCCTCCGGCTAATCCAACCGCGCTCACCCTCGCCGCCGCGGGACCCTCCCCGTCGCCTTCCGGCGGCCTTCGGCGAGCCCCAACGAGACTTCGCGGGTCCGCGCGGGACGCAGCCATGCGTCCGCCGCCCCGCTTCCAACCCAAGAAGATTGAAGAGATTTAAGAGACATCCATGGCCGACGACCTTTCCATGAACCCCACCCGCGACGACTTCGCCGCCCTGCTCGACGAGAGCCTGGGCAAGGGCGACTTTCACGAAGGCTCCGTCGTCACCGGCGTTGTGGCGGCGATCGAGAAGGACTTCGCGATCATCGACGTGGGCCTCAAGACCGAGGGCCGCATCCCGGTGAAGGAGTTCGGGGTCGACGGCGACGGCAAGCCGACCCTGAAGGCGGGCGACAAGGTCGAGGTGTTCCTGGAGCGGGTGGAGAACGCCCTCGGCGAAGCGGTGATCAGCCGCGAGAAGGCCCGCCGCGAGGAGGCCTGGACGCGCCTGGAGGCGGTCTACGCCAAGAACGAGCCGGTGATGGGGGCCATTGTCGGCAGGGTTAAGGGCGGCTTCACCGTCGATCTCGGCGGCGCCTCGGCCTTCCTGCCCGGCAGCCAGGTGGACATCCGCCCGGTCCGCGATGTGGGGCCCCTGATGGGCCGCGAGCAGCCCTTCGCGATCCTCAAGATGGACCGGCCGCGCGGCAACATCGTCGTCTCCCGCCGGGCCATCCTGGAGGAAGCCCGGGCCGAGCAGCGCACCGAGCTGGTGAGCCAGCTGCAGGAAGGGGAAGTGCGCGAAGGGGTGGTGAAGAACATCACCGATTACGGCGCCTTCGTGGATCTCGGCGGCATCGACGGCTTGCTGCACGTCACCGACATGAGCTGGAAGCGCGTCTCCCACCCGAGCCAGGTCCTGACGGTGGGCGACACGGTCAAGGTCCAGATCGTCAAGATCAACCCCGAGACCCAGCGGATCAGCCTCGGCATGAAGCAGCTCCAGTCCGACCCGTGGGACGGGGTGGAGGCCAAGTACCCGGTGGGCGCCAAGTTCAAGGGCCGGATCACCAACATCACCGACTACGGCGCCTTCGTGGAGCTGGAGCCGGGCGTCGAGGGCCTGGTGCACGTCTCCGAGATGAGCTGGACCAAGAAGAACGTCCATCCGGGCAAGATCGTCTCCACCTCGCAGGAGGTGGAGGTGGTGGTGTTGGACGTCGACGCTTCCAAGCGGCGGGTCAGCCTCGGCCTCAAGCAGGCCATGCAGAACCCCTGGGAGGAGTTCCTCGAGAAGCACCCGATCGGCACGGCCGTGGAAGGCGAGGTCAAGAACGCCACCGAGTTCGGCCTGTTCATCGGCCTCGAGGGCGACATCGACGGCATGGTCCACCTCTCCGACATCGATTGGAACATGCCCGGCGAGGAAGCCATCCTGCGCTACAAGAAAGGCGAGGCGGTCAGGGTGCGGGTTCTCGACGTCGACGTGGAGAAGGAGCGGATCTCGCTCGGCCTCAAGCAGCTGGCCGGCGACCCCCTGGCCGGCGATGTCTACCGCAAGGGCCAGACCGTCACCGTGACCGTCACCGAGGTCACCTCGGGCGGCATCGAGGTGAAGTTCGGCGACGAAGAGGCCCCGGTCACCGCCTTCATCCGCAAGTCCGATCTTTCGCGCGACCGCTCCGAGCAGCGCCCCGAAAGGTTCGCCTCGGGCGACCGGGTGGACGCCCAGATCACCAACGTCGACAAGGCGGCCCGGCGGATCTCGCTCTCCATCAAGGCGCTGGAGGCGGCCGAGGAGAAGGAGGCCATCGAGCAGTACGGCTCCTCCGACAGCGGCGCCTCGCTGGGCGACATCCTGGGCGCGGCGCTCAGGGAGCGCGAGAAGGCGGCGAAGGAGTAGGCGCCGCGCGGGTCCCGACCCTTGTTCGCGCTTGAAGATCAATCTGCGATTGGGCAAAGCTTCGGCGCCGAACGGGGGACCGGGATGATCAAGTCCGAGCTTATTGCGGCGCTCGCGGGCGAGAATCCGCACCTCACCCAGAAGGATATCGAACGGGTGGTGGGGGTGATCCTCGAGCGCATCATTGGGTCGCTGGAGGACGGCGGACGGGTGGAGCTGCGCGGCTTCGGCGCCTTCTCGGTGCGCTCGCGTCCCGCACGGGCCGGGCGCAATCCCCGCACCGGCGAGGCGGTGGACGTGCAGGCCAAGAACGTGCCGTTCTTCAAGTCCGGCAAGGAGCTGCGCGCCCGGCTGAATGGTGGGAGGCCCACGCCGCCATGAGCGATGTCAGGCAGAAGGTCGTCGCGGCCGCCGAGGCGCCGGTCACGGTGTTCCGGGAGTTCCGCGAGTTCATCGCCCGCGGCAACGTCATCGACCTCGCGGTCGGCGTGATCATCGGCGCCGCGTTCGGCAAGATCGTCACCAGCCTCGTCGACCAGGTGGTGATGCCGCCGGTGGGCCTGCTGCTCGGCCGGGTCGATTTCTCGCAGCAGAAGATCGTGCTGCAGGCCGCCGATCCGTCGCGCAAGCTGGCCGAGGTGGCGATCGGCTATGGCGCCTTCCTCAACACCATCATCCAGTTCGTGATCGTGGCGGCGGTGGTCTTCCTGATGGTGAAGCTGATGAACAGCATGCGCCGCCAGGAAGCCCAGGCGCCCCAGCCCCCCGCCGCCCCCACCCCCTCCGAGGTGCTGCTGGCCGAGATCCGCGACCTTCTGAAGACGGGCGGGGGGCGTTAAGCAGCTTCCATAGACCTTTCTCCCCTGCGGGGGAGGGCGGATGGAGGGGCTCGTGAAAACGCTCCGCCGCTTTCCCCGGGCGCCAGAGCGCGTTCCGCAAAAGTGGAACCGCTTTTGCGGCGAGAACGCGCTCCAAGTCTTTGAATTCTAGAGCACGATTCAACGATCAGACGATTCCGTCTGATCGCATCGTGCGCCAGGCTCCTACGGCATTTCCCAGACGCCGGTGCGGCGCACTTCCATGTCCTCCAGGGCGCGGGTGACGGGGACCTGGTACTCGGCGAGCCGCACGAGGCCGCTCTTGGGGAAGTAGGTTCGGCCAGGATCGCCGATCAGCACCCGGGCGCCCCCCGCGCGGGCGGCGGCCAGCCACGCCAGGACCCGGGCGGTCAGCGGCGCCTCGTAGCAGACGTCGCCGGCCAGGATGACGTCGGCGCGCGGCGGCGGGGCCGCCAGCAGGTCTGCGTCCGTGAAGGCGACCGCGACGCCGTTGACCTCGGCGTTGAGGGCGACGGCCTCGCCGCAGAAGCCGTCGATGTCGGCCGCCAGCGCACCGGCCGCGCCGGCCTTCATGGCCGCAACGGCCGCGATCCCGGACCCGGCGGCGAAATCCAGGATGCTGCGGCCCGCGACGATTTCGGGATGGTCGAGCACCCACCGCGCCAGGCCCTGGCCGCCGGCCCAGGCGAAGGCCCAGAAGGGCGCGCTGAGGCCGAGCGCTTCGAGCTCCGCCTCGCCCAACCGCCAGAGGGGGGTCTCCTCGCCGGCCAGATGCAGCTTCAACTCGGGGGTATGCGGTGGCGGCTGCAGGCGCGTATGGGCGAGGATGAAGGCCCGGCGGTCGGCGATCATCGCAGCCGTCAGCCGGGTCCGGCGAACAGCGCGCCGAGCATCGAGGGGGCCTGAGGATCCCACGAATGGCGGGGACCGACGGTGAGGCCCCCGTCCACCAGCAGATAGGTCCCGGTGACGAAGGCGGCGTCGTCCGAGGCGAGAAAGAGGGCTGCGCGGGCGACGTCGTCGGGCAGGCCCGCCTTGCGGACCGGCTGCATGTCCTTGCCCCGCGCGGCCACCTGGGCGGCCATCTGGCTCGCGACCTCGCCTGTCGCGCCGAGCGCCGCCCCGAAGATCGAGGTGGCGATGAGGCCGGGGCAGATGGCGTTGACCCGGATGTTCTGCGCCGCAAGCTCGGCCGCGGCGCAGCGGGTGAACTGGATCACCGCCGCCTTCGCCGCCGAGTAGGCCAGGGGACCGAAGCCAGCCTGCAGCCCGGCCACCGAGGCGGTGTTGATAATCGAGCCGCGGCCGCGCGCCTTCAAGAGCGGCAGGGCGTGGTGGGCGCTCAAGGCGGGCGCCCGCACCAGCAGGGCGAAGGTGGCGTCCCACCCCTCGGCGCTCATGGCCTCGACGCCGCCCAGCATTCCCGCCGCCCCGGCGTTGTTGAAGAGGACGTCGAGGCCCCCGAAGGCCTCGTCCGCGCGCGCCAGGGCGGCGACGATGTCGGCCTCGCGCGTCACGTCGCAATGGGCGTAGGCCAGGCGCTCCGCGAAGCGGCGCTCGAGCGCCTCGCCCTTCTCGTCCTGCCGGTCCGCCACCACCACCTTGGCCCCCTCGGCCAGGAAGAGTTCGACGGTTCCGAGCCCGATCCCGGAGCAGCCGCCGGTGATCAGGGCGACCTTGCCTTCCAGTCGTTGCGCCATGGCGCGCTCCCTTGGCTTTTTGGCGATGGCGCCCGTCAGTCCACCATCACCACGACCTTGCCCATGGCCTCCCGCGCGCCCAACCGGGCGATCGCCTCGCCGCCGCGGGCGAGCGGGAAGTGCTCGGAGATCTGCGGGCGGATCTTCCCGGCCTCGTAGAGGGCCATCAGGGCCCTGACGTCCTCCCGGTGGCGGGCCGGATCGCGGTTCACCGAGGCGCCCCAGAACACCCCGACCACGTCGCAGCTCTTCAAGAGCGGCAGGTTCAGCGGGATGCGCGGGATGCCGGCCGGAAAACCGATCACCAGGAAGCGTCCCTCCCAGGCCATGGAGCGAAGCGCCGCTTCGGCGTAGTCGCCGCCCACCGGATCGTAGACGAGGTCCACGCCTTCCGGTCCGACGGCGGCCTTGAAGAGATCGGCCAGCGCCTTCTGGCCCTCGCGGTCGAAGGGGCCGCGGGGATAGACCACCGCCGCGTCCGCGCCCTGGGCCCGGGCCAGGGTCGCCTTGGCCTCGGAGGATACGGCGGCGATCACCCGCGCGCCGAGCGCCTTGCCGAGCGCCACGGCGGCGAGGCCCACGCCCCCGGCCGCGCCCAGCACCAGCATGCTCTCGCCAGCCTTGAAACGGCCCCGGTGGACAAGGGCGTAGTAGGTGGTGCCGTAGGTGAGCAGGAAGGCCGCCGCCTCGTCGAACGGCATGGAGGCAGGGATCTTGGTGAGGCGCCAGGCTTCGGTGGCGACCTCCTCGGCCATGCCCCCGAAGGTCACGGTTCCCAGCACCCGGTCTCCCGGCCGGAGGTCTTCGACGCCCTCGCCCACGGCCTTGACGACGCCGGAGATCTCTCCGCCGGGCGCGTAGGGCCGCTCAGGCTTGTACTGGTACTTGTCCTCGATGATCAGCACGTCCGGGAAGTTGACGCCCACGGCCTTGACCTGGACCACCGCCTGGCCGGGTCCCGGGGCGGGATTCGGGAGCTCCTCCAGCACCAGGGTCTCCGGCCCACCCGGCCTTTTGCTCAGCAACGCCTTCACGCCCACCTCCGGTCACGATCTTCAGCTTCTGCGGTCCTAGCTAGCGGAAGCCCCCGGCGCAGAAAAGGCGACGACGCGCGTGACCAGACCCATCTTCGCCCTCGCCATCCATGGCGGCGCCGGCCGCGGCGCCCGCGACCATTCCCGGACGCTCGAGCATCTGCGCGGGCTCGCCGAGGCGGGGCGTGAGCGGCTGGCGGCCGGCGCCTCGGCGCTCGAGGTGGTGGTGGAGACGGTGGCGGAGATGGAGGCGTCCGGCCTCTACAACGCCGGACGGGGCGCGCCGCCAAACCTGGCCGGCCGGTTCGAGCTTGACGCGGGGGTGATGGCGGGGCCGGGGCGGCGCGCCGGCGCCGTCGCCGCCCTGCAGGGTTTCGCCTCGCCCGTCCGCGCCGCCCGCGCGGTGATGGATACGCCGCAGGTGCTGATGGTCTCAGAAGGGGCGGCGGCCTTCGCCGCCGCCCGGGGACTGGAGGCCGTGGAGGACGCCTGGTTCAGGTCGCTCGCCGCCGAGGCCGGCAGCCCCGGCGGGACGGTGGGATGCGCAGCCCTGGACGGCGCCGGGGCGCTGGCGGCGGCCACCTCTACCGGCGGCCGCTCCGACAAGCCCCACGGCCGGGTCGGCGACAGTCCCATTCCGGCCGCGGGCGTCTGGGCGGACGCGCGGGTGGCGGTCTCCTCCACGGGCGCGGGCGAGGCGTTCCTGAGGGCCGCGGCCGCGGCCCAGGTCGCCTCCAGGGTCCAACTGGCGGGTCAGTCCCTGGCCGCCGCCGTAGAGGCGGCGCTCGCCGACGTGGCCGCGCTCGGCGGGTCCGGCGGGATGATCGCCCTGAACGCCGCCGGCGAGATCGTCCTTCTGTTCAACACCCCCGCCATGGCCCGCGCCGCGGTCCATCCGGACGGGCGGATCGAGGTGGCGGTCTTCTAGAGGACGAGATTGGACATCGCCCCACCGGCGGCCCATCTGCTAAAGCCACGAACCGCCCTTCAGCGATCCGGATCCGTGCCCGAGCCAGCCCTCCATCGTCCAAACCTCTCCGGCCTCACCCGGCCCCAGCTGCAGGCGGGTTTGGCGCAGGC
>JAFBAO010000071.1 GCA_019247715.1 Caulobacteraceae bacterium
GCGGCCAAGCTCGTGGAGATGGCGCGCGCCCTCCAGCTGCAGGCGCGGCTGAGCAAGCCGGAGGTGCTGGCGCTCTACCTGACGCTTGCCCCTTACGGCGGTAACCTGGAGGGGGTGCGCGCGGCCAGCCTCGCCTACTTCGGACACGAGCCCGCCAGCCTCACGAACGGCGAACAGGCCCTGCTGATCGCCCTGCCGCAATCGCCCGAGGCGCGCCGCCCCGACCGTCACGCCGGGCGCGCCAAGTCCGCAAGATCCTGGGTGCTCGGGCGCATGGCCCGCGCCGCCCTGATCGACGCCGAGTCCGCCGCCGAGGCGGACCACGAGCCCTTGCCGGTCCGTCGGCCGTTCCCGTCGCTCGCCTGGCACGCCGCCGGCGCCCTCGCCCGCGCGGCGCCGGCCCGAACGGCCTCGGTGGAGACCAATATCGATGCGGACCTCCAGCGCCGGCTGGAGCGGCTGGCGTCCGCCGCCGCCCGCCAGGGGCCCGGAACCCAGGCGGCGATCGTGGTGGCGGAAATCCGGTCGCGGGCGGTGCGGGCGTCGGTGGGATCGGCCGGGCTCGATGCAGCCGGGGGGTGGCTCGACATGACGCGCGCCCTGCGCTCGCCGGGCTCGGCGCTCAAACCCTTCATCTACGGCCTCGCCATGGACGACGGCCTGCTGGCGGCGGACACCGCCCTCGACGACTCCCCGCGCCGGTTCGTCGACTACCAGCCGGAGAATTTCGACCGGCTGTTCCATGGCCGCGTCACCATGCGCGAGGCCCTGGTTCACTCGCTGAACGTGCCGGCGGTGGAGACCCTGGACCGGCTGGGCGCGCAGGCGTTCGAGGCCCGGCTGACGGGGGCGGGCGCCAGGCTCGTGCGGCCCAACGCGAGGTTCAAGGAAGCGGGCCTCGCGCTGGCCCTGGGCGGGGTCGGAATCTCGCTTCGTGATCTGGCCATGCTCTACGCCGCTCTGGGCGACGACGGCCTGGCCAAGCCGCTGGCCTGGACGCAGGCTGAAGCCGCCCGCAACCTCACCGCTCCGGGCCGGCGGCTGATGGCGCCCACCTCGGCGCGCGCCATTCTCGACATCCTCCGCGAAGGGCCGCCGCCCGCCGGACGGGCCCCGCCGGCGCTGACCCGCAAGGCCCCGATCGCCTTCAAGACCGGCACTTCCTACGGCTTTCGCGACGCCGTGGCGGTGGGCGTGGCCGGCGGTTATGTGATCGCCGTCTGGACCGGCCGCGCCGACGGGGGCGCGCGGCCGGACCTGACCGCCCGCGACGCGGCCCTGCCGCTGCTCTTCGATGTCGCCGACCAGATCGGCGCCGCGGCCTCGGCTCCCCGGCCGATCGCGCCCCGGGCCGCGCCGGGGGGCCTGCGCCGACTGGACCAGGGGAGCGGCCCGCGGCTGATCTTTCCTCCCAACGGCGCCACCATCCAGGCGGACGGGTTCGGCCCCGCCTCTCGCGGTTTCGCCCTGGCCGCCGGCGGCAGCGGCCTTTCCTGGTACGTCGACGGAGCGCCGGTGCCCCAGGACCCCGTGAGCGGCCAGGCTATCTGGCGCCCCGCCGCGCCGGGCTTCTACCGGATCAGCGTCATCGACGCCGACGGCCGCGGCGCAGAGGCGCGGGTGCGCGTCAAGGGCGGCTGAGCTCAGACGATCCGGAAGCTGAGGGCGCCGACCCCCTCGATTTCGCCAAACACCTCCTGGCCGCGCTCCAGCGGCCCCACCCCCTCCGGCGTGCCGGTGAAGATGAGATCCCCTCTCTCCAGGCGCCAAAGCTTCGAGGCCTCGGCGATGATTTCCGGGACCGACCAGATCATGTCGGTGAGGCGTGCGTCCTGGCGGACCTTGCCGCCTACCTCGAGGCGGATGCGGCCCTGCGGCGGCGGCCCGGACCAACGCCGGATCGCCGAGATCGGGGCGGCCAGATCGAAACCCTTGGAGGCTTCCCAGGGTTGCCGCTTCTCCTGATAGGCCCGCTGGAGATCGCGCCGGGTGAGGTCGACGCCGGCGGCGTAGCCGAAGACGAGGCCTAGCGCGGCGTCGGCCGGCACGTTGGCGCCGCCCGCCCCCAGGGCCGCCACCAGCTCCATCTCGTGGTGCAGGTCGGAGGTCTGGCTCGGATAGGGGACATCGACACCGGGCGGCGCGACCGCGTCGGCCGGTTTTGCGAAAAAGAACGGCGGGTTGCGGTCGTCGCCCCCCATCTCGCGGCGGTGCGCCGCATAGTTCCGCCCCACGCAGTAGATCCGGCGCACCGGGAACAGGGCGGCTTCTCCCAGGATCGGGACGGCGGGCTGCGGCGGTGGATCGAAGGCGTAGTCGGGCATGACGCCCCGCTTAGTCCTCCGGGCGCCCCTTGGCCAGCGGCCGCACGGCCAGCTAAAGCGGAAAGGCGAACTATCAGCGAGGTGACCATGCGCGAGGCGGCGCTGGCCGACGTGAGGGTGATCGAGCTGGGCACCCTGATCGCCGGTCCCTTCTGCGGGCAGATCCTGGCCGATTTCGGGGCCGACGTGATCAAGCTGGAGGATCCGAGGGCCGGCGATCCCATGCGCCAGTGGGGCCGCAGCCTGCCCAAGGGGCTGTCGCCCTGGTGGCCGGTGATCGGACGCGGCAAGCGCTCGGTGGGCGTCGACCTGCGCAAGCCGGAGGGGCAGGCCCTGGCGCGCGACCTGATCGGCGCCGCCGATGTGGTGGTGGAGAACTTCCGGCCCGGCACGCTGGAGAAGTGGGGGCTGGGCTACGAGGCGCTCGCCAAGCACAATCCCGGCCTCGTCATGGCCAGGGTCTCCGGCTACGGCCAGACCGGGCCATGGGCCGGAAAGGCCGGCTACGGCCTCATCGGCGAGGCCATGGGCGGCCTTCGCCACATCACCGGCGAGGCGGATCGTCCGCCGGCCAGGGCCGGCGTCTCCATCGGCGACAGTCTGGCCGGCCTGCATGCGGCGCTGGGGATCATGATGGCCCTGCACGCCCGCCGCCGGACCGGGCGCGGCCAGGTGGTGGACGCGGCGATCTACGAGAGCGTGCTGGCGATGATGGAGAACATGATCACCGAGTACGATCTCACCGGCTACGTGCGCGAGCGCTCCGGCTCGATCCTGCCGGGCATCGCGCCCTCCAACGTCTATCCCACCGCCGACGGGATGATCCTGATCGGCGGCAACGGCGACACGGTCTTCGCGAGGCTCTGCGAGGCCATGGGCGAGGCGGGGCTCAAGGACGATCCCCGCTACCGCGACCACCCGAGCCGCGGGGCGAACCAGGCCGAGCTCGACGCCCACATCGCCGAGTGGACCCGCGGCTGGAAGCTCGCCGCCCTCCTGGATCATCTGGAGGCCAGCGGGGTGCCGTGCGGCCGCGTCTATCGCGCGCCCGACATGCTGGAGGACCCCCAGTACGCCGCGCGCGAGGCGATCATCGAACGCGACCATCCAGTGTTCGGCAAGGTGAAGATGCAGAACGTCTTTCCGAAGCTCAGCGCGACGCCGGGGGAAGTGCGCTGGCCGGGCCCGGGGCTCGGGGAGCACACCGAGGCGGTGCTTGGCGAAGTGCTCGCCCTCTCGCCCGAGAAGATCGCCGCGCTGAAGGCGGCCGGCGTGGTCTGATCGCCGCGGGCTCCCGCCAGGGGAGAAAATGCTGGCGTTCGGCGCAGGCTGGCGCAGAAAGCGGCATCCATGCCCCGGTCTCCCAAGGATCCAACGGCAGGAGGAAGGCCCTGACCCCTGCCCGGTCGGGGCCTTCTTTTGTCGCGGCGCCGTCGGCGGCCGAGGTTGCGCCCCGCGGGCCTCGACCTCATAACCGCCGCATGAACGTCCCAGCGTCCGAGCGGCGCCTCTACATCAAGACCTACGGCTGTCAGATGAACGTCTACGACAGCGAACGGTTGGCCGACACGCTCCGGCCGCTGGGCTACCGCCTGGCCGAGGACCCGGCCGGCGCCGATCTCGTGGTGCTCAACACCTGCCATATCCGCGAGAAAGCCGCCGAGAAGGTCTATTCGGAGCTCGGCCAGCTCGCCCGCCTGAAGGCGCAGAAGGCCGCGGCCGGCGAGGCGATGCTGGTGGCGGTGGCCGGGTGCGTGGCCCAGGCCGAGGGCGCCGAGATCGTCGCCCGCCAGCCGGCCGTGGACCTGGTCGTGGGTCCGCAAGCCTACCACCGGCTCCCCGAGCTCATCGCCCGGACGCATCGCGCGGCCGGCGAGCGCCTGGCGGCCGACTTCGCTCCCGAGGAAAAGTTCGACAGCCTGCCGGAGCGGACGAGCTCCGCGGTGACCGCCTTCCTCACCGTCCAGGAGGGCTGCGACAAGTTCTGCAGCTTCTGCGTGGTGCCCTATACCCGCGGCTCCGAGTTCTCCCGCGCCCCGGCGGCGATCGAGGCCGAGGCGCGGGCGCTCGTGGCGCGCGGCGCGCGCGAGATCACCCTGCTGGGCCAGAACGTCAACGCCTACGCCGGCGAGGGCGGTCTGGCGGGGCTCATCCGGCGGCTGGCGAAGATCCCCGGGCTGGCGCGGCTGCGCTACACCACCAGCCATCCGCGCGACATGACCGACGAGCTGATCGGCGCCCACGCCGAGGTGGAGGCGCTGATGCCCTACCTCCACCTCCCGGTCCAGGCGGGATCGGACCGGGTGCTGAAGGCCATGAACCGCGGCCACACCGCGGGCGATTATCTGCGCCTGGTGGAGAAGATCCGCCGGGCCCGTCCGGACATCGCCCTCTCGGGCGACTTCATCGCGGGATTTCCCGGCGAGCGGGAGGCCGATTTCGAGGCCACCCTCGATCTCGCGCGCGAGGTCGCCTACGCCAGCGCCTTCTCGTTCAAGTACTCGCGCCGCCCCGGTACGCCGGCCGCCCAGGCCCCCGGCCAGATCCCCGAGGCGCTGAAGGCCGAGCGCCTGGCGCGCCTGCAAGCGGTGCTGGAGGAGAGCCAGGCCGCCTTCAACGCGGCCCAGGTCGGGCGGGTGTTGCCGGTGCTCATCGACAAGCCGGGGCGCGACGCCGGCCAGGTCGCCGGCCGCAGTCCCTATCTGCAGGCGGTCCACGGCCAGGGTCCGCAGAGCCTCATCGGCCAGGTCGTCCCGGTCCGCATCGCTTCGGCGGGCCGCAACAGCCTGGCCGGCGCGCTTCAGCTGGCGCCCGCTTGAGCCGAGGCCCCTCCGAGTTCCTGCCCCTGAGCGAGGCCGCCGTGCGGGCCGCCTCGGGGCCGAACGGCCGGCACGCCGCGCTGATCGAAGACGCCTTCCACGTGCTGATGGAGACCCCGGGCGGCGGGGTCACCCTCAACGGCGAGGCCAAGGGCCGGCGCGCCGCAAAGCAGACGATCGAGACGCTTGCGGCGCGCGCGGACTCCGGTCTCGAAGTCACGGCCGCCGACGTGCGCGTCGCGGTAGACGCAGCGCGCACGGGCGCGGCCAGCGGCCCGGTGGGGCGTCGGGGCGCGATCGCGGCCAAGACCGCCGCCCAGGCCCGGTACCTGGAGGCGATGGGTCGTCACGACCTGGTGTTCGCCCTCGGGCCGGCCGGCACCGGCAAGACCTTTCTCGCCGTCGCCCATGGGGCGGGGCTGCTCCTCTCGGGCCAGGTCGACCGTCTGATCGTGACCCGGCCGGCTGTGGAGGCAGGCGAGCGGCTGGGCTTCCTGCCGGGGGACATGATCGAAAAGGTCGATCCCTACATGGCCCCCGTCTTCGAGGCCCTCACCGACATCCTGGGCGCCGAACAGCTCCGCCGCCGGCGGGACCGCGGCGAGATCGAGGTGGCGCCCATCGCCTTCATGCGCGGCCGCACCCTCGGCCACGCCTTCGTCATCGTCGACGAGGCCCAGAACGCCTCGCGTCTGCAGATGAAGATGGTGCTCACGCGGATGGGGGAGGGCGCGCGGATGACGGTCACCGGCGATCCCAGCCAGGTGGACCTGCTGAATCCGGCCGATTCGGGTCTTGCCCACGCCGTCTCCCTGCTGGAGGGGGTCGAGGGCATCGTGGTGATGCGCTTCGCGCCGGAGGACGTGGTCCGCCACCCGCTGGTGGAGCGCATCGTGCGCGCCTACGACGCGGACGCGGCCGGGAAGCGGCGGTGATCGAAGTCGAGATCGAGGACGAGGCCTGGCGAAGGGCCGAGCCTGGCGCACAGGCGCTGGCGCTGGCGGCGGCCGAGGCCGCGCTCGAGGCCGTCGATTCCGGCGCCGCCCTCGTGGTTCTGCTTACCGACGACGCGCGGGTGCGGGCGCTGAACGCCCGGTTCCGCGGCCGCGACGCCGCCACCAACGTGCTCTCTTTCCCGGCTCCGGCGACCGCCCGCGGCCACCTGGGCGACATCGCCCTCGCTTTCGGCGTCTGCGCGGGAGAGGCGCAAAGCCAAGGCAAGCCGCTGGCGCATCATCTCCAGCATCTGACCGCCCATGGCGTCCTGCACCTTTTGGGCTACGATCACGACACGGACGCGGAGGCCGAATCGATGGAGGCGCGGGAGCGCGCCATCCTCGCCAGGCTCGGCGTCCCCGATCCCTACGCCGAACGCGGCGACCAAGGAGACCATGGCCAACGCCGGCAATGAGGGCCAACCGCCGGCCCGCGAGGAGCGGGAGAAGGGCCCCCTGGACGCCCTGCTGGACGCGCTGGGCCTGAGGCGCAAGTCCCGGTCGGAGGCGGGCGAGGGGGAGGAGCGGTCCGGATCGGACCTCGTCGACCAGGCCTGGGCCTTCCAAGCCATGACGGTGGCGGACGTGATGATACCGCGGGCCGACATCGTCGCCCTGGAGATCGCCACCCCCTTCGAGGCGGTGGTCGCCCAGTTCCTGGAGACCGAGCACTCGCGCCTGCCGATCTATCGCGAGACCCTCGACGACCCGGTGGGGTTCGTCCACATCAAGGATCTCTTCAAGCTGATGGCCGGCAAGGTCCGTCGGCCGGGGCCCCAGGAGGCGGTGCTGGGCCGGCTCCGGCGCGAGAGCCTCTACGTTCCGCCCTCCATGCGCGCGGCCGACCTGCTGCTGCGGATGCAGGCCAGCCGGATCCACCTCGGCATGGTGATCGACGAATTTGGAGGGGTCGACGGGCTGGTGACCCTCGAGGACGTGATCGAAGCGGTGGTGGGCGATATCGACGACGAGCACGACGAGGCGGCCGTCGCCCACATCCTGGCTCGCGCGGGTGGCGTCTTCGAGGTCGATGCGCGTGCGGACCTGGACGAGATCCAGGCGGCGCTCGGACGCGACCTCACCACTCCGGATCTCGATGAGGAGATCGACACCATCGCCGGCCTGGTCACCGCCGTCGCCGGCCGCGTCCCCCAGAGAGGCGAGGTGGTGGTCCTCGACGACGAGCTGGAGGCCGAAGTCCTCGATGCGGATCCGCGGCGGATCAAGCGCCTGCGGCTTCGGCCCACCGTCCGGCCGTCCGAACCGCCGGCCGAGGCGCCTGCCGCCTGAGGCCCGGGAAGCCTTGCGACGTTCCGGGTCCTGGTCGGCGCGTGCGGCCGCTCTGGCGGCGGGCTTCGCCGCCGCCTTCGCCCATCCGCCGTTCGGGTTCCTGCCGGGCCTCCTGGGCTATGCGGCGCTTCTGTGGCTGCTCGATCGCGCCGACGAGGCGCGCCCGCTCCGATCCGCCTTCCTGCGCGCCTGGCTGACCGGCGCCGCCTATTTCGCGGTCTCCACCTGGTGGGTCGGCGAAGCGTTCTTCGTCAACGCGGAGGAGCAGGGCTGGATGGCCCCGTTCGCGGTGGTCTTCCTGGCCGCGGGGCTCGCCCTCTTCTGGGGCGCGGCCGGCGTCCTCTATCGCTGGATGGCGCCGCGGGGCGCGTTGCGACTGTTCGCCTTCGCGGGCGCGTTCGCGCTCACCGAGTGGCTGCGCGGCCATGTGCTCACCGGCTTTCCGTGGGACTTGCCGGGAGAGACGTGGAAGGCGGGAAGCCCGGTATCGCAGGCCGCCAGTCTGATCGGCGCCTATGGCCTCACCTGGGTGACGCTCGCGCTCGCCGCGAGCCCCGGACTGGGCTTCTCGAACCGCGCCGAGCGCCTGGCCCTGGCGGCCGGGGTCCTGGCGCTCGCCGGCCTCTACGGCTTCGGCCTCTGGCGTCTCGGCGGCGCCGAGGCGCGCCCCGGGCCCGGCGCTCCGGTGGTGCGGGTCGTTCAGCCGAACACGCCGGAGCGGCCGCACTACGACCTGGCGGCGGTCGCCGACATCCTGCGCCGCAATCTCGACCTGACCCGCAAGCCGGCCGCCCTCACGCCGGACATCATCGTCTGGTCGGAGGCGGGGATCCCGGCCGCCCTGGACGACTACCTCGCCCCCGATGCGTGGACGCGGGCGGAGATCGTGGCGGCCCTGAAGCCCGGGCAGACGTTGATCACCGGCGGCTACCGGCGGGCGGCCGCGCCGACCGGCGCCTATGCGCCGGAAGGGGTCGTCTACCACAACAGCCTGGTGGCGGTGCGGCGTGGCGCTTCCGACCTGGCCGTCACCGCCGTGTACGACAAATACCGGCTCGTGCCCTTCGGCGAGTTCCTGCCGCTCGACCGGTACCTGGCCCCGCTGGGAGTCCACCAGATGGTCCATGTGGGGCCCGGCTTCACGCCGGGGCCGCCGCCGCGGCCGATCGCCTCGCCGGGCGCGCCGCCGATGCAGCCGCTGATCTGCTACGAGAGCCTCTATCCGAGCTTCGTGCGCGAGGGCGCCGAGGCGGCGGGACGGCGGCCCGCCTGGATCGTCAACGTCTCCGACGACGCTTGGTTCGGGGTCACCAGCGGGCCCTGGCAGCATCTGAACCTGGCCAGCTACCGGGCCATCGAGGCGGGGCTCCCCATGGTGCGGGCCACTCCCACCGGCGTCTCGGCGGTGATCGACGCCTACGGCCGCGTCGTTCCGGACAAGCTTCTGGGCGAAGGTGCGGTTGGGGCGATCGACGCCGCCTTGCCGCCGGCGCTGGCGCCCACGCCCTTCCTCGGCTGGGGCGAGACGCCCTTCTTCGTCCTGCTCGCCCTGTCGCTGCTCGGCGCCCTGGGCGGCAGGGTCGCGACCTTGGGCCGCAGCGGCAAAGCTTGAATTTCCGGGGCGGTTTCTCAGAAGGGGCGGGATGATCGAATCCTTCGACGAGCGCGCGCCCAACCCGGTCGACCTGCATGTGGGCGCCCGGATTCGGATGCGGCGACGGATCCTCGGCGTGAGCCAGGAGAGGCTTGCCGACGCGCTCGGCCTGACGTTCCAGCAGGTCCAGAAGTACGAGCGCGGCGCGAACCGGGTCAGCGCCTCCAAGCTCTATGAGATCGCCGCCGCCCTGAAGACACCCGTCTCGCATTTCTTCGAGGGCCTCGCCGATCCGGCCAGCGAAGAGCAGGAGAGCGTGCTCGAGGAGCCCGCGCCTGAGCGGACCATGCATGACTTCCTGGCGACGCCCGGCGGGCTCGAGCTCGCCGGGCTATATCCGCGGCTGCCGGGCGGGCCCGTCCGCCGGCGGGTCCTCGATCTGATCCGCGCCATGGCCGGCGAGGACAGAGACGATCTGGCGGGGAAGGGCTAGGGTTCTCGGCCGCGCCCGGGGGCGCTAGAGGCTGCCCTGTGTCCGCCCCGACCACGCCTTTGCGAACCTTCGGCCGCACCAAGGCGCGCGCCCTAAAGCCCCGGCAGGCGCGGCTGCTGAAGACCCTGTTGCCGACGCTGGCCGCGCCCGACGCGCCGTTCGATCCCCGCCGGCTTCGCCCGGACGCCAGCGAAGTCTGGCTCGAGGTCGGCTTTGGCGCCGGCGAGCATCTGACGGCTCAGGCGGCCCGCCGGCCGGACGTCCTTCTGCTCGGCGCCGAGCCCTTCCAGAACGGTCTCGCGGCGGCGCTGGCGCGGATCGAGGATCTGAAGCTTTCCAACGTCCGCCTCGAGCCAGGCGACGCGCGCGGCCTGATGATGCGGCTGCCCGCCGCCAGCCTGGCGCGGCTTTTCGTGCTCTTCCCGGATCCGTGGCCGAAGACCCGTCACTGGAAGCGGCGTCTGATCGAGCCCGGCTTCATCGCCGAGGCGGGCCGGCTTCTGCGGCCGGGCGGGCGCCTGAGGTTGGCCACAGACTGGGCCGACTACGCCGATTGGGCGCTCGAACATTTCGCCCGCTCGAGCGCCTTCGTATGGACCGCCGAGCAGGCAGGCGACTGGCGATGCGCCCCCGCCGACCACGTCTCCACCCGCTACGAGGCCAAGCGTCTCGGCGACTGCTCCCCCTTGTGGCTGGAATTCGAGCGGGTCTGAGCCCGGCTCGCCTTGGCGGCGCCTTTTCGTCTAAAGCTCGCCCATGCGGTTCCTCGACCAGTGCAAGATCTACATTCGATCCGGCGACGGAGGGGCTGGGGCGGTGTCTTTCCGCCGCGAGAAGTTCATCGAGTACGGCGGTCCGGACGGCGGCGACGGCGGGCGCGGGGGCGATGTGTGGATCGAGGCGGCCGAAGGGCTGAACACCCTGATCGACTACCGCTACCAGCAGCATTTCAAGGCCAAGACCGGCGGTCACGGCATGGGTCGCAACCGTCACGGCGCGGACGGCGCCGACGTGGTGCTGCGCGTGCCGGTGGGCACCGAGGTGCTCGAGGAAGACAAGGAGACCCTGGTCGTCGACCTCGAACGGGTCGGCCAGAGGGTGCGGCTCGCGGCCGGCGGCAACGGCGGCTTCGGCAACAGCCACTTCAAGGGGCCCGTCAACCAGGCGCCCCGCCACGCGAACCCCGGCCTGCCGGGGCAGGAGCGAACCATCTGGCTGCGCCTGAAGCTGATCGCCGACATCGGCCTCGTTGGGCTGCCGAACGCCGGCAAATCCACCTTCCTGGCGGCGACCTCGGCGGCCACCCCCAAGATCGCCGACTATCCGTTCACCACCCTGACGCCGAACCTCGGGGTCGTGGACCTGTCGGCCGGGGAGCGGTTCGTGCTCGCCGACATTCCGGGCCTCATCGAAGGCGCGGCCGCCGGCGCGGGGCTGGGCGTGCGGTTCCTCGGGCATCTGGAGCGCACGCGGGGACTCATCCACCTCGTAGACGCCACCGCCGAGGACGTGGCCGGGGCCTGGCGCACTGTCCGCCACGAACTCGCCGCCTACGGCGCGGGGCTGGAAGACAAACCGGAGCTGCTGGCGCTCAGCAAGGTCGACGCCCTGGAGCCCGAGGCGCGGGGCGAGCAGGCGCGGGCGCTGGAGGCGGCGGCCGGCGTCCGGCCTTTCCTGGTCTCGGCGGTCTCGGGGGAGGGGATGACCGAGCTGCTGAGGGCGGCCTTCGCCGCCGCCAAGCAGAAAGCGCCGCTCCCGGCGGCGCAGGACTGGCGGCCATGACCGCCATCGCCGAGGCGCGGCTGATCGTCGTCAAGGTCGGCTCGGCGCTCATCGTCGAGGAAGAGACCGGCCGGGCCGACGCGGCCTGGCTCTCCTCCTTCGCCGCCGATCTCGCGCGGCTGGCGGCGCGCGGCCAAAGGCCGCTGATCGTCTCCTCGGGCGCGGTGGCGCTCGGGCGGCGACGGCTGGGCCTGAAGCGCCGGGCGCTCACCCTGCCGGAGAAGCAGGCCGCGGCGGCGGCCGGCCAGTCGCTGCTGATGCGCGCCTGGGAGGAAGCGCTCGGCCCACAGGGGCTGACCGCCGCCCAGGTGCTGATGACGCCGGACGACACCGAGGTGCGCCGGCGGTTCCTGAACGCCCGGGCGACGCTGGAGACGCTGCTGGAAGTGGGGGCGACGCCGGTGGTCAACGAGAACGACACCGTGGCCACCGAGGAGCTCCGCTACGGCGACAACGACCGGCTGGCCGCGCGAGTCGCCCAGATGGTGGGGGCGGACCTGCTGGTGCTGCTGTCGGACGTCGACGGGCTCTACAGCGCCGATCCCCGCCGCGACCCCGGCGCCCGACACATCCCCGAAGTGGCCGCGGTGAGCGCCGAGATCGAGGCCATGGCCGGCGGCGCCCACGTGGGGTCGGGCGGCATGGCGACCAAGCTGCAGGCGGCGCGGATCGCCGCCGCGGCCGGCTGCTCCACCCTGATCGCGCTCGGTCGGCGGCCCGCGCCGCTGGCGGCGGTGGAGGAGGGGGCCCGGAACACCCTTTTCAGGGCAGCCGCCACCCCCGCCGCAGCCTACAAGGCCTGGATCGCCGGCGCGCTCGCCCCGCAAGGGGTGCTGACCATAGACGCCGGCGCGGCCGCCGCGGTGCGGGCCGGAAAGAGCCTGCTGGCCGCCGGCGTCACCGCCGTGGAGGGCCGCTTCGGCAAGGGCGATGCGGTGGTGGTCCGCGACCCGGAGGGCCGGGAAGTCGGCCGTGGGCTCTCGCGCTATGACGCGGCGGACGCCCGGCGGATCGTCGGCCTTCGCTCGGACGCCATCGAGCCGGCGCTCGGCTACAGCGCCGGGCCGGTCATCCACGCCGACGACCTGGCGCTGGCCGGCTGAGGGCGATGTTCAGTCCGGGCGAAAGCCTCTACCAAGGCGCAGCTTGAGCAAAAGGAGAGCTGGATGTGGTTCGCCGGCGCCGCCCGCCGCGTTCCGGGCGCGGGTCGTCCGGCGGTCCTGAGGCTGGGTTTCGACCTGGCGCCCGGGATGCGGGTCGGCCTCTTCGGCGGCTCCTTCAATCCCAGCCACGCCGGACACGCCCATGTGGCCGAGACGGCGCTGCGGCGGATCGGCCTCGACAAGGTGATCTGGCTGGTGTCGCCGCAGAATCCCCTGAAACCGACCGACGAGACCGCCGCGCACACGCGCCGGATGTGGGGCGCCTTGCGCTACGCCGAGGGGCCCTCGATGATGGTTTCCGACGCCGAGGTGAAGATCGGGTCCTTCTACACGATCGACACGGTGCGGGTGCTGAAGGCGAGGTTCCCGAGGGTGCGCTTCGTCTGGGTCATGGGCGCCGACAGCCTGGCCAGCTTCCATCGCTGGCGCGGCTGGACCGACCTGCTGCGCGAGGTGCCGGTGGCGGTGGTGGACCGGCCCTGGAGCTCGCTGAAAGGTCGCCTCGCCCCGGCGGCGCGCCGATTCGCGCACGCGCGCATCCCCGCCGCCGCCGCCCGCACGTTGCCCGACCGCGCGCCCCCGGCCTGGGTGTTTCTGACCGCCCCCTTCAACTTCACATCTTCGACATCGCTTCGACGGCGCCAGCCGCCCGCTCCGGAGGCCCCGGCAGATTCCCACCTGACCGGACCGGTCGATTATGCTAAACGGGTTGGTGCGAGAGGCTGAAACGGGAGCATCCGCTGAACCGCGATATCGCGCCGCGTGCGCAGAAGGCCAGCCTTCATGGCGAAGCCTGCGAGGATCCTGAGGGCGCTCAGGCCCTCGAGAAACTGATCCTCAACCGCTTGGACGACGAAAAGGCCCAGGACGTCGTCTTCATCGACCTCAAGGACAAGAGCTCGGTGGCCGACGGCATGATCGTCGCCTCCGGCCGTTCCCACCGTCACGTGGGCGCCATGGCCGACCATCTGCTCCGGGCCCTCAAGGAAGCCGGCCGGGGCCGGGCCCGGGTCGAAGGCCTGCCGCATTGCGACTGGGTGCTGATCGACGCGGGGGACGTCATCGTCCACCTGTTCCGCCCCGAAGTGCGCGCCTTCTACAACATCGAGAAGATCTGGTCGGTCGAGCCGCCGCGCCGGGCCGCCGCCAACTGACCCCGGCGCCTCCAAGGCGCGCGCTTGCGGATTTCGCTCATCTGCGTTGGCAAGCTGGGCCGCTCGCCGGAAGCCGCCCTCGCGGCCGCCTACGCCGAGCGGGCCAGCGCCGCTGGCAGGTCCCTGGCCCTGGGGCCGGTGGAGATCCGCGAGGTCGAGGGCCGCAAGCCCGGCAAGCCCGCTGAGGCCGACGCGATCCTCGAGCGGCTCGCAGGCGGGCCCCTGATCGCCTGCGACGAACACGGCGAAGGCCTCGCCTCGCGCGAGATCGCCAACCTCCTGGAACGCTTTCGCGACGATGGCGCGCGCGAGCTCGCCTTCGCGGTCGGCGGCGCGAACGGATTGGACGACAGGGTTAGGAACGCGGCGCGCTCGAGCCTGGCTTTCGGCCCGCAGACATGGCCGCACGCCCTCGCCCGGGTGATGCTGGCCGAGCAGATCTATCGCGCCATCAGCATCCTCGGCGGCGGGCCCTATCATCGCGATTGAGCCGAAGCAGCTGGCGGCGGTATCCGGGGGCATGCGCAGGTTCCTGCTTGTCTGTCTGATCGCCGGGGTGGGCGGATCCGCCGCTGCGGCGAGCCTGGAGGCGCAGCGGCGCGCATTGGCGGCTCTGAATGTGCAGGAGGATGCGCTGGCCGCCCAGATCGGCGCCAACCGGCGGGAGATGGCCCGCCTGCTGGGGGCGCTGGAGCTCTTCAGCCGCGATCCGCCGCCGCCGCTGCTGGTCAGCCCCAAGGACGCCCAGGACGCGGTCCGCGCGATGATCCTCAGCCAGGCGATCCTGCCGGAGCTGCGCGGCCGGGCGCGGGCGCTTTCCGAGCGGGCCCAGGCCCTGGCGAAGGTCCGGCGCCAGGCGGCCGAAGCCAGCGGTGATCTGTTCGCGGCCGAAAGCGCCATCGAGGACGCCCGCGGGCGGCTCGACGCGGTGACCCAGGATGCGGCGCTCTTCGCGCCGCCGGACGCTCGCCGGGCGGCCGGCGCCATGACGGCGGGCTCGCCGCCGGCGGATCTGCTCGCGCCGGCCGACGGCGCCCTGGCCGTCGGCTTCGGCGGCCAGCTGGCGAACGGACTCAAGGCCGAGGGGTTTGCCTATCGGACCGGCGCCGGCGCGCCGGTGCGCAGTCCGACCGCCGCCGTCGTCGACTATGCCGGACCCTTGAACGGCTGGGGCCAAGTCGTCATCTTGCGGGCCGCGGGCGACTGCCACATCGTGCTCTCGGGACTTGGCAAGGTGACGGTGACTTCCGGACAACAGGTCGCGGGGGGATTCCCCCTGGGGGCCATGCCCGCGACTGGACACCGGGCGCCGGAACTGTATTTCGAGGTGCGGCTGGCGGGCCAGCCGGTCGATCCGGCGTTGCTCATGGCTTCCGGATCGGGTCGGGCGGGGGCGAATGTTAACGCGGCGCATCTTAGGCTGCGCCGCGAAGGAGCTGACTAGGCCCAATGCGTAACTACCTT
The DNA here is from genome assembly GCA_019247715.1 of Caulobacteraceae bacterium. Lineage (GTDB taxonomy): Bacteria > Pseudomonadota > Alphaproteobacteria > Caulobacterales > Caulobacteraceae > Acaudatibacter. The sequence goes on from JAFBAO010000071.1 coordinate 15,079, forward strand.
TTGATCGCCGCCTCCGCCTTCGTCCTCGGCGCCGGCGCCATGGCGTACGTGGGCCAGACGGCCGGCGCCACGACCCAGCCGAAGGCCGAGACCTACCGGATGCTGGAGCTGTTCGGCGACGTGCTCGACACGGTCGACCGCCAGTACGTGTCCCAGGTCGACAACAAGAAGCTGATCCAGGCGGCGCTGGAGGGCATGGTCAACTCGCTCGACCCCCACTCCGACTATCTCGATCCCGAAGCCTTCAACGACCTGCAGGACCAGACCCGGGGCGAGTACGGCGGCCTGGGTCTCGAGATCACCAGCGAGGACGGCGCGGTCAAGGTGATCTCGCCCATCGACGGTACGCCGGCCGCCCGCGCCGGCATCAAGCCCGGCGACTACATCATGGCCGTCAATGGCCAGAACGTGCTCGGCATGAGCGTCTCCGACGCGGTCAAGGAGATGCGCGGCAAGCCCGGCGAGCCGGTGACCCTGACCATCGGCCGCGAGAAGACCGATCCCTTCGACGTCAAGCTGGTGCGCGAGGTCATCCAGCCGAAGTCGGTCTCCTATCACCTGCAGGGCGACTACGGGTACTTGCGGCTGTCGGGCTTCAACGAAAAGGCCACCGACGAGACCGCCGCGGCGATCAACGACATGAAGGCCAAGAATCCGAAGATGAAGGGCCTCATCCTCGACCTTCGGAACAACCCCGGCGGATTGCTCGACCAGGCGGTGGGGGTGGCGGGCCTGTTCCTCGACGGTGGCGAAGTGGTCTCTCAGCGGGGCCGCGATCCCAGCGACATCGAGCGCTACAACGCCAAGGGCCACGACGTGCTGAACGGCCTGCCCCTGGTGGTCCTCGTCAACGCGGGCTCGGCCTCGGCCTCGGAGATCGTCGCCGGCGCCCTGCAGGACCGCCACCGCGCCCAGCTGGTGGGCGTGACGAGCTTCGGCAAGGGCTCGGTGCAGACGGTGATCCCGTTGCGCGGCGGCCTGGACGGCGCGGTGAAGCTCACCACCGCGCGCTACTACACGCCGTCCGGACGCTCGATCCAGAAGACCGGCATCCAGCCCGACCTGGAGGTGGCCGAGACTCGCGAGGAGGCCCAGCAGATCGCCAACGAGGCCTTCCAGTTCACCGAAGCCAGCTTCCGCAACGCCCTCAACACCGACGACGGACAAACCCGCCGCGGGGCCCACGAGCCGGCGGAGGCGCCCCCGCCCGCCTTCGACCAGAAGACCGGCGATTTCCAGCTCGCCCGGGCGTTGGACGTCCTGAAGTACGGCTCGGTGGAGGCCACCCCGAAGCTGCCCAAGCCGGCGGCCACCCTGGCCCAGGCCGCGGCCAAGCTCGGGCCGCCCCCGAAAGGCCCGCAACCCGCCCCCGCGGCCAAGCCGTGAGCGAGGCTCGGGGGGCCGCGATCTTGGCCCTTCGTTAACCATCTGGCGTCAGGGTGCGGGTGCTTTGCAGACCGCCCGCACCTTCGCCAAACCGCGCCCTCGTCCGCAGCCCGTCGCGGCGCCGCCCTCGCCACTGAGATCGGCGCTACGGGCGCTCTCCAATCCCTATGTCGGCGCCAGCGTGGCCGGCGGCCTCTTTCTGGCCTGCGCCGGGGCGCTGGTGCTGCTCACCGGCGACCCGAAAGCCGGGACGCCGGTGGTGCGCCTGTCGCTGGCGAGGATCACCGAGACCCGCGCTCCGCCCGGCTGGCGCGCAGCCTTGCCCACCGAAACGCCTGGCGAAGCCCCGTTCGACTCGGCCACGGTGGAGCTCTCGTCCACGTCCCCCGACCTCGACAGCCCCGCAGCCGCAGGCGGGCAGGCGATCATCACCATCTCCGGCGACTCGCACATGGACGGCGCGCAGTCGGCGGCCCTGGCGCTCGCCCAGGCGCCGCTCGCCGGGCTGTTCGTCCAGGGGCCCGCCGGCCCGCTGCCGGTGATCGCCAGCGACGGGCGCACCCCCGCTCAGTCCTACGCCCGCCCCGCGGCCGCGGCGGGCAAGCCTGAGGTCGCGCTGGTCATCGGCGGGCTCGGGCTCAACGCCAAGGCCACCCATGAGGCGATCGACAGCCTGCCGCCGGAGGTCACCCTCTCGTTCGTCCCCTATGCAGAGGGACTTCAGGGCTGGATCGACACGGCGCGCGCGGCCGGCCACGAGGTGCTGCTCGAGGCGCCGATGGAGCCCAAGGACTATCCGGACAACGACCCGGGGCCCTACACCCTGATGGCCGCCGGCCAGCCGGCGGAGACCACCCGACGGCTGGAATGGCTCTTGTCCCGCGCCACGGGGTATTTCGGGGTCACCAACTATCTCGGCTCCAAGTTCCTGCAGTCGCCGGTGGCGATGGGGATCCTGACCGACGACCTGCGCCAGCGCGGATTGGCGTTCGTCGACGACGGCTCGGCGGCCCGCATCGGCGGCGGCTTGCCACGGGCCTCGGCGGATCGGATCGTCGACGATCAGCTCGACGGCCCCGCCATCGAGGCGCAGCTGGGCGCCCTCGAGACCCAGGCGTCGCGGGCAGGCAAGGCGCTGGGCTCGGGCTTCGCCTATCCGGTGACCTTGGAGACGGCGGCGCGCTGGGCTTCGGGCCTCGCCCAGCGGGGCTACCAGCTGGTGCCGGCCTCGGCGCTGCTCGTGCGCCGCTAGTGTCGCGAGCCTCCTTCGCTTCGGCGCCTGCCCCCTCAACTCGAATTCACCACACTAGAAAGGCGATCGGACGTCTGGCCCTCGGCCTCCCGCGCGCCCAGATGGGACCCATGGATCTGTCGCAGCTGCGGCCGAATGTCGGCGTCGTGCTCGTCCGCTCGGACGGGAGGGTCTGGCTCGGCCGCCGCGCGCACACGCCCGGACCCCACAACTGGCAGTTTCCGCAGGGCGGCATCGACGCAGGCGAGGCGGCGCTGGACGCGGCGCTGCGCGAGCTGCGCGAGGAGACGGGCGTCACCAGCGTCAGGCTGCTTGGCCAGACGCCCGACTGGATCGGCTATGAGTTCCCAGCTGAGCATCGGGGAACCAAGATCGCCAAGGGCTGGCGCGGCCAGAAGCAGGTCTGGTTCGCTTTCGCCTTCGAGGGCGACGACGCGGAGGTCGACCTCGACGCGCACGGGCCGCCGGAGTTCGACGCCTGGCGCTGGGCCGATCTCGACGAGGCGCTGGACCAGGTGATCGGTTTCAAGCGCGACGCCTATCGCCAGGTCATCGACGCCTTTCGGCCGCTGACCGCGTCAAGGCGTGGGCCGATCGGCGGCGGCCGGTCCGGAACGTGAAGGGGCGACTTCGGACCACGCCCACTGCAGGCTTGCGGTTAACGGGAAAGAACCGCAAAGCTGACATTTCCGGCCCCGCGGTCGGACGTCGAGCCGCCGGGGAGTTCGGAATGCGCCCGCATCCCATATTGATGGTCCATGGCGCATTTTGCGGCGGCTGGGTCTTCGAAGCCTTCGCCGAGCCGTTCCGGGCCGCCGGCCACGCGGTTTTCACACCCGATCTCCCCGGCCACGAGCCCGGCGCGCCGGCGGCGGCGGTGGCGGGGCTCTCCATGCGCGACTATGCGTCGGCGACGGCGCGCGCCGCGGCGGCGCTGCCTGCGCCGCCGGTGCTCCTCGGCCATTCCCTGGGCGGCCTGGTCAGCCTTCTCGCGGCCAGCAAGGTGAAGACGGCCGGCCTCATCCTCCTGGCGCCTTCGGCGCCCTGGGGGGTCAGCGGCTCGACCATGGAGGAAGCCGTCTCGGCGGTCGCCCTCTACGCCCTCGGCCCCTATTGGACCCAGGCCATTCAGCCCGACTACGCCACCTTCCACCACTTCGGGGTCGACCGTCTCGCCCGGCCCGAGCGGCGGGCCGCCTTCGAACGGATGCGGCCGGAGAGCGGCCGGGCGCTGTTCGAGACCCTGAACTGGTGGCTGGACCCGTTCATGACCACCATGGTCCACCCGGCCCGCATCAACGCCCCGATCCTGGCGGTGGCCGGGGAGCGGGATGTGATCCATCACGCCACCACCGTCCGCGAGACCGCGCGCCGCCTGGGCGCTCGCGCGGAGGTGCTGCCCGGCATGAGCCACTGGCTACCGGGCGAACCCGGCTGGCGTCGTCTGGCCGACCTCTGTCTGGAGTGGATGGCCGAGGCGACCGCCGCCACGGCCTGAGGCGCCGCCCCTTCAGCCTCCGCTCTTCGTCACCCCGTAGATCAGTTCCGAGGTGTCGGCGTTTCGCTGCATCGGCGTGCCGTCGGCGTGGCGTTGGGTCATGAAGACCAGGCTCTCGGTCTTGCCGTCGCCGTCGCGGGTCCAGGACCGCGTGGTGTATTCGACCCCGTCCTGGACGCTCTTGTCGTTGCGGTAGAGGTTCCAGCCGTTGGTGCTCGCCCAGTCGTGCAGGGCCACGACGATCGGTCGCCCCGGCGCCTGCGCGTCGACCGCATGGGTGATCTGCACGTGGCACTGGGTAGGATTGGATCCCGGATTCTCGATCGTCAGGGCGTAGTCGCGCTGTCGCATGCTCCAGTCGTCCCCGGACTTGCGGTAGCCGGCCGTCTTTGCGAGCTGGTCGATCTTACCGCCGTTGGCGGCCGGGATGCAGACCGACTGCAGAACCGACATGACGCCGATCGCCGCCGGGTCGGTGGGCGGGGCCGGCGGCGCCGGCGGGGCTTCTTCGACAGCGGCCGGCGGCGGCTGAGCGGCGGGCGCGGCCGCGGGCGGCGTGGCCGGGGCGGCCGCGGTCGGCGAAGGCGCGGAGGTCGCCGGCGCCGAAGCGGCCGGGGCGCTGGTCTGCGAGGGCGTGGCCGCGGACGGCTGCGTCTGGGCCGTAGCGGCGCCGGCGGCCGCTGTCAGAAGAATGAGGCTGACGAGCGCAAGGCGCATGGATCTTCCCGGCGTTTCCAAAAGGTCCCCAGCAACGCTCTTTACCGAGAGTTCGCGCGACGTCAAACGCGCTACAGCCTCTGAGGCCTAGAGCACCTCGGCCGCGTACTCGGCCAGAATGGTGAGGCCTGCCGGCGTCACGTCCGCGAAGCCGCCCCGCACGTCGAAGACGATGCTTTCCTCTTCGTTGAAGACCTTGACGCGACCCTCCTTCAAGGTGGTCATGAAGGGCGCGTGGCCAGCGAGCACGCCGAAGTCGCCTTCCGAGCCGGGCGCGTCCACCTGATCCACCTCGCCGGAGAACAGCTCGCGCTCCGGCGAGACCAGCGAGAAGTGCAGCTTGGCCATCTAGGCTTCCACCGCCATCTTCTCGGCCTTGGCCACTGCGTCCTCGATGGTGCCGACGTTGTAGAATGCCTGCTCGGGCAGGTGGTCGTACTCGCCGTCGCACACCGCCTTGAACGAGCGGATGGTGTCTTCCAGGGGCACGATGACGCCCGGCAGGTTGGTGAAGGCCTCGGCCACGTTGAAGGGCTGCGAGAGGAAGCGCTGCAGCTTGCGGGCCCGCGCCACCACCAGCTTGTCCTCTTCGGAAAGCTCGTCCATCCCGAGGATGGCGATGATGTCCTTCAGCGCCTTGTACTGCTGCAGGATTTCCTGCACCCGGCGGGCCACGGTGTAGTGCTCCTCGCCGATCACCAGCGGGTCGAGGATCCGCGAGGTGGAGTCGAGCGGGTTCACCGCCGGGAAGATGCCCTGGGCGGCAATGTCGCGGTCCAGCACGGTGGTGGCGTCCAGGTGGGCGAAGGAGGTGGCCGGGGCCGGGTCGGTGAGGTCGTCGGCGGGCACGTAGATCGCCTGCACCGAGGTGATCGAGCCCTTGTTGGTGGAGGTGATCCGCTCCTGCAGGTTGCCCATCTCGGTGGCCAGCGTCGGCTGGTAGCCCACCGCCGAGGGGATACGGCCCAGCAGCGCCGACACCTCCGAGCCCGCCTGGGTGAAGCGGAAGATGTTGTCGATGAAGAGCAGCACGTCCTTGCCTTCCTGGTCGCGGAAGTACTCCGCCTGCGCAAGGCCGGTGAGGGCCACTCGGGCGCGGGCTCCGGGCGGCTCGTTCATCTGCCCGTAGACCAGGGTGCAGCGCGAGCCCTCGGTGGATCCGCCGTGCTCACGCGGGTCGACGTTGACCTTGGACTCGATCATCTCGTGATAGAGGTCGTTGCCCTCGCGGGTCCGCTCGCCCACGCCGGCCAGCACCGAATAGCCGCCGTAGACCTTGGCGATGTTGTTGATCAGCTCCTGCATGGTCACGGTCTTGCCGACGCCCGCGCCGCCGAAGAGGCCGATCTTGCCGCCCTTGGTGTAGGGGCAGAGCAGGTCGATCACCTTGATGCCGGTGACCAGGATCTCCGCCTGGGTCGACTGCTCGGCGAAGGAGGGGGCGTCGCGGTGGATCACCGAGCGGTAGGGGCTCTCGATCGGGCCGGCCTCGTCCACCGGCTCGCCGATGACGTTCATGATCCGGCCGAGCGTGGCCGGGCCCACCGGCACGCTGATGGCGCCGCCGCTGTCCACCACCTTCTGGCCCCGCACGAGGCCTTCGGTGGTGTCCATGGCGATGGTGCGCACGGTGTTTTCGCCGAGGTGCTGGGCCACCTCGAGCACCAGGCGGAAGGGCGCGCCGGTCTTCTGGTCGGTGTTGGTAGTCTCCAGCGCGTTCAGGATCGCCGGCAGGTGGCCGTCGAACTCCACGTCGACGACCGCGCCGATGACCTGAGCGACGCGGCCCTCGGGCATGTTCGGGGCGCCGGCCGAGCTCTGGGGCGAGGCGGCGGCGGGCTTCGTGGCGGTGGTGGTGGCCATCGGTCTGGTCTCTTCCGGTTAGAGCGCTTCGGCGCCGGAGATGATCTCGATCAGCTCCTTGGTGATCTGCGCCTGGCGTGAGCGGTTGTACTGCAAGGTGAGGCCGGCGATCATGTCGCCGGCGTTGCGGGTGGCGTTGTCCATGGCGGCCATCTGGGCGGCGTAGAAGCCGGCCTGGTTCTCCAGCATCGCCGAGAAGATCTGCACGGTGATGTTGCGCGGCAGGAGCTCGGCCAGGATCGTCTCCTCGTCCGGCTCGTATTCGTAGGCCGCGCCCTTGAGGTCGATCGGCGGGGCGCCGGTCTCGAGGCTGGCGGGGATCAGCTGCTTGCGGGTCGGCGCCTGGGTCACCACCGAGACGAAGCGGCTGTAGAACAGGCTCACGACGTCGATCTCGCCGCGCTCGAAGAGGTCCAGAACCTGAGCAGCCACCTGGCGGGCGGTCTCCAGCGACGGGCTGCCGCCGGCTTCGATCGCCGCCACCGAACGGTCGCCGTAAAGGCGCTTGAGCTGGTCCCTGGCCTTGCGCCCGACGGTGAGGATCGACACCTGCTTGCCCGCCTCGATTCCCCGCCCGACGTGCTCGCGCGCCGCCCGCACGATGGAGGAGTTGAAGCCGCCCGCCAGCCCACGGTCGGAGGTGGCCACGATGACCAGCTCGCGCCGGTCGGATCCGGTTCCGGCCAGCAGCTTCGGCGCGTCTTCGCCCGACACGCTGCCGGCGAGGTTGGCGATCACCGCCGCCATCCGCTCGGCGTAGGGGCGCCCGTTCTGAGCGGCGTCCTGGGCGCGGCGCAGCTTGGCCGCCGCCACCATCTGCATCGCCTTGGTGATCTTCTGCGTCGCCTTCACGCTGGCGATGCGGCTGCGCATTTCCTTCAGGGAGGGCATCAGCCTGCTCCTACAGCGGATTCACAAAATGGCTGATACAGCTCCGGCCCCTGATACCGAAGAAATTCGGACGGAGCCATCGACGCCGGGTTGGCAGCGTAGTCCTTCAGGCGCCGAACCATTGCCGGGTCGACGCCCGACATCCACAGCTTCATGACGACAGCCCTGGCGCAGGAACAGTAGTCGACGGAATTCACACTATGGGGCGCCTTTTCCCTGCAATCCCCGGTCACGGCGGCTTCAACGGCCATCAGCGACGGCTCGTCTTTCAACAATTGCGAATTCCAGACCCTCAGCGCCGCGAGACTGGCTTTCGGGTCAACCTCGTCCGTCGGCGCTGCGGAAGCGCCGATTGGCGTTGCGATGAGCAGGCTGAAGATGACCGCCGGACCAAGCGAACGCTTGCCTTCCGCGCCTCGACCCCCAGATCCTTCACTGGTTCTCATCGATGGCAAGATCAGCGTCTAAGCGAAGGTCTTGGCGAAGGCGTCCAGGACATCCTTCAGCCGCGCCTCCAGCTCGGACGTCAGCTCCTTCTGGGTCCGGATCGCCGCCAGCAGGTCGGCGTGCTGGCCGTGCAGGCGCGACAGCAGCTCGCTCTCGAACCGCGCCACGTCCGCCGCCGCCACCGCATCGAGGTAGCCGCGGGTGCCGGCGTAGATGACGCACACCTGCTCCTCGACCACCAGGGGCGCGTACTGCGGCTGCTTCAGAAGCTCGGTCAGCCGCTCGCCGCGCGCCAGCATGCGCTGGGTGGCGACGTCGAGGTCGGAGCCGAACTTGGCGAAGGCGGCCATCTCCCGATACTGGGCGAGCTCGCCCTTCAGGGGCCCGGTGGCCTGCTTCATCGCCTTGATCTGGGCCGAGGAGCCCACGCGGCTGACGCTGATGCCGACGTTCACCGCCGGCCGTATGCCCTGGTAGAAGAGGTCGGTCTCCAGGAAGATCTGGCCGTCAGTGATGGAGATGACGTTGGTGGGGATGTAGGCCGAGACGTCGTTGGCCTGGGTCTCGATCACCGGCAGGGCGGTGAGGGAGCCGGAGCCGTTGTCGGCGTTGAGCTTGGCCGCCCGCTCGAGCAGCCGCGAGTGCAGATAGAAGACGTCGCCGGGATAGGCCTCGCGCCCCGGCGGCCGGCGCAGCAGCAGCGACATCTGGCGATAGGCGACGGCCTGCTTGGAGAGGTCGTCGTAGATGATCAGCGCGTGCATGCCGTTGTCGCGGAACCACTCGCCCATGGCGCAGCCGGCGAAGGGGGCCAGGAACTGCAGCGGGGCCGGCTCGGAGGCGGTGGCGGCCACCACGATGGTGTAGTCGAGCGCCCCCCGCTCCTCCAGGGTCTTGACGATCTGGGCGACCGTGGAGCGCTTCTGCCCGACGGCCACGTAGATGCAGTAGAGCTTGGAGCTCTCCTCGCCGCCGGCGTTGACGCTCTTCTGGTTGAGGATGGTGTCGATGGCGATGGCGGTCTTGCCGGTCTGGCGGTCGCCGATGATCAGCTCGCGCTGGCCGCGGCCCACCGGGATCAGGCTGTCGATGGCCTTCAGGCCCGTCTGCACCGGCTCGTGCACCGAGCGGCGCGGAATGATCCCCGGCGCCTTGACGTCCACGCGCCGCCGTTCGGCGACGTCGGCGATGGCGCCCTTGCCGTCGATGGGCTCGCCCAGGGGGTTGACCACCCGGCCCAGTAGGCCCTTGCCCACCGGCACGTCGACGATCTCGCCCAGCCGGCGGACTTCGTCGCCTTCGGAGATCGCCTTGTCCTCGCCGAAGATCACGATCCCGACGTTGTCGCGCTCGAGGTTGAGCGCCATGCCTTTGACGCCGGCGGAGGGGAACTCCACCATCTCGCCGGACTGGACGTTGTCCAGGCCGAAGACGCGGGCGATGCCGTCGCCCACCGACAGCACCTGGCCGACGTCGGCGACGTCGGCCTCCTGGCCGAAGTTGGCGATCTGGGTCTTGAGGATGGCCGAAATCTCGGCGGCGCGGATGTCCATTACGCCCTCTTCAGGGAAAACTTCAGGGAGTTGAGCCTCGACTTCAGCGAGGCGTCGTAGAGGCGCGAGCCCACGCGCACCTTGACCCCGCCCAGGATGGCGGGATCGACGCGGGTCTCGATTTCGGGGTCCTTGCCGAGCGCGGCGCGCAGGGCGGCGGCCAGCGACTTCGACTGTGCGTCGGTGAGCGGCAGGGCGGTCACCACCTCGGCCGAAATGGCGCCGCGATCTTCCGCCGCCAGCCTTTCGAAGACGGCGATCACCGCCGGCAGCGCGGAGGGGCGTCGGTTCGCGGCCAGCAGGCCGAGGAACTTGACGGTGGTGGCTGAAAAACCCGCCGCCTTGGCGATGGCGGCCAGGCCGGCGCCCTTGGCCTCGGCGCTGAAGGCGGGCGAGGCGAGCAGGGCGCGCAGATCCGCGCTTTCCGCGCACATGGTCTTCAGGCTCTTCAGGTCGGCCTCGACCGCCGTCGCCTGGCCGGTGTCTTTGGCGAGTTCGAAAAGGGCCTGCGCGTACCGCGCGCCCACATCCGCCGCCCTGGAATCGTCCGCCACTCTATCGACCGCCTAGTGCTCGAAGACGCCGGTTTTGGAGCAACCCCCAGAACCGGCCTAAGGGCTTGATTGCGCTTGGAGAAAGCACGTGGTCGTGGGAGCCGCGACGACACCCCCGCCCGAAGCCGCGCGCCTGATAGCACGCGATTTTCAGCCTCGCAACCGAAGGGCCGAAGCGCGGCGCCGGCGCCCGGGCGCGCCGGGCCGGCGGGGAGAGATCAGAGGCGAAGTCCGCCCGCGAACAGGACGCAGGCGACCAGGCACGCGAGCGCGAAGGCGAGCTTCATCGGGAAGGCCCTGAAGTGGGTGAGCGTCGCCCCCGTCATCGGCGGCGCCGGGTCGGCCCGAGACGCCGCAGCGCCCCCGAACCTAACGGTGCTTAGATGGGCGCCCGAAGGCCGGGCGCAATCGCTCGCGGCGCGACCGATCGATGAAATATTCTCAAGGCGTCCTCGAGAGCTTCTGCGGCCTCTCGCCTCAGCTCAGCCGTTCGGCGAGCTTGGCGAGCCCCTGGTCCACCAGCGGGTCGCTCTGAGCGCCCGCAAGCCTTCCGGCCAGGATCTTCTCGGCCGTCTCGGCCGCCAGATCCACCGCCGCGGCCTTCACCTCGGCGGCCGCCTGGGTCTCGGCCAGCGCGATGCGCCGTTCCGCCAGCGCCCGGCGCCGCGCCACGTCTTCCTCGAGGCGGGTCCTGGCTTCCGCCGCCAGCCGCGCGGCCTCCGCCTTGGCGACCTCGATCAGCTCGGCGGCCTGACGCTCGGCGTCTTCCCGCTGGGTCCGGATCTGGGCGAGCAGCGCCTCGGCCTCCTCGCGCAGCTTTCGCGCCTCGTCGAGCTGGTTCTGGATCTTGGACGCGCGGGCGTCCAAGGCGCTCAGCGCCATGCCCGGAACCTTGAGCCAGATCAGCGCCCCGACGAAGATCACCAGCCCGATCAACTCCCAGGTATGGGCTTCCTGCAGGAGCTCCACCTTCAGTCCCTCTAAGCCTGCGCCGGCAAGGCGCGTTCGACCTCGGCGGGGGCGGCCGAGGTCCCCGTGAGGCGTTCGACGATGGCGCCGGCGGTTTCGGCGGCGATGGCGCGCACATGGGTCATCGCTTCGGCCTTCACCTGGCCGATCCGCGCCTCGGCCTCCGAGAGGCTGGCCGAAAGCTTGGCGTCCTCTTCGGACCGGCGCGCCGCAGACTCGGCGGCCGCCGCGGTCTTGGCGTCCAGCGCCAGCTTGTGAGCCCGGCCCCGCGCGGCGGCAAGCTCGTCGGCTGCGGCCTTGCTCTGGGCCTCGGCCTCGTCGCGCAGACGCCGCGCGTCGCCGATGTCGCCGCCGATCTTGTCCTCCCGTTCGGCGATGGTCCCGCCGACCTTGGGCACGAAGACCTTCGAGAACAGGAAGACCAGGACGCCGAAAATGACCAGCATCCAGACGATCTGGCCCGGCCACTGGCTGGCGTCGAACTGCGGCAGGCCGCCCGAGCCCTTTTCGGCGGCCGCAGCCACGGCGGCGGCGTCGGCCACGATCAGCCCGCGTAGAGGATGATGAAGGCCATGACGAGGGCGAAGATGCCCATGGCTTCGGTCACCGCGAAGCCCAGGAACAGCATCCCGCGCTCGCCGGCGGCGGCCGACGGGTTGCGCATGGCGGCTTGCAGATAGTTGCCGAACAGGATGCCGAGGCCGGCGCCGGCGCCGATGAGGCCCGTCATGGCCAGGCCCGCGCCGATCAGGCGGGCTGCGTGGACGTTATCCATGTAGTCGAGTTTCCTTGTCTTTAAGTGGGTCTAGTGGCCGTGATCCAGGTTCACGACGTCGCTGAGGTAGGTGCAGGTAAGGGCCGCGAAGACGAAGGCCTGCAGGAAGGCGACGATCAGCTCGAGGGCGGTCAGGGCGACCACCATCGCGAGCGACAACGCCGAGCCCACGAAGCCGAGATAGGCAAGGCCCCCGTTCATGGCGAACACCGCCAGGGCGACCACGAAGCTGCCGAACATGTACATCACCACGTGGCCGCCAATCATGTTACCGAACAACCGCATGGAGAGGGTGACGGGGCGCACGAGGAAGGAGACGAACTCGATCGGCACCAAGAGGAACAGCATCGCCCAGTGCACGCCGCCGGGCACGAAGAGCTTGAAGAAGCCGAGGCCGTTGCGCAGGAAACCCACGATCACGACCATGGCGAAGGTCACCACCGCCAGGGTGACGGTGACCGCGAGCTGAGAGGTGACGGTGAACTGGCCGGGGATCAGGCCCCAGATGTCCAGGAAGGCGATCAGCGAGAAGAGCGCGAAGACATAGGGCAGGAAAGGCCGGCCGCGATCGCCGATCATCGGGCCGGTAAGGCCCTTGTCGGCGAGGTCGTAAAGGATCTCCCCGAACGCCTGCAGGCGCCCCGGCACCACCTTGCCGCGCGCGGCGGCCAGGAAGAAGATCGAGATCATCGCCGCCGCGAAGATCATGGTGGCGACCGAGTTGGTGATCGAAAGGTCGATAGGGCCGAGGCCGGGGACAAGCACCGGCGGCACGTCCACGATCTTCTTGATCATGAACTGCTCCATGGGCTGGATCGCCGCCATCAGTCTTTCAAGCCTCCGTCCCGTCCTTCTTTACCGCCCGCCGCGCGCCCGCGGCCGCCGACTTCATAGCCGCGTACGCCGAGGCCGCCGTGCCGAGCAGCAGACCGATCACCAAGCCGAAGGGCGTGGTGTGGGCGAAATGGTCGAACACCCATCCGAGCCCTAGCCCCCCGAGAATTCCCCCGATCACCTCCCCGAGGAGGCGATAGCCTTCGCCGACCCCACGTTCAGCGTCGCCGGAGACCGGCTTGGCTTCGCCCTTGAACGCCTTCAGCCGCTCATCGAGACGCTTAAGCGCCTCCTGGCTGTCGTCGTCCGGCTGCGGCATTGGAAGGGGCTCGCACTCGCTCGCCCAGCCCCGAGGTCCCGCCGCGGCCCGGCCGGGTCGGCGCGGAACCTATAGGGGCGAAGATGGGGCGTCAAGATTGCGTGATTGCTGCTTAAGTTGCTGTGGCGTAACGGCAAATTCGGAAGTGCAGCCAGCCGCCGCCTCCTCCTCGCCTCAATGCGCCTCTTCCCAGTTGGCCGCCGCCTTGGCCTCGACGACGAGGGGCACGGAAAGGCTCACGGCTGGCTCGGGGGCCCGCTCCATCACCCGGGCGACGAGCGCGCAGACGGCGTCGGCCTCGCCCTCGGGGGCTTCGAAGACCAGCTCGTCGTGCACCTGGAGCAGCATCCGGGCGGAAAGGCGCGCCTCGCGGAGCGCCGCCGGCATGCGGATCATCGCCCGGCGGATGACGTCGGCGGCCGCACCCTGGATCGGGGCGTTGATCGCCGCCCGCTCGGCGAACTGGCGCTCGCCCACCGACTTGGCGCGCACCGAAGGGATGTTGACCTTGCGCCCGAAGATGGTGGTGACGAAGCCCTGGGCGCGGACCTGGGCGCGCATCCGGTCCATGTAGGCGCGGATGCCCGGGAACCGCTCGAAGTAGGTCTTGATGTAGGCGCCCGCCTCGTCCTGGGGGATGCCGAGCTGATTGGCGAGGCCGAAGGCGGAGATGCCGTAGACGATGCCGAAGTTGATGGCCTTGGCGCGCCGCCGGGTCTCGGCCGGCATCCCCTCGATCGGGACCCCGAACATCTCCGAGGCGGTGGAGGCGTGGATGTCCAGCCCCTCCTTGAACGCCCGCTTCAGCTGCGGGATGTCGCCGATGTGGGCGAGGAGCCGAAGCTCGATCTGGCTGTAGTCGGCGCTGATCAGCACGTTTCCGGGCTCGGGGATGAAGGCCCGGCGGATCTTGCGGCCCTCCTCGGTGCGGATCGGGATGTTCTGCAGGTTGGGGTCGTTGGAGGAGAGCCTGCCGGTGGTGGTGGAGGCCAGCGCATAGGAGGTGTGGATGCGGCCGCTCTCGGCAGCCACCGCCCCGGTGAGCGCGTCGGTGTAGGTGCCCTTCAGCTTGGAGAGCTGACGCCAGTCGAGCAGCACCCGCGGTAGGGGATGGCCCTGCGTGGCCAGATCCTCAAGCACCCCGGCGTCCGTGCTCCAGACGCCGGTGGCGGTCTTCTTGCCGCCCGGAAGGCCGAGCTCACCGAACAGGACGTCGCCGATCTGCTTGGGACTCCCGAGGTTGAAGGGCCTGCCGACGAGCCGCGTCGCCTCGGCCTCCAGCTCCGCCATCCGCACCGCGAAATCGTTGGAAAGCCGCCGCAGCTGGTCCGGGTCGATCTTGACCCCGTGGCGTTCCATCTGCGCCACCACCGCCGGCATCGGCCGCTCCAGGGTCTCGTAGACGGTCAGCAGGCCCTCGCGGCTCAGGCGGCGGCGCAGCAGCCGGTAGAGTCTCAGAGTGACGTCGGCGTCCTCGGCCGCGTAGCAGGTGGCCTCGGCGAGCTCGACGTGGCGGAAGCTCTTCTGCGCCCTGCCGCTCCCCACCACCTGCTTGAGGCTGATCGGCTGGTGGCCGAGCCACAGGTTGGAAAGCTCGTCCATGCCATGTCCGTGCAGGCCAGCCTCCAGCACGTAGGAGATCAGCATGGTGTCCTCGACCGGCGCGGCCGCGATCCCGTAGCGTGAGAGGACGGCGAGGTCGTACTTGGCGTTATGGGCCACCTTGAGGACGCCGGGATCCTCCAGCAGAGCCTTCAACCGCCCGATTGCCTCCTCCAGGCTTAGCTGTGCGAGCTCGGCCGGGGATTCCAGGGCCAGGCCCTCGGCGGCGGCGTGGCCGACCGGGATGTAGCAGGCCTCGCCGGGCGCGACGGCCAGGGAGATTCCGCAGAGGCTCGAACTGGTGGCGGAGGCCGCGTCGGTCTCGGCGTCGATGGCCACGATCCCGGCCTCGCGGGCGCGCCTGATCCAGGCCTCCAGCGTCGGAATGTCGCGCACGCAGGCGTAGGCCGAGGTGTCGATCGGACCGGGCGCAGCCTCCTCGGCCGGGGGCGGCGTAGGCGCCTGGACCGGAACGCCTCCGCGGGCCTCGGTCACGCGACGGGCGAGGCTCTTGAACTCCATGGCCTCCAGGAAGGCGGCGAGGGTCTGGGGCTCGGGCTCCTCCAGAGCGAGTTCGTCGACGGGCTGGGGGAGGGGCGTCTCGCAATCCAGCTTCACCAGCTCGCGCGAGAGGCGGATCTGGTCGGCGAAGTCGATCAGGGTCTGGCGGCGCTTCTCCTGCTTGATCTCGCCCGCGCGGGCTAGAAGGCTGTCGAGGTCGCCATATTCGGTGATCAGAGCCGAGGCGGTCTTGATCCCGATCCCCGGCGCACCCGGGACGTTGTCCACCGAATCCCCGCACAGCGCCTGGACGTCGATCACCTTTTCGGGCGGCACGCCGAACTTCTCCACCACCTCGGCCGGCCCGATGCGCACGTTCTTCATGGTGTCGAGCATGGAGACGCGCTCGCCCACCAGCTGCATCAGGTCCTTGTCGGAGGAGACGATCACCACCTCGCCGCCGGCGTCGCGGACCTTGCAAGCGTAGGCGGCGATGATGTCGTCGGCCTCGTAGCCGCCCAGCTCCAGGCAGGGCACGCCGAACGCGCGCGTGGCCTCGCGCACCAGGGCGAACTGCGGCACGAGGTCATCGGGCGGCGGCGGGCGATGGGCCTTGTAGTCAGCGTAGAGCTTGTTTCGGAAGGTGACCTCCGACTTGTCGAACACCACGGCCAGGTGGGTCGGCGCGTCCGGCGCGGCCTTCATGTCCACCATCAGCTTCCACAGCATGTTGCTGAACCCGGCCACCGCCCCCACCGGCAGGCCGTCCGACTTGCGGGTCAGCGGCGGCAAGGCGTGGTAGGCGCGGAAGATGTAGCCGGAGCCGTCCACCAGATAGAGCCGCACGGCCGGCCCGTCCTGGGTGGGCGTGCGGGGAATCTCCTCCAGGGTCTCGGGGGCGTCGCCCAGCGTCTCGGTCATGCGGGGAAGATAGGCGTTCCGGCCCCTCCGGTCAGCAGCGACGGATCAGGGGCTCAGTGTCCGTGAGAGCCTTCGTAGACCCCGGGCGCCAGCCGCTCGCTCTCGGTCCCCTCGGCGCCGGCCGCCAGCACGAACCGGCGGTCGCAGTAGGGACACTCGACGAAGGAGGCCTCGCCCATCTCCAGCCAGACCCGCGGGTGGCCCAGCGCGCCGCCGACTCCGTCGCAGGCGACCCGGCGGGAGCGGACCGCGACCTCCTCGGGGGCCGGGAAGTCGGATGTCAGCGACGGCCTTGCGGGGGCCGGCTCCGGCGTCTGCTGAGCCTTCGGCTTGCGGGCCATGCGATGCTCCTTTGCGCCGGCTCAGCCTTGGCGAGGGCGGCGACGCCGCCTAGGTATGGCCGTAGCCCGCGCCCCGTCAATCGAGCGCGGCCGAGGGTGCGAATGAACCTTCCCGACAACGCCATCGAGGCGGTCAAGCTCACCAAGACCTACGCCGGCGGGCATGGGACCGCGCCGATGCACGCCCTGAAGGGGATCGACCTCGCCATTCCCAGGGGCTCGATCTTCGGCCTGCTGGGTCCCAACGGGGCCGGCAAGTCGACCTTCATCAACATCCTGGCCGGCCTCACCAAGAAGACCTCGGGCAAGGTGACGGTCTGGGGCCGCGACATCGACCATCGCCCCCGCGACGCGCGCGCCGCCATCGGCGTGGTCCCCCAGGAGATCGCCGCCGACGTCTTCTTCACCCCGCGCGAATCTCTGGACGTGCAGGCGGGCATGTACGGCGTGCCCGGCCCGGAGCGGCGCACCGACGCGCTGCTCGCCGCGCTCGGCCTTTCGGACAAGGCGAACGCCTACGTGCGCCAGCTCTCGGGCGGCATGAAGCGGCGGCTGATGGTGGCCAAGGCGATGGTGCACAACCCGCCGGTGCTCATCCTCGACGAGCCCACCGCCGGCGTCGACGTGGAGCTGCGTCGCCAGCTCTGGGACTACGTGGTGGGGCTGAATCGGCAGGGGGTGACCATCCTGCTCACCACCCATTACCTCGAGGAGGCCGAGGAGCTCTGCGACCTCATCGCCATCATGAACCACGGCCGGGTGGTGGCCTGCGAGCCCAAGGACCAGCTGCTGCGGCGGCTGGACACCCGGGCGGTGGTGCTCACCCCAGAGACGCCGCTCGCTGCGGCGCCGGCGCTCCCGCCCTTCGAGACCCGGCTTCGTCCCGGGGGCGAGCTCGCCATCAGCTTCAAGACCGCCGAGGCCGGGGTCGAGGAAGTGCTGGCCACCGCCAGGGCCGCAGGAATCCATTTCAAGGACCTGAGGACTGAGGAGCCGGACCTGGAGGACGTCT
This sequence comes from Caulobacteraceae bacterium, assembly GCA_019247715.1. GTDB lineage: Bacteria > Pseudomonadota > Alphaproteobacteria > Caulobacterales > Caulobacteraceae > Acaudatibacter. The sequence continues at coordinate 32,514 of JAFBAO010000071.1, forward strand.
TCCTCTCCCTCACCTATGGCGCGGCCCCGGAGCCGGCCGAGGCACGCTGAACGGCTTTGCGCCGGCCCCGCCTTTCCGCTAGAGATCGCCGCTTCTTCCAGCCCCCCAACGCACCCGTAGCTCAGCTGGATAGAGCGTTGCCCTCCGAAGGCAGAGGTCACAGGTTCGAATCCTGTCGGGTGCGCCAGTTTCTTGAAACGATGATTTCAGCGCCGCGCGGGGCCTCGTCCCCGTCGAAGAGACGTCGAAGACCAGGGGGGGAACTTGCCGGCGCCGAGAACTGCCAGCCGCCTGCAGCATTCTAGGACTTCCAGGGTTTGTGATTCGCTCCCGCATGCGCAGCGACGTACCCTGCACCTTCCGAGCGGGGGGCGTCCCTCACGTCGAGAGGTGAAAGGCGCTGCCAGGCGCACTCCCGCTCAAGGCGGAGCGCGCGTTGGAAGTCCCTCTGAAGTCTACGCTCGAGCAATTTCGGTCAGCCCAGACCCGATTTGCCCTTCGACTCAAAGAGTGGAAGAGGGTGGACGAGCGCTTGATAGAGCATAGCCGCACAGCCATCCGCGAGAGCCGCCGGGCGATCGAGGAAGCGCCGGACGCTTAGCGCGTCTTCGTGGCCGGCGCGTGCTTGCCACGGCATGGCCAAGGGGCCGGATGGCGTTTCGTGAGGCGCTGAGGGTGGAGTAGCGTCAAGGCCAGCGGCGCCCTACCTCAGATCTGGCAGGAGCCAAGCTGCTCCGCAGCCGCCATTTCACAGCCCAACCCGGGCGCACGCACAATTGCCCGGTTTGACACCCGCGCCGCCGCTCAATCAGTTGGCGGTATGATTGACGCCCGCCCGTGCTGATGTCCTAATTCGTCGCCCGCCCAGGCCGGCCGCCTTGCGCCGGCGCCCCAGAAAGCCGGCGGTTTCGGAGGAACGGTTATGGATGGTGAGGCGGCAGTCGGCGAGGCCCTGGCCGCGGAGGCGCGCGGCGCCGAGACCGAGCCTGCCTCCATCGCCTGGGCGAGCAGCTTCGCCGCGGACGCGCCGCGCATCCACACCCCGATCCCCGGGCCGGCCTCGCTGGAGCTGCTGGCGCGCCGCAACCGCCACGAGTTCGGCGACTTCCCCTGGATCGACATGCTTCCACTGAGCTTCGCCGGCGGCGCCGGCGTCACGCTCGAGGACATGGACGGCAACCGGCTGATCGACCTCACCCACGGGCACATGTCGGCTGCGCTCGGCCACGGCAACCCCGAGGTCGCCGAGGCCATCGACGTCCAGGCGCGCAAGCTCATGAACACGCGCAACTATCCCACCGAGGCGCGCATCGAGCTGATGGAGAGGCTGGCGCAGATCACGCCCGGCGACCTCAACCTGTTCGGCTTCTTCTCCTCGGGCACGGAGGCCACCGAAGCGGCGCTGCGCGTGGCGCGCACCATCACCGGGGGGCACGAGTTCCTGTCGTTCTACGGCGACTATCACGGCAAGACGGTAGGCGCGATGGCCACCGGCGAGGGGGGAACCCCCAACACCGGTCCCCGGTCCAGCGGCCACATGACGGTGCCCGGCGGCTGGTGCCATCGCTGCGAGTTCAAGCTGGAGCCGTCCAGCTGCGGCCTGCACTGCGTGGACTTCGCCGAGCGGGCGATGCTGGTGAACAGCCACGGCCGCCTGGCCGGGATCATTGCCGAGCCGGTGACCAACGGCAGCGGCGGACGCGTCTATGCGCCCGGCTTCCTCAAGGGCCTGCGCGACATCTGCGACCGCCACAACATCGTGCTGATCTTCGACGAGCACGCCACCGGGCTCGGCCGCACCGGCAAGTGGTGGGCCGGCGACCACGAGGGGGTGATCCCGGACATCATCATCTTCTCCAAGTTCCTCGGGAACGGCTATCCGATCACCTCGATCGCGGTGTCCGAGCGGTTCACCGCCGAGGCCAACAGGAGCTCGCAGTCGTCCACCCACGGCGGCCAGCCGGCGGCCTGCGCGGCGGCGCTGGCGGTGCTCAACATTCTGCAGCGCGACAAGCTGGTCGACCACGTGGCCCGCGCCGGCGAGGCCTGCCTGAATTTTCTCAAGGGCCTCGCCGCCCGCCACCCGATCGTGGGTGTGGCCCAGGGCCGCGGGTTCCTGATCGGCCTGGAGTTCATCGACCCCAAGACCGGGGCGGCCTCGGCGCAAATGGCGTCCAAGGTGGCGGTGGAGACCATTCGGCGCGGGGTCGTGGTTTCGCCGGTGGGGCCCACCATGCGCGTCTCGCCGATGCTGGTGACCTCGGAAGCGGTGGCGCTGCGCACCCTCGGCATCGTCGAAGAGGCGATCGCCGACGTGGAGTCGCGTCTGTAGCCGTTGGTCCGTCCAGGCGGACCGTGGCCCAGTCAGCCTGTCGGAGGACGTGAAGGAATGCTCGACACCGCCGTTCGCCCGGTCCCCGTCCCGAAGGACATCGCCGGCGTCGACGCCGCCTGGCTCACGCAGGCGCTGCAGGGCGCCTTCCCCGGTATCGAGGTCGAGCGCGCCGAGGTGGTGAAGAACTTCGGCGGCGCCTCCACCAAGCTCCGCGTGGAGCTGCAGACCAATCGGCCCGATTTCCCGCCCACGGTGGTCGTCAAGGGGTGTTTCGAGCCGCACAGCAAGACCATGCGCGCGGTGCAGCTTCTGGAGGTGCAGGCCTATACGGGGCTCGTAGGCGAGCTCGGCGTCGAGACGATCGGAGTCTTCTTCGGCGGGCTCGACGAGGAGGGCTGGGGCGCGCTGATCATGGAGGACCTCGACCTGCGCGGGGTGACGTGCCTGCGCGCGGTCGAGCCCATCGCCTCGTTCGAAACCGCCGCCGCCTTCCTGGACGAGACGGCCAGGATCCACGCCCGCTGGTGGGGCGCTCCTGAACTGGCCGATGAGGGCGCCTTCGGGTGGCTGGCCGGGCCGCGCGACGTGGCCCAGGGCCTGTGGCGGGACATCCTGCTGGACGAGGCGCGGTTCGCCGAGCGGCTGGGCCGGCCGCGGATGCAGGCCATCTCGACCAAGCTTCGCGACCGCCACCGCCTGCTGGCCGCCAACGACGCGGTGTTCGCCAACCCGCACGGCTTCCCGCTGGTGATGGTCCACGGCGACATGCACCCGGCGAACCTGTACCTCACTTCGGAGGGACGGCCCGGCTTCCTCGACTGGATCCCGCGCCGCTCCACCTGGGCGCAGGACGTCAACTACTTCATCGTCGGCGGCCTCGACCCCACCGACCGCCGCAGCTGGGAGCGCGCGCTGCTGCAGCACTACCGCGATCGCCTGATCGCCTACGGCGTCACGCCGCCCGACTACGAGACGGCCTGGCTGGCGCACCGGCAGTACACCGCATGGGGCGCGCTCACCTGGTTCCTGAACACCACCGACTACCACACCGAGACCATGATCACCGCCATGGCCCACAGGTTCGGCGCGGCGATGACCGACCACGACACCCTGGGCTTGCTGGGGCTCTAGGGGCGAGCCGGTCGAAAGGTTGTCCATGAAACGCATCCTGGCGCCGAAGAGCATCGCCGCTCCCCTGGAGGCCTACCACCATGGGGTGGTGATCGAAGCGCCCACGAAGATCGCCCGTCTGGCCGGGCAGATCGGCGTCGCCCCGGACGGCTCGATACCGGAAGGCGCGCGCGAACAGGCCGAGCAGGCGTGGGACAACGTTGAAGCCATCCTGGCCGAGGCGCAGATGACCCTCGCCGACATCTGCAAGGTGGTGAGCTACGTGTCCGGACCCGAGAACGTGGCGGCCTATGTGGAGGCGCAAAAGCGCCGCTTGGCCGGCCACAACCCGCCCTGGACCATGGTGCCGCTGCCCTCGTCCGGCGGGCGCTTCGTGGTCGAGGTGGACGTGGAAGCCATGCGCTGACCGGGGCCGGGCGTCTCGGCTCGCCGGGTTCTGGCGTCGAGGTGAACCTTTGGCGAACCTCTTATGCGACATAGGGTTACGACGACGGGCTGGCGCTAAAGCGAACCCAAAATTCGCAAACTACAATAGAATCAAAGTCTTGATAGTGCCCTTGTCGAGTCCGAAGTTGGCTCGGCGCCCCATTCCCATCCACTGGCGAACTTCGGACTCGGGACACTAGGCCGATTGTGTCGATCGGCCGCCGGCGCGACCATCCCGCCCCTTGAAGCTCCGGCGTCTGCGCCTACTTCTGGGCCAAGCTCGATGTGGCCGGGGCGGCCTGCGCAAGCTGGAGACACCTCATTGCGATCGATCTCAGTAACCCCGCTCGGCGAGGGCTGGGCGGTGTGGTCGGACGGCCTCGACAACGAGATGCTGTTCCGGAGCGGCGGCCGGGCGGAAGCAGCAGCGCGACGACTCGGCAAGCATCTCGCCGCCGCCGGCGAACCCTGCGAGATCCGTATTCACGACCGCAACGGCGATCTCGTCGGCCGTTTCGCCTGCCCTGTCCCCACGGCGTCCCCGACGATCAGCGGGGGCGGCGTGGCCGCGTCCGCGGGGGAAGGCCGGCTCAGCTAGACCGTGTCGCATGCCCGCGACAGTAAAGCCTGTTCCAGGGGCTTGAGCCGTTCGAAGCGTCTGAACCGGAGGGCGAGCCGGTCACAGCTTTACCGAGTATTTGCAAACAAATGATACATGGGCGCGGAGTCGAGGGCAGGTAGGTGGGCCCCGTCCAGGAGGTGGCGAGCATGGCCAGGTTGGGGGACAGCTTCTTCGTCAGCGCTGTCACGAACAGTATCGACTGCGTGGCGGTCCTCGATGCGGAAGGACGGCTGCTGTTCATGAACGAAGCCGGCCGGCGGCTCTTGGAGGTCGAGGACGTGGCGCTGTTCGAAGGCCGGCCTTGGATGGCGTTGTGGCCGACCCAGTCACGCGAGAATCTGCTCGTCGCCACAGCCTCCGCCAGGGGCGGGACCATCCGGCTGCAGGCGGACCGGCCGGCGCGCGGACGCGTGCTCAAGAGCTGGGAGATCACCATCGCCCCACTCCATGACGCGGGCGGCGCCTTGGCCGCGCTGCTGTGGACGGCGCGCGAGATCACCGACCAGGTCCGCGCGCAGCAGATCCTGGCCCGGACGACCGCCGTGGCGCGCTCGGCGGGCCGCATCGCCGGCGTCGGCGGCTGGGAGTACGATTGCCTGACCGGCGAGGTCGTCTTCTGCGCGGAGCTGGGCGAGATGCTGGGCGCGCCCAGCGAGCGGCCCATGCTGCGCGAAACGGCCGGGTTGCTATGGACCGAGGCCGACCGTGATCGCTTCAGCGAGGCCATGGACGCCTCGATGGCGAGCGGAGAGCGGTTGGAGTTCGAGGGCCTTGTGCAAGCGAAGTCAGGCGTTCGGCGCATCAAGGTGCTGGCCGAGCCCGAGATGGTCGCCGGCGGATGCCGCCGGGTTCGGGGGGTCTCTCAGGACGTGACGGCTTGGCGCGAGGCCATGGACCGGCTGAAGGCCTCGGAGCGGCAGGCGCGCGCCGCGAGGGCTGGCGCGTCCGCCGGTGCTCGGGCCGGAGAGCCGAAGCAGCGACGCGCCGTTGGAGGTCGTCAGGGCTAGCGCCCGGGTCCCTCGTCGCGTGAGCCGTAGTCGTTAGGGCGAAAGGATGAGCTTGCCGCCGACGTGGCCCGCCTCCAACCGGCGGTGGGCTTCGGCCGCGGACGCCAGCGGCAGCCGGCCCGCGATGGGAATGGAGACGGCGCCGTTCGCCACCGCTTCGGCCAAGGCCCTGAGGCTCTCGCCGTCGGAACGCACCCGCACCAGCTCGGCGGGCGTCGCCCGGTCTTGCCCATTGATCGGCCCGACCACGCTGATGATGCGTCCGCCTGGCCGGACGAGCCGGCAGAGGGGGCCCACCGCCGGGCCGCCCAGGGCGTCGGCGAGATGATCGACGGCGAGCTCGGCCGGGGCAGGGCTTTCCAGCGCGATCGCCCGCTCTGCGCCGATCGCCAGGGCCGTCTCGATTTGCGAGGCCCGCACCGCGGCCACCACGCGGGCCTTGGCGGCGAGGGCTGCGAAGACGGCGAAGCGGCCCACCGCCCCTACCGCGCCGGTGATGAGCACCGTCTCGCCGGGGGCGGGGCGCACGTGCTCCTCGATGAGTTGGACCCCCGTGAGCCCAGGCGTGGGAATGGCGGCCGCCCGCTCGAAATCGAGCGCGTCGGGCAGCTTGGCGCAGGAGGCGGCGTCGGCGACGACCGCTTCGGCGTAGGCCCCCATGCGCGGACCGAGCTGGACGGCGACGCGGTCGCCGGGGCGCAGGGCCGAAACCCCGGCGCCGACCTGCGCCACCTCGCCGGCGACGTCGTAGCCCACCACCCAGGGCAGGCTCAGCGCCATCACATGCCGGATCACGCCGCTTCGCCACTTGTAGTCGGCCGGATTGACGCCGATGGCCGCCACCCGAATGAGCGCTTCGCCGGGACCCGGCGCGGGCGTCGGCCGCTCGGCGATCTGCAGAACCTCCGGCGGCCCGTAGTCGGCGAACTGCATCACGCGCATGGGGGCCTCCTCTTCGCGATCGTCGAGCCGCTCCGAGTATCGGCGCGCGCAATCGGCGACAATAGGGAGCAGGGTGGGCGCAGAAGGTCAGGCCCAGGGATCGAGCAGCACCTTGCATTGGTCAGTCGGACCGCGCAGCGCCTGGAAGGCGGCGGGGAATGCGTCCAAGGATACGGTGCTGGTCACCATCGCCCGCGCGGCCACGTCGCCGGCGTCCATCACCGCCAGGGAGCGCTCGAAGGCGGCGCGGTCGTAGGCGAGGGCGAAGACCACGCGCGCTTCCTTAGCCAGGGCGTCCGAGGGGACGAAGCTGTCGGGAACGGTGCAGAACCCCAGGACACAGACCGTTCCGTCCGGCCGCACGCAGTCAACGGCCTGGGCGAACATCCCCGGTGCGCCCACGCACTCGAACACCACGTCCGGCGGCCCGCCGAGCGCCTCGGCGGCCGCCGCGGACAGATCGGCGTCCGCCCGGACGAAGGCGTCGGCGCCCATGTAGGCGGCGATATGGGCGGCGCGGTCGGTGCGGGCGCTGACCGCCACCTTTCCCGCGCCCAGGCGGCGGGACCAGTATGCCGCGGCGAGGCCGATGGCGCCGGCGCCGATCACCAGCACCCGAGCCCCCGGCGACAGCGCGGCCCGCTCGGCGCCGCGCAGCCCGCAGGCGAGCGGCTCGGTCAGGGCGGCGTCGGCCAGCGAGACCATCGCCGGCAGGCGCGCGGCCGACCGCTCGCCGACCAGTACGTATTCGGCGTAGCCTGCCGTGAGACTGACGCGGTCCGCGCAGCGGAAGGGGTCGTTCGCCTGGCAGGCCGGACAGCGGCCGCAGCCGGTCATCGGCATGGCGGTGGCGAGGTCGCCCACTTTCAGCCGGCTGACGCCCTGGCCGACCTCGACCACCTCCCCGGAGAACTCGTGGCCGAGCACCGTGTCGAGCGGGAAATTGAGGCCGTGGCCGCTGCTCATGTGCAGGTCCGAGCCGCAGACGCCGCAGCGGCTCACCTTGAGCACCGCCTGGCCGGGACCGGGCTTCGGGTCCGGCAGCTCTTCCACTACGAACGGCTGGCCATAGGCCTTCAGAACCGCTGCTCTCATGCCCGTTCACCCTGCTTTCGGCGGCCCATTCGACGCCCGTGCGCAGGGCCGGCGCTTGACCCACCGTGCGCGCTGCTCTTTAGTTAGCATCCACTAACAATGCATCGGGAGCGAACGTCATTCCAGGGCATCATCGCCAGCCCCTGCGCGCCGGCCGCCGGCGGCCTGGCCTGGAGCGGGTGACCGCGCCGGCGTCAGGCGAAAGCGTCGGCGGCGCGCCCATCGGCGAGATGGAATAGACGCTCGACGACCCGGCTCCGAGCGACAAGCGACGCAAGACGAGGACACCCTAATGGGCAAGATCGAACGGGCGGACGACCTGATCGGGCAGGTTCCCTTCGCCGTCACCAACCCGGAGCAAATTCCGGTCAAGCGCTACTACGACGAAGCCTTCTACAAGCTGGAATGCGAGCGCCTGTGGCCGCGCGTCTGGCAGATGGCCTGCCGGCTGGAGGAGATCCCCAACGTCGGCGACTTCGTCGAATACAAGATCCTCGACAAGTCGGTGCTCGTCGTGCGGACCGAGGGCGGGATCAAGGCCTTCCACAACGTCTGCCGCCACCGCGGCATG
>JAFBAO010000089.1 GCA_019247715.1 Caulobacteraceae bacterium
CGCATCCAGCAACTCGAATCTTTTCGCGCCAGACGATAAGGTCGGGGTGACCCGTGATCTTCCACGGGGTGACGCTTACGACCTCGACCTTCCGCTGGGGGCAAGGCGATCCGCCGAAAGCGGTGTCGGCCGCCCTAACCCTCTCAGCCAGCACGGCGTCATACGCGGGCTTTTCTCCAGGTAGCACACCGCCTGCCGGAATAGCAGCGGCAGCAAGAACGGCGGCAGCGAGTGTGCCTATCATCACGCCCCCTTAGCCTCCGCGGCTAACGTAATCTCGCGTTTAGGCTGTTCAAGATTCGCTTTCCACCCAACCGAGCCCTTCGGAACGTCGGCTTTGTGGCGGCGCCGTCGTGCGCTTGGGCGGGCTAAATCGAGCGGGATTCACACTCGCCAGCCCAGGGGCTCTTCGAGATAGCGTCGGCGCACGTGGCGCTTGAACGCCTCGGCGCTGAGGGGCGCGCCGGTGGCGTCGCGGACGAGGGCCTCGACGCCCACGAGGCTGGCGCGGGCGTGGATGCGGGGGCGGACCCAGGCGAAGTAGGGGCCGAAGTCGCCCCGCGACAGGGCCGGGAGGAGCTGCGGATCGTCCGCGGTCGCCCGCTCGAAGAACTGCGCGGCCAGCATCGCCCCCATGGCGTAGTTGGGGAAGTAGCCGATGTGGCCGGCGGCCCAGTGGATGTCCTGCAGGCACCCCTCGGAGACGTTGGCGGGGCGCCGGCCGAGCAGCGCCTCCGAAAGCTCGTCCCAGGCGCCAGGCAAGTCGTCCGGTGTAAGCTCGCCGGCCAGCAGGGCGCGCTCCAGCCGGTAGCGCAGGATGACGTGCAGCGGGTAGGCGATCTCGTCCGCCTCCACGCGGATCACGCCCTCGTCCAGCCGGCGCCAGGCATTTAGGACGTTGGCGAAAGACCATGTGTCGCCGCCGCCGAAGGTCTCCGCCATCACCGGCGCGAGGAAGCCCAGGAACTCGCGGCTGCGGCCGGCCAGCATCTCCAGCGTGAGGGACTGGCTCTCGTGCACGGTCATGCCGCGCGCCTGGCCGGCGGCGCGGAACGCCAACGGCCGCGGCAGGCCGAGCTCGTACATGGCGTGCCCGGCCTCGTGCAGGACGGCCATGATCGAGAAGCGCGGGTTGGCCGCCTCGTAGCGGGTGGTGAAGCGCACGTCGCCCGGCATTCCGGGAACCGAGAAGGGATGCAAGGTGGCGTCGATCCGCATGTGCTCGGGCAGATGTCCGACCGCTTCGGCGAGGCGCATGGCCAGGGCCGCCTGGCGCTCCGCCGCCACCGGCCCGAGCGGCGCCGGCGCAGGCCAGACCGCCTGGCGCTCGCGGACCTCGGCCAGCAGCGGCGGCAGGAAGCTCGCGAGATCGGCGAAGACGGGCTCGATCATCGCCTCGCCGACGCCGGGGTCGAACTCGTCGATCAGCGCGCCGTAGGGGCTGGTTCCCAGCGCCTCGGCCTTGGCGGCGGCGATCTCGCGGATGACCACGAGCAGCTCGGCGAACGGGGCGGCGAAGCGCGCGAAATCGCGCTCGCGCCTCGCCTCGGCCCACACCGCCTGCAACCGCTCCGCCAGCCGCGCCTTGGCCGCCAGCAGCTCCGGTGGGACCGCGGCGGCGTGGATGAAGAGCCGGCGCATCTCCGCAAGGTCCGCACGCTCGTCCGGGGCCAGCGCGCCGGCCATGGCCTCGGCTTCGGAAAGCTCGTCGTCTGCGGCGCGCGAACCGATGAGCTCGGCGACCACCTCGGTGAGGGTGGCCATCTCCTCGCCGCGCGCCCACGCCCCGCCCGGCGGCATGTAGGTGCGGGCGTCCCAGTTCAAGAGGCTGCGCGCCGCCCCGAGCTTGGCCGCGCGGCTGAACCGCTTCACGGCTCTCTGGTAGGGGTCGGGCTGGGCGGGGACGCTCATGGTCCAACCCATCCACGCCCGACCGGCCCGGTCAACCGCGGTCCTGGAGCGGCCGCCGCCGTATCTTGGCCCACGGGGGGGCCGTTTATCCTGGGGCGGATTGAGGAGGAGGCGGATCGACGGCTAAGGTCGCGCGCATGACGGATGGAGAGATCTCGGCGGCGGAGGCCGTGTGGGCCCCCGGGGCGGCCGTGCAGCCGATTTCCAGGCGCCACGTGACCGCCGCGGTGGTGGGCAACTGGCTCGAGTTCTACGACTTCACCGTCTACGCCTATTTCGCGCTGCAGATCGGCCAGGCCTTCTTCCCGAACCACTCGGAGTTCGCCCGCCTGATGCTGTCGCTGATCACCTTCGGGGCGGGCTTCGTCTGCCGACCCGTCGGCGCGGTGGTGATCGGGCGCCTGGCCGACCGGACCGGGCGCCGGCCGGCGATGATGATCTCCTTCACCCTTATGGGCGCGGCCCTGCTCGGGCTGGTGTTTGTCCCGACCTACGCCCAGATCGGCCTCGCCGCCCCGATCCTGGTGGTGGCGTTGCGCGTGGTCCAGGGGTTCGCGCTGGGCGGCGAGGTGGGGCCCACCACCGCCTATCTGATCGAGGCCGCGCCGGTGGGTCGGCGCGGACTCTACGGCGCCTGGCAAAGCGCCAGCCAGTCGCTGGCCTCGCTTTCCGGCGGCCTCATCGGGGTGATCCTCGCCCAGCTGGTGGGAGCGGCGGCGCTGGCCGCCTGGGGCTGGCGGATCGCCTTTCTGATCGGCGCGCTGGTGCTGCCGTTCGGGCTCTTGATCCGCCGCACCCTGCCGGAGACCCGCCACGCGCCGGAGCTGCGCCTCGACGCGCACCCGGAGGGCGCCGACATCCTCAGCCACTGGCGGGTGATCCTGCTGGGCCTCGGACTGATCGCCGGCGCGACCATCTCCACCTACGTCTCGATCTTCACCACCACCTACGCCCAGACGACCCTGCACATGGGCCTGCGGGTGGCCTTCTGGGTCACGGTGGTGAACGGAGCGACCGGCTTCGCCGCGGCCCTGGCGGGCGGGGCCCTCTCCGACCGCTTCGGTCGCCGGGCGCTGATGATCTGGCCGCGCCTGGCCTTCATCGTCGCCATCCTGCCGGCGTTCATGACGGTGATCCATTTCCGCCAGCCGGCGGTGCTCTTGACCCTGATGGGGGCGCTGACCGCCCTCGCCAACCTCGCGGCCGTTCCGGCGCTCGTCGCCCTCACCGAGTCGCTGCGCAAGGAGGTCCGGGGCGTCGTCACCGCCACCGTCTACGCCCTGGCCGTGGCGGTGTTCGGGGGCACGACGCAGCCGATCGTCGCCTGGCTGGGCGAGGCGACGGGCAGCCCGCTCGCCATCGCCTGGTACCTGATGGCCGCCAACGTGGTGGCCCTCATCGCCGCTTTGCTGATGATCGAGAGCGCGCCGCCGAGGGCTGAAGCGGCGGCAGGCCCCCTCTAGATCGCGTTGGAATAGGATCGAACAGTCCACCCCGTGCGAAGGGGGCCGGACGGGCCGACGCCAAGCTGGAGTTCGTATGAGAACCGGAGCGTCCGGCCCCGGATCGGCCTTGCGGGCCGTCCGGGGTGACGATGAGAGGAGCGATCCAGCCCCACTCAACCCGCTCTAACCCATCCGCACCACCAGGCGGTGAAGCGCGCTGTCCTCGGCCAGCTTCAGGCGCAGGGGCGAAGCGGGAATTGCCGCCCCGTCGAGCGTGGCGGTGGTCACGCCCCCCTGAACGCCGCTGGGGTTCTCCACCACGATGTCGTAGCGCGAGGCGCCGCGCCGCAGGGCGATCTCGAAGCCTGGCCAGGCGGCCGGAATGCAGGGGTCTAGGCTCAGGTGGCCGGCTTCCAGGCGCAGGCCGAGCATCCATTCGATCCCGGCCCTCTGCATCCAGCCGGCCGAGCCGGTGTACCAGGTCCAGCCCCCCCGCCCCACGTGCCCCGGCGCGGCGTAGACGTCGGCCGCCACAACGTAGGGCTCGACCTTGTAGCGATGCATGTCGGCGCGCGAGCGGGCGTGGTTGATGGGGTTGATGAGGTTGAACAGCGCCGCGGCGCGGTCGCCCTGGCCGAGCGCGGCGAAGGCCATCACCGACCAGAGGGCCGCATGGGTGTACTGGCCGCCGTTCTCTCGGATGCCCGGCGGATAGCCCTTGATGTAGCCCGGGTCGTGGGAGGTGTGGTCGAAGGGCGGGGTGAAGAGGAGCGCCAGCCCCTCGAGCGGGCGGATGAGCTCCCGCTCCACCTGATCCATGGCCTGGGCCGCCCGCGCCGGCGGCGCGGCTCCCGAGAGCGCCGCCCACGACTGGGCGATGCTGTCGATCCGGCACTCCTCGCTGACCGCCGAGCCCAGCGGCGCGCCGTCGTCGTACCAGCCACGCCGGTACCAGTCGCCGTCCCAGGCCTGGGCGTCCAGCGCCTGCGCCAGGGCGGCCGCGTGCTTGCGCCACCGGTCCGCCGGGGGATGCTCGCCGCGGCGCTGCGCGAGGTCGGCGAAGTTCCGCAGGGCGCTGATGAGGAGCCAGCCCAGCCAGACACTCTCGCCGCGGCCGCCCTCGCCGACCCGGTTCATGCCGTCGTTCCAGTCGCCGCCGCCGAACAGCGGGGCGCCATGCGCGCCCACCGCCAGGCTGGCGTCGAGGGCGCGGGCGCAATGCTCGAAGAGGCTGGCCTGCTGTTCCGCCGCCTCCGGCTCGAAGAAGGCGTCATGCTGATCGGCCGCCAGCGGCGGCCCGGAGAGGAAGGGGACCTGCTCGTCCAGGACCGCCGCATCCCCGGTGACCCGCACGTAGTCGGCGACCGCAAAGGCGAGCCAGGCGCGGTCGTCGGAGATGTGGGTGCGCACGCCCTGTCCGGTGTGCGGCAGCCACCAGTGCTGGACGTCGCCCTCCAGGAACTGCCGGCCGGCGGCGCGCAGCAGGTGCTCGCGGGTCGCAGCCGGCCGGACGGCGGTGAGCGCCATGCAGTCCTGGAGCTGATCGCGGAAGCCGTAGGCGCCGCTGGCCTGATAGAAGGCCGAGCGGGCCCAGAGCCGGCAGACCTGGGTCTGGTAGAGCAGCCAGCCGTTCAGCATCAGGTCCATGGAGCGGTCGGGCGTCTTCACCTGGACGACGCCCAAGGTCTCTTTCCAGAAGCTGCGGACCTCCGCGAGCGAAGCGTCGAGGTCGGCCTTGCGGTAGCGCTCGACCAAGGCCAGGGCGGCGGCCTCGTCATCGGCGTCACCGAGCAGGAAGACGATCTGCGCCGCGCCGCCCGGCGGGACGACGAGCCGGCTCTGCAGCGCCGCGCACGGGTCGAGGCCCGAGCCGGTGCGACCGGAGAGTTGCGCGCCCTCCACGAGGGCGGCCGGCGCCGAAAGGCTCCCGTTGCGGCCCAGGAACTCGCGACGGTCCGCCGTCCAGGCCCACTGCCGCCCGCCCATGTCGGCGAAGGCGACCCGACCGGCGAAATCCGGGCGCCAGGGATTGATCGCCAGCATGGCCCCGGTCCTGGGATCGATCCGCGTGGCGACGAACGGCGCCGATGGGCTGCGGGAGGGCCCCAGCACCCACTCGAGGTAGCCGGTCACCGAGATGCGCCGCGGCCGGGGCGTCAGGTTGCGAACAGTGAGGCGCGATATCCTCACCGGATCGGCGAGGGGCGCGAACTCCAGGAGCTCGGCGGCGATCCCGTTGGCGGTGTGGTCGAAGCGGCTGTAGCCCCAGCCGTGGCGGGCGGCGTAGGTGGCCGCCTCGTCGCGGATCGGCAGGGCGGTGGCGGTCCACAGCGTCCCGTCGTCCTCGTCCCGCAGGTAAAGGACCTGCCCAGGACGATCGGTGACCGGGTCGTTGCACCAGGGCGTGAGCTGGCGCTCGCGGCTGTTCACCGACCAGGCGTAGCCGCCGCCCTCGGCGGAGACCTGGAAGCCGAAGCCCGGGTTGGCGATCACGTTGATCCAGGGCGCCGGCGTCGACTGGCCGGGCCCCAAAATAGTCAGGTATTCGCTGCCGTCGGGCGTGAAGGCGCCGAGGCCGTTGAAGTAGAGCGCCTCGGGGGGCGGCCGGGGGACCTGCAGGGCGGACACCGGGGACGGGGCAAGCGGCGGCGGCCCCGGCCTTGGCGCGGGCTCCGGGGCCCGTTCCAGCTGATCGGCGAGGCTGCCCCGCTCGCCCACCAGCACCACCCGCGCCACCGAGGCGAGCAGGGCGCGCGCCTCGGGCGGCGTCAGGTCGGCGCGCAGCATGAAGGTGTGGCCGGCCGGCGCCTCGCCGCCGATCTGCGGGCGCGACTGGTTGGCCCGGACCATGGTCTCGAGACTGGCCTGGAGGTCCTGGACGTAGGAGGTGGCGCGCTCGTTGAGGATCACCAGGTCCACCGCCAGCCGCTTCATCCGCCAGTACTCGACCGCCTGCAGCGCCTCGCGCGCGAGGTCGAGCTCGAGGCCGTCGGAGATCCGCACCAGGACGATCGGCAGGTCGCCGGAGATGCCCATGCCCCAGAGGCCCGGCTGGCCGGCCGCTCCCGCGGCGATGGCCTCGGAGGGCGGGCGCAGCACCGGCGAGGCGTAGATCACGTGGCCCGCCAGCCGCTGGTAGAGGCCGGCGCGCGCCCGGTCGATCCCGAGGTGGTGGAGCTGCACCTGGGCCTGGGTCCAGGCCAGCGTCGCGGCCCGCTCGAAGGCGCCCAGGTCGTGGTGCTTGTCCGCCAGGTCCAGCACCGCCTCACGCGAAGCGCCCACCATGGTCCAGAAGTCGATCCTGGCCATGCCGCCCGGGGGGATGCGCACCCGCCGGCGCAGGGCGAAGATCGGATCGAGCACGGTTCCCACCGCGCCCGTGAGGGTCCTTCCGCCGACCACCGCCGCCGGGGCCTTGACGCCCGCGCGGCCGAGGAAGCGGGCCCGGTCGGTCTCGAACTCGCGGTTTCCGACGCTCTCGCCATCGACCACGGCCAGGTGGGCCGCCCAGACGCTGGGCTCGTCGGGACTGCGGCGGCGGCGGGTGGCGATGAGGGCGCCCAGGCCCGCCAGGTGCTCGGTCTCCACGAACAGCTTCGAGAAGGCCGGATGCGCCACGTCCGACGCCTGGGGCGCGAGGGCCAGCTCGACGTAGGACGTGACCTCGATCACCCGGGGCTGGGCGCCGCCGTTGGAGATGGTGACGCGTCGCACCTCGGCGTCGTCCTCGGCCGAGACCAGCGCCTGCAGGGAGGTGACGAGATCGCCGTCGTGGCGCACGAACTCGGCCCGGTCCTCGTTGAAGGTGACCTCGTAGTCGTCCGGTTCGACGCCCAGCGGCTGGTAGGCGGCGGACCAGACCTCGCCGCTCGCCACGTCGCGGAGGTAGACGAAGGCGCCCCAGTCGTCGCAGGTGGCGTCCTCGCGCCAGCGGGTGACGGCCTGGTCGCGCCAGGCGCTGTAGCCGGCGCCGGCGGCGGTGAGCATCACGCTGTAGCGCCCGTTGGAGAGCAGCTGGGTCGCCGGGGCCGGGCCATGCGGGCTGGCCTTGCGCCAGGCGCCCGGGCTTTCCAGCTCGCGGATGCGCTCGGCCGAGGCCTCGGAGACCGACGGAGGCGTGGCGGCCACTTCGCGCGGCACCCGCTCCTGCAGGAGCAGCTCGGTGGCCTGGACGATGGGCTCGGCGTGAAACCGCCGGCGCATGGCGCCGCCCAGCAGCGCATCGGCGATGGCGGTGATGGTCATCCCCTGGTGGTGGGCCATGAAGGCGCGCACGATGGCGGCCCGCTCGCCGCTGGGAACCCGTTCGGGGGTGAAGTCGAGCGATTCGTAGAAGCCGTAGGCGCCCTTGGCGCCCAGGGCCTCCAGGCGCTCGAAGTTGCGGATCGCCGCCGCCGGATCGACCATGCTGGCCAGGGCCGTGGCGTAGGGGGCGATGACCGCGTTGTCGGCCAGCCCCCGCTTCAGCCCCAGGCCCGGGGTCCCAAAGTTGGAGTACTGGTAGGTCAGCTCCATGTCGCGGGCGTTGTAGGCGGACTCCGAGACCCCCCAGGGGGTGTCGAGGGCCCTGCCATACTCGACCTGGCGGCGGACGACCTGGCGGTTGGTCTGCTCGATCAGGCTGTCGGCCGGGGCCATCATCACGATCGAGGGCATCAGGTACTCGAACATCGAGCCCGACCAGGAGATCAGCGCCGCGCCGCCTTTGAGCTGCACCACGCTGCGCCCCAGCCGGAACCAGTGGCGGGCCGGCGCGTCGCGCTTGGCGATGGCGATGAAGCTGGCGAGACGCGCTTCGGAGGCCAGGAGGTCGTAGCAGTTCGGGTCCAGCGCCGCCTCGGCGACCTGATAGCCGATCGAGAGCAGCAGCCGGTCGCGGTCGAGCAGGAAGTCGAAGCGCATGCCCAGCGCCAGTTCGCGGGCCGAGCGCTCGAGCGCTTCCAGGCGCGCCGCGGCGCCCTGGGCGCCCTGGGCCAGATCGTCCCGGTGGCCGGCCACCGCGGCGCAGACGGCGTCGGCCCAGAACTCGAGGTCGGCCGCCGCCCCGCTTTCCTCGGCCAGGACCACCTCGTGGACCGCGTCGCGGACGGCTCCGGCGGCGCCCCCGAGCTCCGTCAGCTCCAGGCCGGGCTCGCCCGCCGCCTTGGCCGCCTCCAGGCCGGCGGCCAGCAGCGCGCTCTCCTCCTCGATCCGGCGCCAGGCGACATCGTTGGGATTGCGCTGGGCGCGCAGGCGCGCGGCTTCCTCGCGCAGGAGCGCCAGGGCGTCGGCGATCCCTTCGAGGCGGCGTGCGGGCGGGAGGGCGGCGGCGCGCCATTCGCGGCAGGCCTGCGCCAGGGCGATCAGGTGCCCGGCCAGATTGCCGCTGTCCACCGAGGAGACGTATTGCGGATCCAGGGGTCTGAGGTCGCGGGTGTCGTACCAGTTGAGCAGGTGGCCGCGCACCTTGGTCATCACCGCGAGCGTGGCCATGGTCGCCTCGAGCCGCCGCAGCGCCTCGCATGTGCTGATCCAGCCGAAGTCGCGGGCGGAGACGGTGGAGAGCAGATAGAGGCCGATGTTGGTGGGCGAGGTGCGGCGCGCGACGACCGGCTCGGGCGTCTCCTGGAAGTTGTCGGGCGGCAGGTGGTGCTCGGTTTCGGTGACGAAGGCCTCGAAGAAGCGCCAGGTGCGCCGCCCGATCAGCCGCAGCGCCCGCGCATCGTGGGCCTCGAGCGGTCGCTGGGCGGGCTCCGGCGGCGAGACGCTGGCCCAGAGGGCCACCGCGGGCGAGCCGATCCAGGCGCCGGCGAACACCGCGGCGAGCGGCCAGGCCCCGTGTCCCCAGAGCGCCGACGCCGCCAACCCCGCGAAGGCCAGGACGACGGCCCCCCCCATGCGCCGATAGAAGCGCCACAGGCTGGGGTGGGGACCGAAGGCGGCCTGGGCGGCGGGCGTCCACTCCAGCAGCCGCCGGTGGGTGAGCGTCAGCCTGACCAGGGTCCTCAGGATCGCATCGCCCATCAGCCAGGCCTGGTGGGCCATCAGCACGATCATCAGCAGGCTCTGGACCAGCGCCACCCGGACGTCCTCGGCGACGACGCGCAGGTGCGCCAGGACCGGCACGCCCGGCCGCCGCGCGAAGAGCGCCGAGGCGGGGCCGGCGAGCGGGGGCAGCAGGATGGTGGCCAGCAGGAAGCCGGTCCAGACGCCGGCGTCGGCGAGCGGCATTGTCCAGCCGGCGACGAGCGCCAGCACCGCCGACGGCGCCGACACCGACCGGCGCAGGTTGTCGAGCATCTTCCAGCGCCCGATGCCGGGCAGGCCGCCCCGGCGTTCGGCGTTGCGCGGCCCGGATCCGAGGATCCACGGCAGCAGCTGCCAGTCGCCGCGCGCCCACCGGTGGTGACGCAGCGCCGCCCCGTCGTAGCGAGCGGGGAAGTCCTCCACCACCTCCACGTCCGAGGCCAGGCCCGCGCGCGCGAAGATCCCCTCGAAGAGGTCGTGGCTCAGCAGGGTCGAATCCGGAACCCGCCCCTCGAGCGCGGCCTCGAAGGCGTCGATGTCGTAGGCGCCCTTGCCGGTGTAGGAGCCCTCGCCGAACAGGTCCTGGTAGACGTCGGAGACGGCCGCCGCATAGGGGTCGATGCCCGAGGCGCTGGAGAAGATGCGCAGGAACAGCGACCCCTCCCGGCCCACCGGCAGGGCCGGGGTCACCCGCGGCTGCAGGATCGCATAGCCCTCCACCACCCGTCCCAGATCCGCATCGAGGCGGGGACGGTTGAGCGGATGGGCCATCTTGCCGATCAGCCGCGCCACCGTCTCGCGCGGCAGGCGGGTGTCGGCGTCGAGGGTGATGACGAACCGGACGCTCTGCGGCGGGGCCGGCGGATCCAGGAAGGTTCCCGGTCCCTCGCCTCGCAGCAGCCGGTTCAGCTCGGCGAGCTTGCCGCGCTTGCGCTCCCATCCGATCCAGCGCTGTTCGCTCTTGCTCCAGACCCGGCGGCGATGGAAGAGCAGGAACCGCGGCTCGCCGCCCGGCGTGGGCCCGTGCCGCCGGTTGAGCGCGTCTATCCCCTCGCGGGCCGCGGCCAGCAGCGCCTCGTCGTCCCCCACCTCTTCGCTGCGGGCGTCGGTCCAGTCGGAGAGCAGGGCGAAGCTGAGCTCGCCCGGCGGGCTCGCGAGATAGTGGATCTCAAGCCGCTCGACCTCCTCGGTCACCGTCTTTTGGGAGGAGAGCAGCATCGGAACCGCCACCAGGGTCCTCAAGGAGGCGGGGATCCCCTCGCTGAGATCCAGCGACGGCAGCAGGGTGGCCCGAAAGCCGCGGGTGGCGATGAAGTTGACGATGGCGACGGCCAGGTCGACGGCGGGAATCGCGCCCAGGACCGCGAGCGCGACCAGCCATCCGAAGCGCACCCCACCGCTCGCGAAGATCGACAGCGGCGCGGCCAGCAGGGCGGCCGCGATGAGGCTGCCGGCGCCCACGTAGCCGCCTATGCCGAGCGCCCGCGCCGTGCGCCCGAGCCAGGCGCCGGCGGAAGGTTGCCAGTCGATCGCCGCCTCGAAGCCCTTCCGCCCGCCGGCGATCAGGTAGTAGCCGGGATCGGCGATCCGCGGGTTCGCCTGGCGCTGGGCCGGCGGGGCCCGCCGCGCGGCGGCCACCGCGGCCTGGGCGACCTCCAGCTCGGTGAGCGTGGAGCCCCTGGCAAGTTCCTCCACCGCAGAGCGGTAGAGGTTGCGGGTGGGGAAATCCATCTGCTCGAAGGCGCTGCCGGCCCGGAAGACGTCGTCGGTGAGGCTGACCCGCTCGAAGAGCTCGGTCCAGTCGACGTCGCCGATCAGCCGCATGGAGGTGATGATGTTGCGGACCGTGACGCTGCCGGCGACCTGCCGCTGGTGCTCGTCGCGCACCACGGCCTCGGCGGTGGTTCCCTGGGAGGCGAGCTGCTCGTCGAGCCACTTCAGGGCGTGGGCGATCCTGGGGTCCTGGTCGCGCAGCCGGTGCACCAGCTGGACCAGGAAGGCGTCGGGATACTGGCCCTGGGGACGGGCGGGGAAGACGTCCTCGGCCCGCTCGGCCGGACGCCCGCCGGCTCCCAGCACCCGGTCGGCCAGCTGGTCGGCGGCCCGGCGC
This sequence comes from Caulobacteraceae bacterium, assembly GCA_019247715.1. GTDB lineage: Bacteria > Pseudomonadota > Alphaproteobacteria > Caulobacterales > Caulobacteraceae > Acaudatibacter. Next base: position 11,473 of record JAFBAO010000089.1, read on the forward strand.
CCGGCGCGGCTGTCGGTCACCCGCTTGGCGATCCGCCTCAGATTTTCGACCAGCACGATCCTCAAGGTGATCGCGACCGCCCACAGCTCGCCGATGGTGAGCGGCTGAACCTCCTGGTAGGCGCGCAGGTAGCGGCGCAGGACTTCCGGATCGAAAAGGCTGTCGGTGTGGGCGACGAAACCCCAGATCGCCCCGAACACGCGCGGATAGCCGACGAAGGGCCCGCCGGCGAGCTTGGGGAGCTGGCGGTAGTAGCCCGGCGGCAAGTCGGCCCTGATCTCGCGGATCTGCCGCTCGACGACGTGGAAGTTGTCGATCAGCCACTCGGCGGCGGGAGTGATGGCCGCCCCCTCGGCGATCGCCTGGGCGACGTCGCGATAGGCCTCGACCAGGACCGTCTGGTTGTCCGCGAGGCGCCGGACGAGGGGCGAGCCGCGGACCCTGGCGGGGCTGACCACCTGGGCGGCGGCGAGGCTGCGGGCGTGCTCCTCCAGACGCTCGACGCTGAACAGCTCGGAACGGATGGGCGCCTCGTCCCAGGGGCCGGCCGGCCGCAGGCGGGACAGGGCGAGCCCGAGAGGACTTTCGCGGCGAATGCCCAGGTCGTCGGCGTCGAAAGGCACGCTTGTCTTAGCCCCCTCGAATGCAGCGCTTCTGGGCCTCGCCAAGCCCTGCGGAAGGCGAGGCGTGGGCGCGAGTCAAGCGCTCATTCCGTCGCCGGGGCGCCCTCGCGCTCGAAAAACGGACTGCGTTCGCGCCACCTCCCGGCGGACGCGGGGCGCGCGTCAGGCGACGCCGTAAAGCGGCGCGCCCGTGTGGCCGGCCATGAAGCTGCGCCCGTCCAGCCCGACGCCTTCGCCCTCGACGATCACTTCGGTGGTCTGCCCATGGCGGCCGATGGCCTCGGCCAGAATCAGCGCCTGCCGCACCGCCTGGTCCTTCGACCAGAACGGGGTGCTCATCCGCTGGCCCATCCGGATCGACCAGCCGTGCGTTTCCTTGACGACATTGAATGTGATCATGACGCTCAAATCCGGCCCGTGGCCTTATGGCCAAGCCGCCTCCCGGCGGCCCTAACGAACGAAACCATGGTCCGATCCCTGACATCCAGGTGAAAGCTTTTTTGTGGCGCAGGTCGGTCGATTGTCCCGGGCCGCGACGGTTTCTTGCGCTCGGCCGCCAAGAAAGTGACCACCTTCGGCGGGGGGCGCGACGGGGGCCCACGCGTCGCGGCCGTTGACGCGGCCTCGCCCCGCTCCTTAAGTGTCTTGGTCGGGGCGGCTCGGATCCGCGGCCGGCCTCATCCTGACAATGGAGACGACGCTGATTTCGACGATTTCCGTGCTGGGCGGAACGGGGGCCTTGGGCCTTGCCCTGGTGGAGCGGCTGGCCGCGGCGGGCTACCAAGTGTGGATCGGCTCTCGCGATCCGGCCAAGGCCGAGCGCGTGGCCGCCGAGGTGATGGAGAGCCGCCCCAAGGGCCTCGTGCAAGGCGCCGGCCTGGCCGACGCGGCGGCCCGCTGCGACCTCTGCGTGGTGGCCGTCCCCTACGCGGCGCACACCGACACCCTGGCCCAGGTCAAGGATGCGGTGGCGGGCAAGATCGTGGTGGACACCACCGTGCCCCTGATGCCGCCCAAGGTGGGCACGGTGCAGCTGCCCTCCGCGGGCTCGGCCGCCGCCGAGGCCGGCCGGGCGCTGGGGGAGGGGGCGCGGCTGGTCTCGGCGCTGCAGAACGTGGGGGCCGAGAAGCTCGGCTCCGGAGGCTCGATCGAGTGCGACGTGCTCGTCTGCGGCGACAAGGCCGAGGACGTGGAGACCGTCCGCACGCTGCTGGCGGAGCTGGGGCTGAAGAGCTGGCACGCGGGGCCGCTAGCCAACTCGGCCGCCGCCGAGGCGCTGACCTCGGTGCTGATCCAGCTCAACCGCCGCTACAAGCTCGGCCAGGCGGGGATCCGGATCACCGGCGGCTCGGGGGCCGCGCCCAAGAGCCTGACGGTGACCGCGGTTCCCGGGCTGCCCCTCTTCCAGGCCGGAGACGACCTGGCGGGCGCCATCGGCGAGGCGATCGCCGCGTCCGGCCAGAGCCTGAAGGACGGGGACGTGGTGGTAGTGGCCCAGAAGGTGGTGTCCAAGGTTGAAGGGCGCGCCGTCCCGCTGGCGGGGGTGCGGCCCGGCGAGAAGGCGCGCGAGATCGCCGCCGCGGCGGGCAAGGAGCCCGAGGTGGTCGAGCTCGTCCTCGGCGAGGCGGCCGAGACGCTCCGGGTGGGGCCGAACCTGGTGATCGTCCGCAACCGCCTCGGCCACGTGCTCGCCAACGCCGGGGTCGACGCCTCAAACGTAGCCGATGGCGAGGCCGGGCCGGCGGTGCTCCTGTGGCCGAAGGACCCCGACGCCAGCGCCAGGGGCCTGCGCAAGGCGCTTCAAGACCGGTTCGGCGCGCGGATCGCGGTCATCGTCAGCGACAGCCTGGGGCGCGCCTGGCGGATGGGGACCACCGGCCACGCCATCGGCTCGGCCGGCATCGGACCGTTGCGCGACCGGCGCGGGGAGACCGACCTCTTCGGACGCGAGCTGAAGGCGACCATCATCGGCGTCGCCGACGAGATCGCCGCGGCGGCCTCGCTGATCATCGGGGAAGCGGCGGAAGGCTCGCCGGTCGCCATCGTCCGCGGCGCCGCCTATATGGCCGACGAGGAGGCGGGGGTCGGGGAGATCCTCCGCCCGCTGGATCAGGATCTGTTCCGTTGACCGCTGGAGGTCATGTCATCGCCCTCTGCGGCGGGGTCGGCGGCGCCAAGCTGGCGTTCGGCCTCGCGCGCCTGCTGGCGCCGGGCGAGCTGACCATCGTCGTCAACACCGGCGACGACTTCGAGCACCTTGGCCTTTCCGTCTCGCCCGACATCGACACGGTGCTCTATACGCTCGCGGGCCTTTCGGACCGCAAGCGGGGCTGGGGCCTGGCGGGCGAGACCTGGAACTTCCTGGCGGCCCTGGGGCGCCTCGGCGGCGAGACCTGGTTCGCGCTCGGGGACCACGACCTGGCCACCCACGTGGAGCGCACCCGGCGCCTGGCGGCGGGCGAGAGCCTCTCGGCGGTGACCGCGGCGTTCGCCCAGGCTCTCGGCCTTCTCCATCCCATCGTCCCGATGACCGACGGGCGCCTCAGGACCATCATTGAGAGCGAGGAGGGCGACCTGCCCTTCCAGCACTACTTCGCCCGGGCCAGGTGCGAGCCCGTCGCGCGCGGCGTGCGCTTCGAGCTCGCCGAAGATGCGGTGCAAAGCGCCGGCTTCCGCGCGGCGCTGGAGCGAGACGACTTGGCGGCGGTGATACTCTGCCCCTCGAACCCCTACCTCAGCATCGACCCCATCCTCGCCCTCCCCGGGGTGCGGGCGCGGCTCGAGGCGATCGAGGCGCCGATCGTCGCGGTCTCCCCGATCATCGGCGGCAAGGCGCTGAAGGGGCCGGCCGCCAAGCTGATGGCCGAGCTCGGGGTGACGCCGGGGGTCCTCGCGGTGGCCGAGCACTACCGCGGGCTCCTGGCCGGGCTGGTGATCGACCGCGTCGACCGCACCGAGGCTGCGGCGCTGCGCGGCCGGGGCGTCGAGCCGCTGGTCGCCCGCTCGGTGATGAAGGGCGACGAGGACCGCATTCGCCTCGCCCGCGAGACCCTGGCCTTCGCCGCCGCCCTCGCGCCCGATCCGCGCCGGCGCAAGGCGTCATGACGGCCCAGGTGGTCATCGCGGTCCGGGGCGGACCGGACGCCAAGTCCCGCTGTCGCGAGCGGCTCGGCGAGGCCGAGCGCGCCGAACTCGTCGAGGCCATGCTGGAGGACATGCTGGACGCGCTCGCCGGCTCCAAGCGCGTCGGCCGCGTCCACGTGGCGACCCCGACCCCGGCGCTGGCGCGGCTCGCCGCCCAGCGCAACGCCTCGGCGATCCTCGAGACGCCTGGCGGCGGGCTCAACGCCGCCTTCGACAACGCCCGCCGGCTGATCGCCGCTCAGGATCCCGAGGCGCCGCTCGCCCTGATGCCGGGCGACCTGCCACTGCTGGAGCCGGCCGAACTGGAAGCCGCGTTGGCCGCGATCGGCGAGGGTCAGGTCGGCCTGGTGGCGAGCGCCGACGGCGGCACCGGAGCAGTGCTGCTGCGGGCGGGGCGGCCCTTCGGCTTCGCCTTCGGTCCGGGCAGCTTTCGCCGCCACCTCGCCGCGGCTGAAGCCGCCGGTCTGGCGCCGGTGAGGTTGGAGGCGAGGAGCCTCGCCTTCGACGTGGACGGGCCCGAGGACCTGGACCGGCTGGCCGCCAGCGGCGGCGCACGCCGATCGGCGCGGCTGGTGAGGGCGGCCCGTTCACTGCGCGAAGCCTGCACCTGAGCGGCGGGGCCTGCGGGACGCCAAGGCCGGAGGCCGATCGAGGACGGTTCGCGGATCGAGGGACTTGCGTTCCCGGCTTCGCCGATTAGGACAGGAGGGCTAGGCGGCCGGACCGCCGAGGAGCCCTACCCATGAACCTGGCTTTTACTGATGAGCATGAAGCCTACCGGCGAGAAGTCTCCGCGTTTCTGAAGGCGCACTGGGTGGACGCTTCCGAACGGGACGCGCGCGCGTTTCGCCGGCTCGCCACCCAGCATGGCTATCTCTACCGCGGCTTCCCGAGACGCTACGGCGGCTCCGAGCAGCCCGCCGATCCGATGAAGGCGCACATCATCCGCGAGGAGTTCGATCGGGTCCGGGCGCCCCGGGAATTGGGCGGCAACGGCCCCTCGATCCTCGCACCGACGATCCTCGCCTGCGGCGCCGAGTGGCAGAAGGACGCCTTCATCGAGAAGACCCTCTCCGGCGAGTATGTCTGGGCCCAGGGCTACAGCGAGCCGGGCGCCGGCAGCGATCTCGCCGGGGTGCGTACGAGCGCGGTGCTGGAAGGCGACGAATGGGTCATCAACGGCCAGAAGGTCTGGACCTCCAACGCCCACAATTCGAACCACATGTTCGCCCTCGTCCGCACCGAGCCGGACGCCCCCAAGCACGCGGGGATCAGCTACCTGCTGCTGCGGATGGATCAGCCGGGGGTGACGGTGCGACCGCTGAAGCAGATCACCGGCGATTCGGATTTCAACGAGATCTTCCTCGACAACGCCCGGACTCCGAAGGACTGGATCGTCGGCGAGCGCGGCCAGGGCTGGCAGGTCTCCCGCGCCACCCTGGTCTTCGAGCGCAACGCGGTGGGCGGCGCCGAGGTCTCGGCCGCGCTCTTCGAGCGACTGGTGAAGCTCGCCAAGACCACCGAGCTGGGCGGCCGGCCGGCGATCAAGGACCCGCTGATCCGCGACGAGCTCGTCAAGCTGCACGCCATGGTGACGGCGCACCGGGCCGCGGGCGCCCATCAGCTGAACCAGGAGGCGGCCGGCAAGGAGAGCACGCCGGCCGGCGGGGCGATGACCAAGCTCTACGGCAGCACGATCACCTGGAACATCGCCCTTACCGCGCAGAAAATCATGGAGGATCACGCGCTCGGCGACCTCGTGGAGGGCGCGCCGGGGCCGGGGCGCTGGGTCAAGCAGTTCATGAACTCCATCGCCGCTCAGATCGGCGGCGGAACCTCCAACGTCCAGCGGAACGTCATCGCCGAGCGCGGGCTCGGCATGCCGCGCGACAACGCCGCGTGAGCGCCCGGCCATGAGCATGACCGACAGCTCCGAAGCGCTTCTCGACGGGGTCGACGCCTATCTGCGCGAAGCCTGCGCGGTGGACCGGCTGCACAAGGCCTTCGACGGCGACAAAGGCCTCGCCGACGGCATGTGGCGCGGCATGCTGGAACTGGGGCTAGGCGGGGTGGCCGTGGCCGAGGCGCACGGCGGGCTCGGCCTCGGCTTCGCCGACGTCGCCGCCATCGGCGAGCGGATCGGCTGGGCCGGCGCCCCCGGCCCGTGGATGGCCCACACCTTGGCGGCGGCGGCGATCGGCCGCGCGGGCTCGCCCGAGCAGAAGCGTCGGTGGCTCCCCGCCATGGCGACGGGCGAAACGGTCGCCACCGTCGCCCTCTGCGAGGACGCCGCCTGGCGTGCGCAGGACTGGCGCCTGGCGCCCGAGCCGCGGCTTTCCGGAGGCAAGGACTATGTGTTGGCCGCTGACGAGGCCGACGTGGCCGTGGTGGGCCTGGCGGGCGGCAAGCTGGGGATCGTCGAGCTGAATGGCCCGGGCGTCGCCCGCATCCGCTTCGCCTCCACCGACCGCACCCGCCCGGTGGGGCGCCTCGCCTTCGAGACGGCGCCGGTCGACCTGCTGCCGGAAGCCTTCGGGGCGCAATTGCTGGACGCGGCGGCGATCCTGCTGGCGGCGGACGCGCATGGCGGCTCGGCCCGCATGCTCGCGGACGTCGTCGAGTACAACAAGACGCGGGTGCAGTTCGACCGGCCGCTGGCGGGCTTCCAGGCGATCAAGCACAAGATGGCCGACATGGCGACGTCGATCCATCCGAACGCACCGCTCTACCGGCAGGCCGCCGCGACCTTCGAGCAGGCGCCGGCCGAGGCGGCCCTCGGCGCCTCGCTCGCCAAGGCGCACATCGCCGAGACCTTCTCCACGGTGGCGCGGCTTTGCACCGAGGCCTACGGCGGCATCGGCTACACCTGGGAGCACTGGGCCCACATCTGGCTGAGGCGCGCGATGTTCGACTACGCCTGGCTCGGAACCCCCGCCGCGCACCGGGAGCGCTGCGCCGAGCTGCTCGGCTGGTGATCAGACGATCTTCGAATCCGTCTTGCCCCAGTAGGCGTCGCGGATCAGGCGCTTGTAGAGCTTGCCGGTGGCGTGGCGGGGCAGCTCGGGCATGAAGTCGATCTGCCGGGGCGCCTTCACGTGGCTGAGGTTGCCGCGGCAGAAGGCGAAGAGTTCGCGCCTCAGATCTTCGCCGGCCGCCGCCCAGTCGAGCGGCTGGACCACCGCCACCACCTTCTCGCCCATCTCCTCGTCGGGCGCGCCCACCACCGCCGCGTCGGCGACCATCGGGTGGGTGATGAGGAGGTTCTCCACCTCCTGCGGATAGATGTTCACCCCGCCGGAAATGATCATGAAGCTCTTGCGGTCGGTGAGGTAGAGGTAGCCCTCCTCGTCCAGCCAGCCGACGTCGCCGAGGCTGGTCCAGCCGTACCGATTGGTGGCGTCGGCGAGCTTCTCCGGGGCGTTGTGGACTCGAAGGGCGCGCCGCCCGCAAAGTAGATGGCGCCCTCGCGGCGCGGAGGCAGCGGCTCGCCGTCCTCGTCGCAGATCTTCACCTCGACGCCGGGGACGGCCCGGCCGACGGTTCCCTTGTGGGCCAGCCACTCCGCGGCGTGGACGATGGTCATGCCGTTGCCCTCGGTGCCGGCGTAGTACTCGCTGACGATCGGCCCCCACCAGTCGATCATCTTCTCCTTCACCGGCACGGGGCAGGGGGCGGCGGCGTGGACCACCGAACGCAGCGAGGAATGGTCGTAGCGGCGGCGGACCGCCTCGGGCAGCTTCAGCATTCGCACGAAGTGGGTCGGCACGAACTGGACGTGCGTCACCCGATGACGCTCGATCAGGGCCAGCGCCTGCTCGGCGTCGAACTTCTCCATCAGGATCACCACGCCTCCGAGCCGCTGGACGCTCATGGACCAGCCGAGCGGGGCGGCGTGATAGAGCGGGGCGGGGCAAAGATAGACGCTGTCCTCGCCGAACCCGTAGACGGACGTCAGCCGCTCGATCCGCGCGTCGGGGGCCGTGAGGGGCGTCAGCGGCAGCGGATGCTTGACCCCCTTCGGCCGGCCGGTGGTGCCTGACGAATAGAGCATGCTGCCACCGGCCGTCTCGTCGGCGATCGGCTCGGCCGGATATCGGGCCCGGGCGGCCTCGAAGGCTTGGTAGGGGCCTGCCGCTTCTCCGGTCATCAGCAGCTTGACGTCGGGAATCAGCGGCGCGAGCGGCAGGGCCACGTCCGCCAACGTCGAAGCGATGACCATGGCCTTGGCGCCGGAGTCCTGGACGATGTAGGCGACCTCGCCCGGCGTCAGGCGCGAGGAGACGGCGGTGTAGCGCAGACCCGCCCGCTGGGCGGCCCACAGCGCCTCGAAATAGAGACCGGTGTTCTCGAGCATCATCGCCACTGCGTCGCCGGCCTGAAGGCCGAGCGCGCGGAAGAGCTGGGCGCCCTGGTTCGAACGGTCGTCGAGCTCGCGATAAGTGGTCGCCTCGCCGCTGGCGGCCATGACGAAGGCCGGCTTGTCGGGCGTCGCCTGGGCGTGGACGCAAGGGTGCATCGTCTCGTGGTTTCCTCAAGCGGGCGGGGCCTTGCCGCGGAGCGTCGTCAGTGCGGCGCGCCAGGATCTCAAGGTGCGATCTGCGGTCGCTTGGCGCGATATTGCCCGTCGGTGGTTTAGATGCAATGGCTGCCCCAGGGACCCTGAACCCCGAGGCCCGATGACCAAGAAGGACCGTCGATGTCTGCGCCGAAGTTCGAGACGCTGCTCTATTCGGTGGAGGACGGGATCGCCACCGTCACCCTGGATCGGCCGGAGAAGCTGAACGCCTTCAATCGCCGGATGATGTCCGAGCTGGTGGAGGTGTTCGACGTCAGCGACACGGACGTGAACGTGGGCGCGGTGATCGTGACCGGCCACGGCCGGGTGTTCTGCTCGGGCATGGATCTGACCCCCGACCCCGTGGACCCCGAGCCTCTGGCGCCGGGCGAGGTCCCGCGCGACGGGGCCGGGCGGGTGACGATGCGGATCTACGAGAGCGTGAAGCCGGTGATCGCCGCCGCGAACGGGGCGGGGGTCGGGGTGGGCGCCACCATGCAGTGCGCCATGGACGTGCGGCTCGCCTCGTCCGAGGCCCGCTACGGCTTCGTCTTCGCCCGGCGGGGGATCACCCTCGAAGGCTGCTCGACCTGGTTCCTGCCGCGCATCGTCGGCCCCTCGACGGCGCTCGAATGGTGCTATTCCGGGCGCATCTTTCCTGCCCAGGAGGCGTTGGACCGCGGCCTGGTCAGATCGATCCACGCCCCCGATGAGCTGATGCCCGCCGCGCGCGCGCTCGCCCGCGAGTTCCTGGACAGTTCGGCGGCCGTCTCGGTCTCGCTGACCCGTCAGTTGACCTACCGGATGATGGGTGAGCGCCACCCGATGACCGCCCACATCTACGAGAGCCGCGCGCTCTACGCGCGCTATCAGCAGGCCGACAAGGTCGAGGGCGTCCAGTCCTTCCTGGAGAAGCGGCCGGCGCGGTTCCCCGACCAGGTTCCCACGGACCTCCCCGAGATCTGGGAGGGGTGGGAGGCGCCGACCTATCGCTGAGCCCGGCGCGCCCCAGGGCGGGCGCTTGACGGATCGTTGTCCTCAACCAGCTGTTGACGTTAGGGTAGGAAAAACAAGCGTTCGAACCGATCCGGAGCCGCCAATGACGTCCGAGTTCGACCTGGTGATCCGGGCCGGCGCCGTCGCCGACGGCTCCGGCGGCCAAATCTTCGAAGCCGACGTGGCCGTGAACGACGGCAAGATCGCGGCGGTCGGCCCGCGGCTCGCCGGGCGCGGGGCCGAGGAGCTGGACGCGAGGGGGCTGCTGGTCACCCCTGGGTTCGTGGACGTTCACACCCATTACGACGGCCAGGTCACCTGGGAGAGCCGCATGGCGCCCTCCTCGGACCACGGCGTCACCACCATCGTCACCGGCAACTGCGGCGTCGGCTTCGCTCCTTGCCGTCCCGAGGACCACGAGAACCTGGTCGCCCTGATGGCCGGCGTGGAGGACATCCCCGAGATCGTCATGGCCGAAGGGCTTCCTTGGACCTGGGAAAGCTTTCCGGACTACCTGGCGGCGGTGGACGCGCGCCCGCACGACGTGGACGTCGCCGCCATGCTCCCCCACTCGGCGCTCCGGCTCTACGTCATGGGCGAGCGCGCGGTGCGACGGGAGCCGGCCACCCCCGCCGACATCGCCCAGATGGCTGAGCTGGCGGCCTCCGCGATGGCCGCCGGCGCCATCGGCTTTGGAACTTCCCGCGCTATTCAGCAGCGCAGCATCCGCGGCGAGCCTATCCCGACCGTAGGCGCGGCCGAGGACGAGCTTCTCGGGGTTCTTCGCTCGGTGGCTTCGGCCGGCGGCGTCTTTCAGGCGCTGTCCGACTTCGAGCAGTACAAGAACGTCGAAGGCGAATTCGCCATGTTCCGGCGGCTGGTGCGCGAGGCCGGTTGTCCGATGTCCTTCACCCTTCACCAGAAGCACAACGATCCCGAAGGCTGGCGCCGGCTGCTCGCATTGACCGAGGAGGCCAACCAGGACGGCCTTCCGATCCGGGCCCAGGTGCTGCCGCGTCCGACCGGTCTGCTGCACGGGTTCGAGCTCTCCATGACTCCCTTCTCACGCTGCCCGACCTATGCAGCGGTGAACCGTCTGCCGTTCGAGGCCAAGCTCGCGGAGCTTCGAAAGCCATCGGTACGCGCAGCGATCCTGGACGAGGTGGAGGCCGACCGGCGCCCGTGGTGGAACCAGCGGTTCGAGCTCGCCGATCCGCCTGACTACGAACCCGACCCGAGCGAGAGCCTCGCCGCGCGCGCCGCCCGCGAAGGGACGACGCCAGCGGCCCTGGCCTACGAGATCCTCCTCAAGGACGGCGGCCGGCGGCTGATTTTCGAGCCGGCGCAGGAGTACGCCTACGGCTCCTTGGCGGCGAGCTACGAGATGATGCGCCACCCCGACACCATCATCGGCCTCGGGGACGGCGGCGCCCACGTGGGTATCGTCTGCGACGCCAGCTACCCGACCACGATGCTGGCCCACTGGACGCGGGACCGCAGCCGTGGACCGAAGCTGGAGCTCGGCGAAGCGGTGCGCAAGCTCTCGGCCCAGACCGCCACGGCGGTGGGACTGCGCGACCGCGGGCGCATCGCGCCGGGGCTGAAGGCGGACCTGAACGTCATCGACTACGACCGCCTGAGGATGGGCGCGCCGCGGGTGGTCTACGACCTGCCCGCCGGAGGGCGGCGGCTGGTGCAGAAGGCCAGCGGCTACCGGGCGACCATCGTCGCGGGCGCGATCACCTATCGCGAGGGGGCGGCGGCCGGCCCGCTGCCCGGAAAGCTCGTCCGGCGCGGCGCCTGAGCGTCGACGAAGTCCGATTCTGCCGGTCCAGAACGGCGCGTTCGTCAGGCCAGGGCCTCGGGCGCCGCGGCCGAATAGGGCTGCAGCTCGGAAAAGCGCCGGTCGCGCACCAGCGCCGCCCAGGCGGGGTTGGCGAGCAGGGCCCGTCCGACGGCGATGAGGTCGAACTCGCCTTGCCGCAGGCCTCGGATAAGCGCGGCCAAATGCTCGGTGCTGATGTCCACCGTGTTGGCGCGTTCCTCGAGGCTGTCGGCGCGGCTGAGGCCCACCGAACCCACCGTGACGGTGGGCAGCCCGGTGACCTTCTTGGTCCAGCCGGCAAGGTTCAGGTGTGACCCCGACGCCGGAAACTCGGGCTCCCAGAACCGCCTGGTCGAGCAGTGGAAGGCCGTGACCCCCGCCTGGGCAAGCGGCTTCAGGAACGCCTCCAGGGTCGCCGGATCGGGCGCGAGCTTCACCGTGTAGTCGCCCATCTTCCACTGCGACCATCGCAGGATCACCGGAAAATCGGGCCTGGTCGCCGCCCGCACGGCGCGGACGATCTCGGCGCCGAAGCGCGAGCGCCTCCCGCAGTCGCCGCCCCAGTCGTCTGCCCGCTGATTGGTCCCCTTCCAGAAGAACTGGTCGATGAGGTAGCCGTGTGCGCCGTGCAGCTCCACGCCGTCGAAGCCGAGCTCCTGCGCGAGCCCGGCGCCCCGGGCGAAGGCCTCGATGACCTCCCAGATGCGCGCCTCGCTCATCGGCTCGCCCACGCGCTTGTCCGGACTCAGCAGGCCGGAGGGGCTGATGCTGGGAACCTCCGGGTTCGGAGAGACGGCGGCGCGGCGCGAAACGCCTAGATGCCACAGTTGCGGCATGATCTTCCCGCTTGCGGCGTGCACGGCCTT
>JAFBAO010000008.1 GCA_019247715.1 Caulobacteraceae bacterium
CGAGTACGTCGCCAGCGCCTCGGTGCTGGCGGCCATCGGGGCCCTGGAGGCCCAGAGCCTCGCCCCGGCCACGCCGCTCTACGATCCGAACACCAACTTCGACAGGATCCGCCACGGGCCCGGCTGGGTCCCCTGGGCGCCGGTCCTTGAAGCCCTCGACCGCGTGGGCGCGCCGCCCGTTTCCCGGCCGCCGCCGCCGGCCCCCACCGGCGTGGTGGTCAAGCCGTAGGCGGGGACAGGCGCTCAGACTGCGGCAGGACCTCAACGCGCCTATGGCTGCAACACGCGCACGGTCGCCAAGGCTGCGCGCGCGAGGCCCGGCTTTGCAGATTCATGCGCAATCTTTGGCCGTCTCACGAAGGTAGGCTTGTCCTCGCGGACGCTCTGCCGCCTCAATCCAGCACGCTCCGCTTGGGCCTGGGCGATGCGGCCGCGCCGTTCACTCTGTGAACGAGTTCGTCGCCGTCCCAGATCTCGATCTCCTGGGGATAGCCCGTGGCCTTTGCCGCGCCGGCCGCTGCGGCGGCGTCGGCGGCTATGACGCGGTCGAACGCCAGCGCCCGTCCGTTGGCGTTAAGAAAGACAAGCCGATAGGTTCCCATGGTCGCCCCCACCGATCCAGACCTCACCATACTTGCGGCCGGCGGACCGCGAGAGTCCTCGCCTGCGCTGGGAACGCACGGCGGGCAAGACCAGCGTGGCCTCATAGCCACCGGTACACGGTCAGCGGAAGTCTCGACACTGGGCCAAAGGAGCGCTCCGCGCCTTCACGGGGAGCGGGCGACGTACCGCGCTGGCGGCAGCGCTGAGGGTCGATTGTCGATCCGGGCCACAAAGCGGCCATGGCACCAGAGTTCGACAGCCATCTCGTCCCGGTAGGCCGACGCAGCCTTGATCGCCTCGTCGTCGCTCTCGCACCGAAGAGACGCGAATTCGATGTAGCGGCCGGACGCGTTCACCAGGAATGCCGTATACGTCTCCAAAACAGCCCCCCTTCGCCGGGGAGGCCGGCGCAAGCGCCGGCGACGGCACGCCCCAGCAACGGTGACGCTCCCGGCCCACCCACCACGCAAGCACGCGTGCGGCTTATCGCCTTGAGAATAGATGCGTTAGGTGAAGGTTGCTTGTCGGCGGAACACCGCTGGCCGGCCCTGCCGTAGATGCCTGGTATCGCCCGCCTCTGACCGGCCCCGCTGGGCCGGGTCTGCTACCCGTTCCATCGGTCGGACTCCTCGCCAATGGTCATCGGGCTCCTCCGACGAAGCGCGGCCTACAAGGGCGTCAACTCGGCGCGGTGCGCTCCCTGCCGCGCCTCCAGGCGATAGGGACGACCCCGCGCCCACAGCTGCTCGACGCGGATGCTCTCCCAGCCCTCCGGCAGCGTCACCGATCGGCAGGGCCAGGTCTCGGGGTCGGCATGGGTGGGCCGAACGCCAGGGAAGCCCATCAACAGCGAAGAAAGGAAGCCGCCCATGTTCGCAACGAAGGGGCCAGCCATCGGGGCTTCTGGAAACTTGTCGCGCCGCAGCTCCAGCACCTGGTCGAAGCGGCCGGCGAAGTACTTGAAATAGCCTTCGTTCACCAGCTTGGCCGCCAGCGCCGGCTCGCCGATCCACGCCGCCCAAACGCCGTAGAGCGCCGCCAGCATCGGCGAGCCCACGTACTGGTCGGCCAGGTCGAGGAACCGCCGGGTGGTCTTTTCCCGCACCGCTTCGCCGAAATCCCGCCAGAGCGGGAAGAAGGCCAGCAGAGCATCGGGGGTGGCGCCTTTGGCTTCGTCGGGGCGCCAGCCGTCGTGCGGCAGGAGCATCCCGTCGGTCAGCGGAAAGGCGAGGGCCTCGCGGGTCTTGCGCCAGGCGTCCGGGACCTCGTGGCCGAGGCGCGCGGCGATCTCGAAGGCGTCGTCGAGTGCAGCCTGGGCGGCGGCGAGGCCGAAGGCCGGGTTATCGGCCGGCTCGTCGCGCTCGGCCGCGCCCATGGAGCCGGTCAGTTCGCAGCCGCGCTGGGTGGGCGTGGTGCGGCTGGTGATCCACTCGGCGACGCCCTGCAGCACCGGCCAGGCGCTTCGCCTGATGAACGCCTCCTTGCCGGTGATGGCGCCGAAGAGGCCGAAGGCGTGACCCACGTCGGCGGTGATGTGGTCCTCGTTCCAGGCGGCCGAGCCGGGCAGCGGCGCGGCCTCCTCGCCTGTCCCCGGGGCGCTCTCCCAGGGGAACTGGGCGCCGCGCAGGCCGCGGATCAGCGCGTTGCGCCGGGCCGCCTCGAGACTGCGGGCGCGGTAGTCCAGCAAGCTCTCCGCGGCGGCGGGCTGCAGCAGCGCGTAGGGCGCCACCGCGAAAGCTTCGATGTCCCACATCACGTGGCCGAAATAGTAGTGGTAGTCGCCCCAGGTGGAGAGGCCGAAGATCGAGGTCGAGGCGGGCGAGGAGCCGTGCGCAGAGCTCATCATATAGAAGAAGGTGGCGTCGATGAGCGCCTGCTCGCGCTCCGCGGGCCCCTCCACCACGATCCGCCCGCGCCACAGGTCCTGCCACTCCGCCCGGTTCTCCTCCCGCAGACGCTCGAAGCCCAAGCCGGCGGCAAGCCCGATCTGGCGGGCCGCCTCCTGGTCGGGCTGGGCGTGCATGGCGCTGGGAACGACGGTGGCGATCTGGCGAAACCGGTAGGTCCGCTCGGGGCCGGCCTCGAAGCCATGATGCGCCGACAGCACCCCGCGCTGCATCCGGGGACGCTCGACCTTGGTCTCGGCGCCGACGACCTCGGTGGCGAGGGCGACGCCGCACAGCGACAGGCCGCCGTTGGTGCGCCAGAGCAGCCAGCCGTCGCCCGGCGCCTCGCCCTGACCCTCGCTCCGCCGCTGGTGGGAGACGGCCACGCCGTCGATCCCGCGGCAATCCACCAGCGCCTTCAAGCCGAGCCCCGCGGAGCTGGAAAGCCGAAGCGCGATCTCCTGGCAGATCACGTTCGGGCGTCGGCGCGAGCAGAAGGTCAGCACCTCGAGCTCGGCCCTGGCCTCCCGGGGCTGGAAGGAAAGCCGCGTGGTCAGCTCCCCAGTCTGGAAGTCGTACGACTGCTCGAGCGGCGAGACGGCGTCGGCCGCATCGGTGCTGGTGACCCCGTCGATGGCGATCTCCACCGCCAGCGGATAGGGGGCGGGCGCTAGGGCCTCGATGCTTTCCACCGGATGGCGTCCGGTCAGGCCGCTCACCAGCGTCATGCCGGCGACGAGCGGATTGGCCCTGACCCTGAGCCCGACCACGCCGTTGGAGAGGTAGGCGGGCAGCTCTCCTCGGGCGCCGCCCCGGACGGGAGACGGGCTGATCGGTCCCGGCATCTTCGCTTATCCGGCCTCGGGCAGGAACGCGGCGGCGACGCCCGACGAAGGGACGCCGGCGCCGATCACTGGACGGCGATGTCGCCCTTGTAGTCGAGCGCCACGCTCACCGGCTGGCCGTTCTGCTTGGCCTGGGCGCGCCAGAGGCCATCCTGGTCCAGAGAAAGCCCGGTGACGTCTACGTACCCGGCCTTTTCCAGCCGCGACTTGGCTTCGGCCCTGGAGAAGGAGTTGTGGCCCTTGGCGAGCGGCCCACTGGCGGTGTCGGACGGTGATTTCACCGCCGCGTTCGGGCCCGCGTGGGGGTCGGTCGACGGCTGCGCCAGGCTCTGGGAGCCCGCGAGGAGCGCGGCGGAGATGATCGAGGCGGTCAAGGTGATCTTGTTCATGTGTCAGGACTCCAAGTTGGGGGCGCGGGGCGGCGAGCGCCGCGGCTGGCGTGGTGAATTTGAGGTTCGCTCGATTGATGGGGCGGCGCTGAAGCGAACTCAAATTCGTGAACCACAATAGATTCAAGGTGTTGGTAGTGTCCTTGGCGAGTCCGAAGTTCGCTCGGCGCCCATCCCATCCACTGGCGAACTTCGGACTTAGGGACACTAGAGCGGCCGCGAGCCAGGGGCGCCCGGGCCTTCGTCGAAGCCCGTCCATCCCGCCCGCCGGTAGTCCGAACCCAGCGCGACGGCGTCGGTGCTCCGCTGCGAAAGGAGCTGTTCGATCCGGGCCGCGTCGGTGTCCTCGGCGCGCACGCTCACCAGGGTCCCGCCGCGGCGGACGCCCTCCGCATAGACGTGCGCCTCATCCTCGCTGAGTCCCGCCTTGCTGAGCGCGCCGATGACGCCGCCGGCGGCGCCGCCCGCCACCGCGCCGGCGCCCGCGCCGGCCAGGGTGCTGACCAGCCAGCCGGCCGCGACCACCGGCCCGACGCCCGGAATGGCCATCAGCCCCAACCCCGTCAGCAGCCCGGCGCCGGCGCCCACCACGCCGCCCAGCGCCGCGCCCTTGCCGGCGTCCTCCGCCGCTTCCTCGGCTTTGGGATCGGATCTGGCGTCGGGAGCGCGCCCGAACGAACGGTCTTCGCCCGGCGCCGAGCCCGCCGCGTTCGAGGCGACGATCGAGATGTCGTCCGACGGGACGCCATTGGCCTCGAGCTCGCCCACGGCGTTCTCGGCGTCCGCCCGATTGTTGAACAGGCGCGATATTGTGCGGCTCATCGTAGATCCTCGCGAATTGTACAGTTGTTTTGGACAGGAATACTTTTCTCGACGGAGAACGGCTTTCATGCCGAAACAACATGCTGCAGAGACAGTTCCAAGCGCTGCCGGCGCGACGGCCGCCACCCCGCCGGTTTAACCCCTGGCTTGGCTACCGGACCTTGCCGGCACACAGAATCTTATCTTTGTCTTGGCGGTCGTCTGCGGGGCTGTCCGGTTCGAGGCCCGGCGGCCTCTATCGCCGCCCATAGCTTTGGGATTTGAAAGCATTTCTACGGCCGACGGCGGAAGCCGGTCGGTCAGCGCTGGCGGACATAGAGGCCGGGGGCGGGTCCGATGGGCGGATAGCCGTTGGCGGCGGCCCCCGGCGCGGGAGGCGGGACCCCCTTCGTCGCCTTGGCCGCCAGCCAGGCGGTCCAGGTCGGCCACCAGGACCCTTCCCGCATCTCGGCGCGCGCCGGCCACTGGTCGGGCGCGACGTAACGGCCGCCGGCGGGCCGCTCGCCGATGCGGAAATGGCGGCGCGGATGGCCGGGCTCGGAGACGATGCCGGCGTTGTGGCCGCCGTTGGTGAGCAGGAAGGTCGCGTCGTTGTCGGTGAACAGCAGCGCCTTGTAGACCGACCGCCAGGGGGCCACGTGGTCGGTCTCGGTCCCCACCACGAACATCGGCGCGGCGATGTCCTTCAGCGCGATGACCCGGCCGTCCACGGCGTAGCGGCCGGCCGTGAGGCGGTTCTCGAGAAAGAGGCCGCGCAGGTACTGCGAGTGCATCCGATAAGGCAGGCGGGTCTGGTCGGCGTTCCAGACCGCCAGGTCGGTCGCGGTCTCGCGTTCGCCCAGCAGGGCGATTATATATTTGACGAACCACGGCGGCATTGATATGGTGCCGCTATGGGTGGGGCTAACGCGCTTTATTACGGCGACAATCTGAGCGTTCTTCGCGAGAGCATCGCGACCGAAAGCGTCGATCTGATCTATCTCGACCCGCCCTTCAATTCCTCAGCCTCGTACAACGTCCTGTTCAAGGCCCCCGGCGGGGAACAGTCAGCGGCCCAGATCGAAGCCTTTGACGACACCTGGCACTGGAATGAATCCGCCGAGCGG
Source organism: Caulobacteraceae bacterium (assembly GCA_019247715.1). Classification (GTDB taxonomy): domain Bacteria; phylum Pseudomonadota; class Alphaproteobacteria; order Caulobacterales; family Caulobacteraceae; genus Acaudatibacter. The sequence continues at coordinate 5,652 of JAFBAO010000008.1, forward strand.
GCCTTCGACGACGTAGTGACGGGACCGCACTCGGACGCGGCGATCATGCTTCGCGCCATGCGCTCGGCGCTCGGCGAGAACGACATGATGGCTTATCTCGCCATGATGGCGGTTCGGTTGATCGAGATGCATCGGGTCCTGAAGCCGACCGGCTCCCTCTATCTGCACTGCGATCCGACCGCGAGCCATTACCTGAAGATCATCCTCGACGCGGTGTTCGAGCCGGTCAACTTCAGAAGCGAGATCATTTGGAAGCGGACGTTCGCGCACGGCTCAGCGAAGCGTTGGGGAGACGTGCACGACACCATCTTCCACTACAGCCGCAACTCATCCTTTACGTGGAACCGCGTTCTCCAGCAGCATGACGAGAGCTATGTCGAGGACAAGTATCGGTTCAATGACAGTCGAGGACGATATCGCTTAGTCGTCTTGACCGCACCGGGCGTCCGCCACGGCGAGTCCGGGAAGCCCTGGGAGGGGTACGACCCAACATCGGCGGGGCGCCACTGGGCGGTGCCTTCTCGCGCTATTGATTCACTTAGGGCTGAAGGGATCGCTGTCCCGGACGGACTTCAGATGCAACTCGATCTGTTGCTGGCCAACGATTATGTACGCATCCCGCAAAAGCGCGATGGTTCGACTGGCGTTCCCGAGTTTAAGCTCTACCTAGATCCTGGTCAGCCGATCCAGGATGTCGTGCTCGATATTCCACCCCTGAACTCGCAGGCTCAGGAGAGGTTGGGATATCCAACGCAGAAGCCGGTCGCCCTGCTTGAACGCATTATCTGCGCGTCGTCCAATGAAGGTGAAGTTGTGCTTGATCCTTTCTGTGGTTGCGGCACTACAGTTCATGCAGCGCAAAAGCTTGGTCGCAAATGGATCGGGATAGACGTTACACACTTATCCATCGGTCTGATCGAGCGACGTCTGCGCAAGGCGTTCCCGGCGGTCCAATTCGAAGTTCACGGCGTGCCGCGTGACCACGCCGGGGCAACGGACCTTGCCGAGCGGGACAAGTACGAGTTCCAAAAGTGGATTGTGGCGGCCATAGACGGCCAGCCCTACAAGGGCGGCCGGAAGGGCATGGATCGCGGAATCGACGGCTACCTGCATTTCCGCGACGCCGACCGCAAGCCGCAGTTTGCTATCATCTCGGTTAAGGGCGGCGGCACAAAGTCCGGCGACGTTCGCGATCTGAAGGGCACCATAGAGCGCGAGAAAGCCGCGCTGGGCCTGTTCCTGACCTTGAACGAACCATCCCGCGAGATGGAGCGGGAGGCGGTTGCAGCGGGCTTCTACGAGACGGGGGGGCGAAAGTTCCCGCGTCTCCAAATTCTGACTGCGGCGGACGTGCTGGCGGGAAAACGCCCCCAGGTCCCCTTCGGCCACGTGGAGGGATACAAAGCCGCCCAGCGCGAGGCGGCGGACAGCCAGGCCGATCTATTCTGAAGGCTTGGGCTGTTTATCGCGGTGCTGGGGTGGCGACTTCAACACCCGCTCCACCTTCGCCTTGAAGGCCTCTTCGTCCTCGTCGCATTCCAGCTCGCGGGCGAGTTCCTCGAAGCTCATCCGCCTAGGTTGACTCTTCGGCGATGGTTTGGCTCCGCTATCCGACATGGCGCGCATATTCCTGTTCGCGGACGAGGCTGGCGACTTCGCGTTCAAGCGAGGCGATAGCGCCTCAAGGTACTTCATCGTCGGGACGGTCGCACTTGAATCCTGCGACATCGGCACCCGCCTACAGGCGTTGCGTCGCGACCTCGCTTGGCGGGGAAAGCCACTAAAGGACTATTTCCACGCGAGCGAAGATCGGCAGGAAGTTCGAGATGCGGTCTTTGAGACGATCCGCGACTCAGAATTCCAAGTGCATGCCACGATCATGGAGAAAGCGAAGGCACAGCCACAGGTACGCGAGTCTAAGGAGCGGTTTTACAAGTATGGGTGGCTTTACCACCTTCGCCATTCCAACCGAAAGTACCTCACCGCTTCGGACGAGCTTCACATTACGACAGCGTCGGTAGGCACCAAGAAGGGCCAAGCGATCTTCACCAGTGCGGTAAATGACGTGGTACAGCAAACCGTCTCTCGGGCGCAATGGGCAACCAGCTTCTGGCCTGCAGCTACTGACCCATGCTTGCAGGTGGCGGACTACTGCATTTGGGCGATACAGAGAAAATGGGAGAAGGGCGACAGCCGAAGCTATGATCTTATTAACAACAAAATCACCCACGAATATGACATGTGGGCCCATGGAACGAAGTTATACTACTAAATAAAGTGGCTTCCGGTCCGGACTATCTTTTTGAGAAGCGCCCAGGGGCTCTTGTCATCCGGCGGAAGCCAGCTTGGAACATCTCATATGGTGACTCTTACGTCAAGGTCTTCTTGCGGCGCTTGGTCCGCCACCGCGACCGATTTCGTCGTGGGCGCTTTGGCTTAGACTGAGATGGATGGACTAGGTCCATCGTACCTCAGCCGCTTGCCGACCACACCTGCTAGGGCGCGGCTGGCCCGCTCCTGATCATCCACGCCCAGCGCGACTCGATGGCTGTACCGGAAGTCGAACTCGGCCATGTAACGGTGCAGGTGCTTCTTCGAGGCGTGCTGATAGACGCCCCGCATGCCGCGCTTGAAGATTGAATAGAAGCCCTCGACGGTGTTCGTGTGCACAGTCGGATCGGTGCGGCTAACGTACTCTTCCTTGCCGTGGTTGACCGACTGGTGATCGGCGAACTGGCGGCCCATCTTGATGTAGCGCCGCGCTTCGTCGGTCAGGAGCCGGGCCTCTTTGGCGATGTTGGCGCTCAAGATCGGCGCGATATCCTTGGCGCTCAGGGTGTCCACCACGAAGGAGCGCGCCCGGCCGCTCGTGCGGTCAACCAGCGTCAGAACCTTCATCTTGTGGTGAAAGCCGGTGCTCGGATTACCGGTGCTGGTGGGCGGCGCGTCGGGGTCACGGCTGATGAAGGTCTCGTCAACTTCAACGTCGCCGCCAGTACCGCCGAACGGCGCAAGCTCGCCCTCGCGCATGGCTTCCCGAATGCGATGAGTGAGGAACCACGCCGTCTTGTAGGTGCATTCGAGGGTGCGGTGGAGCTGATGGCTGGAGACGCCTTTCTTGGACGAGACCATCAGGTGGATCGCCTGGAGCCACTTCGTCATCGGAAGGTGGCTGTCCTCGAGGATCGTGCCGACCCGGACGGTGAATTGCTTGCGGCACTGGCCGCACTTGCGCAGGCCGATCCGCGTCTTGCTCAGGTCATAGATGTTTTCGAAGCCGCCGCAGTGCGGGCAGATCGGACCGTTCGGCCACAGTAGCCGTTCGACATATTCGAAGGCTGCGGCTTCGTTGTGAAAGCGGGGCTGAGAGAGGACAGACATTGTTGGATTCCTTTATGAATCCACCCTATCAGCCCTTCCGTGGTTCGTCAAAGATATAATCGCCCCCAGCAGATATTCGTGGATCATCTTCGACCAGACGAGGTCGTTGGCGCGAAGGGCCTGGAAGGCGCCCAGCATCTGGCGTCCGTCCAGCACGCCCTGGTCCCACATCAGGTCCTCCAGGAAGGCCACCTGGCTCTCGTCGATGAACAGCATCAGCTCGCCGGCCTCCGAGAAGTCGGTCTGGGCGGCCAGCAGGGTGAGGGACGCCAGACGCTGGTCCCCGTCCCTGGCCATGGTGGCCGCGGCGATGGCGGCGGTGGTCCCGCCCAGGCAGTAGCCCGCCAGGTGGATCCGGCTCTGAGGAACGATGGCCGAGACGGCGTCCAGCGCGGCCATCACGCCTTCGGTCCGGTACTGGTCGAACGCGAGATCGCGATCCGCCGGGCCTGGATTGCGCCAGGAGATCATGAACACCGTGTGCCCCTGGCTCACCAGGTAGCGCACGAGGGAGTTCTGCGGGCGAAGGTCGAGGATGTAGTACTTGGTGATCCAGGCCGGGACGATCAGCACCGGCTCGGCCATGACCTCGTCGGTCATCGGCGCGTACTGGATGAGCTCCATCAGCGCGTTGCGGAACACCACCGTCCCCGGCGTCGCCGCCAGGTCGCGCCCCAGCTCCACGCCCTCGAGCAGCCGAGGCGGCTCGCCGGCCAGTTGGCGCCCGAGGTCGTCCATGAAGCTCGCGACACCGCGGACGAGGTTCATTCCGGCCTCGCGCTCGGTGGTCGTCAGGAGCACCGGGTTCAGGAGGAGGTTGTTCGACGGCGAGAAGACGTCGAGCAGCTGGCGCGCCATGAAGGCGACCCGGTCGGCGTGGCGGGTCGACATCCCCCGAACCGGCTGGGTCGCCCGGTCCCAGAAATCCTCCACCGCCAGGAAGGACTGGGCGAGCACGTTGAAGGGCGCCTTGCCCCATTCGGGCGAGGCGAAGCGGTGGTCGGTCGGGCTGGGCGCGAACGGCGGCGCGCCGCCCTGGCCGGCCAGCGTGCGCCAGGCGTAGCGCTGCAGGCGGGCGAGGTTCGTCCAGGCGGCCATGCTCAGCTCGAGCTGGCGCCCGGGCGCCTTGGCCAGGTGCGTCGACCAGTCGAGGATCGCCGCGGCCACGGCGTTGGGGGAGACGCTCTGGGTGAACCGGCCCACCGTGGCCCGGGCGATGCGGTCGAAATTCTCGAAGCTTGAGGCTTCGTCGGGCAAGCGCTCCGGCGGCGCGGCTGCGGGGTCGCGCGCCGCCGCAAGGATGAGGCTGCGCGACTGCGCCGGCCCAGCGTCGGTCGAGGTTGCGATGCTCATCCCAGTCCCCTCGGGTTCAGGCCCGGTAGCTTAGGCCTTTCGCTTGTCGCTTCCGCGACGGCGCCTCCTAGGGCGCCTGCAGCGCCGATGTTTTGACCGGGCTCAATTCGTCACACTCGACGTTCATATAGAGATCCAGCCGCCCGGTCGCGGCGGCGGCGCTCGTCCGGGGGGCGGCGTCAGTCAGCGGCGGTTTGGGGCCAGGCGATGGCCAAGAGCGAGATCATCGAGCGACTGGGCGAGGCGGCGGTCCTCCTGCCTGACCTGATCGCGGCGGCCTTGGCCGCGAACGACAGGGCGAAGGTTCGCCTCAGTCTGCTCCAGGAGGCCGCCGCCCAGGCCGCCAGCCCCGGGCGGAAGGGCTCCGTTCTGGAAGCGGAGCGACGGGCCGCGGGTCTCGCCGACCCCCGGTTCGACCAGACGGTTTCCGGCGCCGAGGCGGTCGGGGCGAAGGAATTCAAGGCCCCTGGCGCCCGCCTCCTCGTCGAGGGGCTCCGATCGGATCTGGCCGCCATGCTCGCGCCCCTGGAGGCCGCCGGCGTCCAAGAGCGCGGCGAGCTTGATCAGCGGTTCAAGGCCCTCGCCGAGGCCATCCGCCCGCCGCAGGACGACGTCCTCGAGCGGGCCGCCGTCGGCCTGATGACGTCGGCGCGGCGCGACGGTCCCGACAGCTTCCACCTGCTGATCATGGACCTTCACAGGGCGATCAACCGCCTCGCCGGCGAGACCGCGGTGGAGGAGGTGGCCGGGGCCAAGGTCCATCACCTCGGCGATTGGGACCGCGCCCGCGTGCGCGCCTTCATGCGGGGCCTCTCGCGCACCGCGCCTCTGGCGTTCGGCCACCCCGGCCTCGCCACCACGGCCGCGAGAGCCGGCGAACGGCTCATCATCCAGAACGACATCGGCGAGACCGACGCCCACGTGCTTGTGCTGCACGTCGAGGCGCTCGAGGTCACGGCGACCTACACCGACGTCCATCGCCGCCGGGCGAAGTTCTTCATGGGCCTTTTCGACCGCCGGGTCGCCTGGAGCCCGCTGTCCGAGCAGGCGGCCAAGGGCCTTGGCGAGGAGGAGGTCTTCTATCTCGTCACCGGCCGGTTCGCCGGCGAAGACGAGGCGGCCCTGGACGAGTTCCTGGAATTCCTCGGATCCCGGATCGTCTTCCTGATCGACTGGAACAAGGCGCGCAAGGCGCTGCAGTCCTTCGTCAGCCGCGACGCGGCCATCGCCCTCCTGGAGTGGGGCGCCGCCCACGACCTCGGCCACCGCGCATTCCTCGAGGCGGGGGGCGTCGACCTGGTGTTCGAGACCGTGCGCAAGGCCGCGGCCGGACGCGTCCCCTACGGCGTGAGGCTGGAGGCGGCCCTGGGCGAGACCGAGGCGGTCGGCTTTCTCAGGCGGGTGCTCAAGGAGACCAGCGAGGCGCTCCGCGCCGGCCGATCGGCGAGACTGATCCGCGACGAGATCCAGGCCGACCTGGCCCAGCGGTTCGATACGGCCGAGGCCGCCGTGCTCGCGATCGTCGTGCGCCATCTCGGACTCTCGCGCGTGCTGGCCGGGACGATCGCCGAGGCCCTTTCGCAGGAGGCCGGCGGCGCCCCGGCGCTGGCGGCGAGGGCGAAACGGCTCGAAGCCAAGGCTGACCGCCTGACGCTGGAGGCGCGCGAGATCTGCGCGCGGCTGCGCCATCCGCAGGCCGTCCGGCGCCTGGTCGACGAAGTCGAGGACGCGATGGATGCGCTGGACGAATGCGCCTTCCTCATGAGCCTGCCGCCTGGGCCGCCGCCCGGCGATCCTCTGCCTCGGCTGGCGAACATCGTCGTGGAGTGTCTGGGCCAGGCGGTGCGCGCGGTCGAAGCCTCCATCCGCCTGCCGGCAGGTCGACGCGAGGACGCGGTCGCGGCCTTGCAGGCGATCGACGCCACCACGGCCGCCGAGCGGGCGGCGGACGAGGCCGAGCGGGCCGCCGTCGGCGCCTTCATGGGCGAACCGGCCCCCGACGCGCGGCCGCTGATGCTGGGACTGGAGATCGCGCGCGCCCTGGAGGCGGCCACCGATCACCTGGCCCACGCGGCGCTGGCGCTCCGCGAGCGTGTCCTCGAGGAGTTGTCGGCGTGACCTCCGATCCACCCAAGATGGTCTGGCTGGGGCGCGATGCGGCGGAGGAAACGGTCACGGCCGAGCTGGTAGGCGCCAAGGCGGCCGGGATCTGGCGGATGGCGCGCCTCGGATTGCGCACGCCCGCCGCGTTTGCGCTGCCCACCACCCTCTGCGCGGCGGCGAACGCGCGCCCTAAAGCGGCCGCAAGCCTGGTCGCCGACGGGCTCCGCGAGGGCATGGCCCGCCTGGAGGCGGAGACCCGGCGCCGGTTCGGCGACGTGCGCGCGCCGCTCGTGGTGTCGGTCCGCTCCGGCGCCGCCAGGTCGATGCCGGGGATGCTTTCGACCGTGCTCAACGTCGGCCTCGGGCCGGAAGCGGTTCATGGGCTGATCCGGCTTTCCGGCAATCCGCGCTTCGCCTGGGACAGCTACCGCCGCTTCATCGAGTCCTACGCGACCGTGGTGGGCCAAGCGCCCGCGAACGCTTTCGCCGGCGCCCTCGCCGACATGGTCAGGGCCGAATCCGCCGCCGACGAGTCCGAGCTCGACGGTGAGGCGCTCGAGCGGCTTTGCGCTATCTTCGGCGACATCGCCGCGGCGCAAGCAACGCGGCCCATTCCGCTCGACCCGATGGACCAGCTGAGCGAAGCCGCACGCGCCGTCTTCCGTTCCTGGGAGAGCCGCAAGGCGCGCGAATACCGCCGCTTGAACGGTCTTGAAGGGTTGAGCGGCACGGCGGTGACGGTCCAGGCGATGGTGTTCGGCAACGACGGCCGCCGGTCGGGCTCCGGCGTCGCCTTCACCCGCAATCCCGCCACCGGCGAGAAGGCCCCGTACGTCGACTTCCTGTTCGACGCCCAGGGAGAAGACGTCGTCTCCGGGCGTCGCACGCCGCTGGAGGCGGCTGCGGTCGCCGCGGGGCTCCCCGAAGCGTTCGCCGAGCTCGTGCAGGGCGCCGGCCAGCTGGAGCGGGCGCTCGGCGACGTGCAGGACATCGAATTCACCATCGAGGACGGCGTGCTGTTCTTCCTGCAGATGCGCGCCGCCAAGCGCGCGCCGAAAGCGGCGCTCAGGATCGCCGTCGACCTCGTCCACGAAGGCGTCATCGACCGCAAGACCGCTCTCGCACGCCTGGCCGAGGTGGATATCGCGCAGGCGGCCTCGTCCCGCTTCGCCGAACCGGCCGAGCCCGTCGCCAGCGGAATCGCGGCGGCCCCAGGGATGGCCAGCGGCCGCGCCGCGTTCGACAACGCCAGCGCCAAGCAGCTCGCGGCCGAGGGCGCGCCGGTGGTCCTCGTGCGGCGCGAGCCGGCCACCGAAGACATCGAAGGCTTCGCCGTCGCGAAGGCGATCCTCACCGCCTGCGGGGGCCGCACGGCCCACGCCGCGGTGGTCGCCCGTCAGATGGGCAAGGTCTGCATCGTCGGATGCCAAGGGCTCGATCTGGAAGCGGCCCCGGCGCGCCTCGGCGCCCGCCCGCTCCATCAGGGCGACTGGATCTCCCTGGATGGGGACACCGGGGAGGTGACCCTCGGGCGACGGACCATCGTGACCGAGCCGCCGTCGGAACTGGCCGAGATCTCGGCTTGGCGCTCCGAGACGGTTGCGTGAGCTCGAACCCGCAGGGCGCGCGCGGCGATCTCCTGGGGGGTGTTCCCGACCGCCGTTCCGGAGGGCGAGCGGACCCTGCCCCTGGCGCGGCTCGCAGAGGCGCGCGCGGGACGGACGGCGCCGCTGCTTCCCGAGACCTCGCCGCCGCATCGCGCGGCGCCCCGGACGAGGCGTGCGCACGGCTGGGGGTGTCGACCGGAGGGCTCTCCCCCCGCGGAGGCCGCTTCGCGGCTGACGAAGTTCGGACCGAACCGGATCGAGAACCACCAGCAGGCCTCCGTCGCCGCCGAGCTCTGGAGCCGGCTGAGGAATCCGCTGAACGGCTTGCTCCTCGCCCTCGCCGCCCTGTCGTGGTTCCTGTCGGACGTCCGCTCGGCCGTGGTCATCGCGGTGATGGTGCTGCTCAGCGTCGGGCTCGGGTTCGTCCAGGAACACCGGTCCAGCGCCGCGGCGGCCAAGCTTGCGCGCATGGTGCGGGTGCACGCCTGCGTGCGGCGGCCCGCGAGCCCCGGGGCCGACGCCGAGGGCTTCATCGAGATCCCCCTGGAAGAGGTCGTCCCGGGCGACGTGGTGCGCCTGGCCGCGGGGGACCTGGTCTCCGGCGACCTTCGGCTGCTCACCGCCACCGACCTCTTGAACCAGTCGGCGCTCACCGGCGAATCCATCCCGGCCGAGAAGGCGGCCGAGGCGGGGCCCGACGAGGCCGACCTCTTCGCCTGCCGCAATCTCTGCTTCATGGGCGCCAGCGTGGTCAGCGGCTACGGGACCGGCGTCGTCGTCCACACCGGCCGCGCCACCTACTTTGGGAGGCTGGCCGAGAAGATCGTCGCGGCTGACGCGGTGACCAGCTTCGACAGAGGGCTGAGCAGTTTCGTCTGGCTGATGATCCGCTTCATCCTGGTGATGACGCCGGCGGTCTTCCTGATCAACGGCTTCACCAAGCACGACTGGGTGCAGGCGCTGTTCTTCGCGGTGGCGGTCGCGGTGGGGCTGACCCCAGAGATGCTGCCCATGATCGTCACCGTGAACCTGGCGCGCGGGGCGATCGCCATGTCGAAGCGCCGGGTCATCGTCAAACGGCTGAACGCGATCCAGAATTTTGGGGCGATGGACGTACTTTGCACGGACAAGACCGGCACCCTCACCCAGGACCGGATCATTATGAAGCTGCACGTCGACGTCGAGGGCCACGAAGACGCTCGGGTGTTGGCTTACGGCTACCTGAACAGCCGGTGGCAGAGCGGGCTTCACAACCTCATGGACAAGGCGGTGCTCGAGCACGTCGAGCACGAGGGCCATCCGGTCTCGGCCGCCGACTACCGCAAGCTCGACGAAATTCCCTTCGACTTCGTCCGCCGCCGGCTCTCGGTGGTCCTGCAAAAGTCGGGCGAGCCGCCGCTGCTGATCTGCAAGGGCGCCGTCGAGGAGATTCTGGCGGTCTGCGGACGCTACCAGATCGGCGATGCGGTCGAGGCCCTCGATCCGGCCCATGCGCCGAGGATCCAGAAGGTCGCGCAGCGTCTCAACCGCAACGGCTTCCGGGTCGTGGCCGTGGCCTGCCGTTCGCTCGAGACCGTCAAGGCGCACTATGCGCGCGAGGACGAGACCGACCTCGTCCTGCTGGGCTTCCTCGCTTTCCTCGACCCGCCGAAGGAGACCGCCGCCGCCGCGATCGCCGACCTGCAAGCCTGTGGCGTCACGGTGAAGATCCTCACCGGCGACAACGACCTCGTAACCCGCAAGATCTGCCGGGACGTGGGCCTCAAGGTCACCGACCTGGTGCTCGGCCAGGAGCTGGAGGCGATGAGCGACGCCGAGCTGGCGGAGCGGGCGCAGGTCGCCCAGGTCTTCGCCAAGGTGACCCCCGACCAGAAGGCGCGGGTGATCGCGGCCCTGCAAGGCGGCGGCCGGGTGGTCGGCTTCCTGGGCGACGGCGTCAACGACGGGCCGGCGCTCAGGGCGGCGGACGTGGGAGTCTCGGTCGACACGGCCGTCGACATCGCCAAGGAGTCGGCGGCGATCATCCTCTTGGAGAAGAGCCTCGGGGTGCTGAAGGACGGGGTCCTGGAAGGCCGGCGGGTCTTCGGCAACATCACCAAGTACATCAAGATGGGCGCGAGCTCGAACTTCGGGAACATGTTCAGCGTCCTCGGCGGCTCGATCCTGCTGCCGTTCCTGCCGATGGCCCCGCTGCAGGTGCTGACCAACAACCTCCTCTACGACTTCTCCCAGACCGCGATCCCGCTGGACAATGTGGACGAGACCTATCTGGCCTCTCCGCGGCGCTGGGAGATCGGCAACATAACCCGCTTCATGCTGTGCGTCGGCCCGATCAGCTCGATCTTCGACTACGCCACCTATTTCACCATGCTCTACGTCTTCGGCGCCTGGCGCGACCCGGCGCTCTTCCAGACCGGATGGTTCGTGGAATCGCTGCTGACCCAGACACTGATCATCCACATCATCCGCACGGCGAAGATCCCCTTCATCGAGAGCCGCGCCAGTCCGCCGCTGATCGCCACCAGTCTCATCGTCAGTGCGGTCGCCGTCGTGCTGCCGGCGACGCCGCTGGGCGCGACGCTCGGGTTCAAGCCGCTGCCATGGCTCTATTGGCCGATCGTCGCCAGCTTCCTCCTCGCCTACGCGACGCTCACCCACATGGTGAAGACCTGGTTCGTCCGCCGTTGGGGGGCCTGACCGGGCGGACGGACGCCGGCCTCGCGGCCTCGCCAGCGCCGCGCCGTCAGCGGCCCTCGCCCTGGCCGGCTGTAGCGCCTGACAGAGGCGAGCCTCGCGTGACGGCCGCGCGAGATCGCGCGAGGATCGCCCTTTCACCCGGGCGCCCCGTCCCAGGCGGCGTGGCGCGCTGCGGGCCAGGCAATACGACATCTGTTGCAAGAGCATTGACGAATGATGGCGGGAGCGTACGGTAACTACCGGGTAGACGCCCGCCGCCGCGGTAGGTCTTCGGCCGAGGAGCTTGCGTCTCCTCCGAGCGGCGTCTCGACGAACGGAGCCGTGGGCGGCGACGTCGGCGCTTCACGGCAAGTGACGATTCCTCTGGAAGGCGCGCGCGGGGATCCGAGGCGGCATGCGCTCGACGGGGGCAGGGAGGCCACACGATGCGTCACCTTATCGGACAGTTTCTGGTGCTGTTGGTTGCGGCCGCGGCGCCGTGGGTCCCGGCTTACGGCGCCCCCCTGACGCCCTATCATCTGGACACGCCCGGCCAGCTCGAGGCCGAGCGGAGGGCGATCCGGATATTCCACAGGCCGGAGATTCAGTCCGCAAGAGCGAAGATCGCGCAGATGTTCGTCGCCGAACAGGAAGCGACGACGGAATCGGGGCGACAAACTCTGGACTCGGCCGTCGAAGAGCATGCCTTCGCCGGGCTGTTCTTTTCGGTGAACAACGACCCGTCCAGGCCGGCCGTCTTGTGGGCCGAAAACGCTCCGCACGCCTGGCATGGTCTGAGCGTTCCTGGAAGCCGGTTCGGGCAGGACAACCCTGACAATATCTATCGTATAATCTTCATCGACAACGCTCACGAATACGTTCTTCACGGGGAGCCTCAGGGAGGAGTCCCCGCACAAGTCAGCTTTGAGCTGCTCGACAGCGCGCCCGGCACGATGAACAACATGGGCCACCAGATCGCGATACTGCAAAGCACCAACATGAAGTTCGATCCGGACGGCGGATTCACGATCACCATTGGTCCTAAAGCAGCCTCGGGAAATCATTTTCAGACCGTGCCGGAGGCGCGCGCCATCTGGATCCGCGACACCCTTTCGGACTGGAACGCCCAGGCGCCCTACCGGCTTACGATTTCGGTCACCGGCGGACCCAAGACGTCGCCCGCGTCCGACGAGCAGCTCGCACGGCGTGCGGCTTCCGACATGACCAGCTTCGCTCGCTACTGGCTGGATTTCTACCCCCGGTACCTGGCCAACGCCTGGGAGGGCGCGGTGAATATCCCACCTCAACCGACCGCCAGGCCAGGCGACGCCAGCAAGGGCGGCGGCGCGAGGTGGGGTTACACGTCGGGCGCCACGGTCGACCTCAAGCGCGATGAGGCGATAGTCTTCACCGTTGATGACATGAGCGCGAAGTTCTTGGGCTGTGTCTTCGCCAATCCTTGGTGGATCACCACCGACTACGCGCACCGGAGCGGCAGCGTCAACAACGGCCAGGCGCGTCGGAATGCTGACGGCACGACCACCTACGTCATAGCCGCAGAAGATCCGGGCGTTGCGAATTGGATCGACACCAGCGGCCTGAGCCGGGGAGAGATTCTGCTGCGCTGGCAGGGGCTCCAGGGCGCTTTGCCGCCATCAAACACAATGACGACAGAAGGCTTTCTGGTGCGAAACGAGCAGGCCGTCAGCCTGAAGACGGTCCGGGACGGGCGCGTCGTTCCCCTTTCACAAGTCAGAACGCTCTATCCGGCGCTGACGGAGAGTCCCTCTCAGCGGGCGAAGGCGCTCGCCACGAGGCTGGCCGGTTACGAGCGACGGCTTCGGTGACGCCTCGCGGGTCCGATCAGTCCGGTTTCAAAGCCGCCGTGAGGCCCGCGACCAAGGTGTCGATGGCGCCGTCGAGCTCCGGGCTTTCAGCCAGCGGCTCGGTCCCGCCGGCTCGACGGCAGAGTTCCGCGGTTCTGAGCGCGCCGGAGATGAACACTCGAACCGTGAAGACCGCCTGCTCGGCCTCGTCGTCCCCGAAGCCTGCGCGGACGAGCAGATCGTGCAGGTATTGGTGGGGCCGACCGTAGGCGCGCCGCCAGGGTCCGGGCGACCCCGCCAGCACGTCCGACCCAGGGAAGGCGCTGAAGGTGGCGACCGTCCCCTTGATCAGGCTGCGCAGCTGCTCCTGCCAAGACCCCTGCTTCGGCAGCGGCGTTGCGTCGACGATCACCTGGCCGACCAGCTGCAGCAGCTCCTCCTTGTTGGCGACATAGTAGTACGCGGCGCCGGGCGCGACGCCGAGGTGCTTGGCCAGACTGCGCATGGTGACGCCGTCGATCCCGTCTCTCTGAACCAGAGCGAGCGCCGCACGGACGATTTCGTCGATGGTCAGCTGTGGACGTACGGAAGATCGCGCAGGTTCGCTCGCCATCGGGCGACCATAGCATGGGCTCGGCGCTCGCCGCACCCGGCTCGCCTCCTTCCCGCCCGACGCTTCCTCAGCCGCCATAGATCTGACCGGCGTCGCCTCACGATCGACCGATCGCTGCAGCGTCAAGAGGGTCTGCTTGAGCCTCGTTCGACACGGGGCGCGGCCCTGGCCGGAGGTTTTCCCCGCGAAGATCGCCGAAATTACGCTTGCGCCGCCTTGACGCGGCCTGCCCCCTCACGTTGGCTTGGCCGCGCGAGAAAGGGCCATCACGGAAGGGAGAAGCGTGCCGGGTCACGATTCCAAACGACGGTCGCCGGTCAATTCGGCGCCGGTCAAATCGGTTCCGGTCAAATCGGTTCCGGGCGCCCCCGGCTACGGCCGCGCCGCGGCGACGCCCCCCAAGCATCATTTCCGCGCCGGCGGACGTTCGCTTTCTGTCCCGGACGAGCCCAGCCGCCCGTCCGACAAGCCCCGGGCGGCTGGACGGCGCGCCGCGCCGGCGCCCAGCAAGGCGCTGGTCGGCCGGCGCATCCAGCAACGCGAAGCAACCCGGGCCCGCATCATCAGCGCCGCGCGCACGGTGTTCGCCAGCCAGAAGTTCCACTTCAGCACCGTCGACGACATCGCGGCGGGCGCCCGCGTCAGCCGGGCCACTTTCTACAACCATTTTCGCGGCAAGGAAGAAGTGCTCGGCGCAATCATCATGCAAGAGCACTTACCGTCCATAGACAAATACCATGAAATACTCGACGCCGGGCGCGTTGACCTAGAGTTCATGACGAACTGGGTCATGCAAGTGGTCAAGCTATACAAGCGCAAGCGCCGCTGGTTGTTCAGTTTCTACGTCGTATGTGACATCTACGACGACATGACGAGCTATTTTTCGGATACGCGAGACGAGGAGATCGACATCCTCGGCCGGCGATTTTCGGCCTTCAACATTCCGCAGGACGGCTCACGCGCCGCGGACCGCAGGCGCACACGCGCCCACCTCATGCTCTATCAGATCGAGCAGTTCGCGCTCCACGTGGTGCTCCCCGGTTGGCGGATGGACCTTGAGGAGGGGTGCGCTGCGGTGGCCGAACAATTCCTGGCGTTCGTCTCCGAGGGCGAGCCGCAGGTGGTCGGCTGAGAAGCGGATCGGCCGCCGAAAGCGGGCTGGCCGCCTGACTGCCTTCGGCCGGTCGCCGGAAATGGCGTCGCCGCACGCGTCCTGAGCCTGACCAATTCGATGTTCGCCTTCGCCCCGCCCCCGAAATCAGGCGAACTTCGAATTCACCACACCGGGCGAACGGCTGTAATCTGCCGTCAACCGGCAGCCCGGCCCGGTTATGGAGGAAACCATGGACGCCGAAGCAGGCATCAGGATCTATCGGGGCGTCGAGGCCCCAGCGTTGCTGGACACGGACTGCCTCACCCTGGTTCCAGGCGATGAACTGCAGACGCGGGGCTCGGAAAAGCTGCGCGAGGCCGGGTTCGGCGAAGGGAGCGAGGCCAGGGTGCTCGTCAACATGCCCGGCTTCAGCCTGGTCTATCTGTGGTTCAAGGAAAACTTCCCGCTGCCGCTTCACAGCCACGAGGTGGACTGCCTCTACCATGTGGTCGCCGGTTCGCTCGAGCTCGGGAACGAGACGCTCGGTCCGCGCGACTGTTTCTTCGTCCCCGCCGACGTCCCCTACGCCTACCGGGCCGGGCCTAGGGGCGTGGAGGTGCTGGAGTTCCGCCACGCGACGCAATTCGAGTACCGCCACCACGTCCGGAACAGCGCCTTCTACGACAAGGCCGAGAAGACCGTCGCCGCCAACCTGGACGCCTGGCGCGGCGCCAAGAGACCATCCGAACACACCTAAGGCGGCAGGATGCGGACTTGCGCCGACCCCGCCGGGCGGCGCGGCGCAAGCGGCTGAACCTTGCTCCGCGATATCGGGCTTCTTCCTAGACTGGACCGCCGTCCGAACGTGGTGAGCGACTTGCTGTGAAATACTTCGCGACGACTGGGCGCAGGCGGTTCGTAAACTCAGCGTTAGGACTAGGCGGGCATTCTTCCGGCAGCTCACGGCATCCACCAGGGCGGTCTGCATGGGGCCATCGCGCGGAGCGTCCGCCGCACCAATCGAGCACGCCTCGGCGCCTCTGCTGGCGCGCCTGACCGATGGGGCGCGTCGGCTGCTTGGCGCCGAAAACACCCGGCCGGTCGGCGGCATATCAAAGACGCGCTCTTCCCCAGGCGCGCAGCCGGAACTCGTGGTTCCGTTGAGTTCGTTTCAATT
The DNA here is from genome assembly GCA_019247715.1 of Caulobacteraceae bacterium. Taxonomy (GTDB): domain Bacteria; phylum Pseudomonadota; class Alphaproteobacteria; order Caulobacterales; family Caulobacteraceae; genus Acaudatibacter. The sequence goes on from JAFBAO010000008.1 coordinate 21,481, forward strand.
GGTCGGCCTCACCGAGGTCCAGGCGACGCTCGCGGACCGCTGGCCGGCGTTGTCCGACAAGGTCCACCAGATCGCCCGCAACACCATCTCCAGGCATCTCATGCGCGGCGACGTGTTCGAGCAGCACGGTGAGGACAGCTATCTGGTGCTGTTCGCCAGCCTCGGGGCCGCCGAAGCCGAATTCAAGAGCCGGGTCATCACCCATGAAATCGCCCGCCACCTGCTGGGCGAGGGCGAGGCGGTCGGGCTTGGGGTGACGGCCAAGTGCACGGAGATCTCGGCGTCGGCGCTGGCCGCCGCCACCTGCCACGGGGTCCTGACAGAAGCTCTCGAGCGCGCCCGGCCGCCCTCGGACCCCTCCCCGACCGACCTTAGCCCAGCCGCCAAGGATGGATTTCCGGACGATAGACCGGAGCGCGGCCCAGGCGGCGCATCGCCTGTCTCCGCCGCGGGCGAAGGCGAGGCCGAGGCGGCGCCCAAGATGATCGCCTACAGCCCCATCTGGGACGTGGGCCAGATGACTCTCCTGCGCTTTCGCGGCGCGCCCCGGACCGCCGCGCTCGGCGAGCCCGGCGACCGCTCGTTCGAGGCGGAGGCCTTCAAGATCGATCTCGAGTTGATCTTCGCGGCAGCGGACGACCTGCGCTCCCTGGCCAGCCACGGGCGGCGCCTGCCCGTCAGCCTCGCGATCCGCCACTCCAGCCTGGGCTCGGGCAGCCAGCGCATGGAACTGCGCCGGGCCCTGGGAGAGATCCCGTCGGAGCTTCGCAAGCTGCTCACGGTGGAGATCTGCCGTCCCGAGCAGGAGTTCTGGACCTTCTCCTGCAAGGCCTTCCTGGAAATGACCCGCCCCCTTGGAATCAGCTTCTCTGCGATGATCGAACTGGAGCGGCCACGCGCGATTCCGCCGCCGGGTTCATGGCTGCGCTACGTCGCCGCCACGGCGTGCGGCCACGGGCGTTCCGAAGCGGAGATGCTGACGTTGCTGACCGCCTTCGGGGCCAGGAGCCGCGCCCTGGGCGTTGACTGTGCCGCCTACGATCTCGAGTCGCGCTCGCTGGTCCTGGGCGCGGTGGGCGCCGGATTCCGGTTTCTCGCGGGCCGCGCCATCCATCCGGAGACCGCGAGCATCGCCAAGGCCTTGCGGTTCGAACCCTTGGATCTCTATTCGGATCTCAGGCGAAGCTGAGCCCGAGCGAACTAGACTTCGCCGGCCAGGCAGATCTCCACCGCGTCCATCAGGTCGGCCTGGCGAATGGGTTTGGCCAGGGTCTGGGTCGCGCCCAGCTGGCTGGCTAGCGTGAGAAAAAGCTCGCCCCCTTTGCTGCCGCCGCCCGACATGGCGATGATCGGAACCTCGGCATCGAGACGGCGGAGCGCGCCCAGGGTCTCGATGCCCTCCCGATTTGGCATGATGATGTCGGTCAGAACGAGATCGACCGGCCTCTCCTTGAAGACCGCCACCGCCTGATCGCCATCGCCGGCCTCCATGACGGTATGACCGGCCTTCTCCAACATGGCGCGCAAGGTCCGCCTCAGCGCAGGCTCGTCATCGACGACCAGGATGCAAGACATCGGTCGATCCTCTTCTCCATCGCGCTCAGAAAGCCGCGTCCTCGGGCTGCGCCGCCGCCTTCCGCAGGCAGGCGGCGTCGATCGCGGCGGTCAAGACCTCTTCCAGCAAGGTTGTGGTGTCCGGCTTGGTGATTACGCCGGCCGCCAGCCGTAGCCGGCTGCGCTGGGCGTCCAGAGGCGAGCTGGACGAGGTGAGGACGATTATCGGGAAACCCGGCCCGGGCCGCTGAGCCAGCGCGGTCAGCAAATTGAAGCCGTTCTTGCGGGGCATCTGCAGATCGACGAAGGCCATGTCGGGAGCGATTTCGCCGGTCTCGATCGTCTCCATGGCCTCGACCCCGTCACGCGCCCGCACGACCCGCGCAACCGCCGGATGGCCGGCGACGGCGTGGGTGATCAGGTAGGCGTCGGCGTCGTCGTCCTCGACGATCAGCAGGCAGAGCCCGGTATTCGGGGCCGTAGCCGGCTGCGCCGAGGCGATCGAATCAAGGCTCGTCATGGCGGTGCTCTCCAATCACGGAGATCTCGGGTCTAGGGCGTCCGGCCAGCGGCCTTCCCTAAGCTTTCCCGCTCCGGTTTCCCCAGGGCGAAGACAGGCCGCCGGTACAATCTCCGGTATGAACGTTCTCCGGGTATCGCATTTAGATTAACAATTACTAAGGCTCGGGCGCCGCTCTCGACGTTGACAGAAGGCAAGGCGGGCACGATACTTCCCCGCCTCCAGACGAGGGTCGGCGCCCTCGCGGCTCCAGCGGATATTTGAGGTTCACCCTAGAGTATTTCCGCCAGAGACCCGCGGCCCATCGCCGAACCGGTCTGTCAGATGTGCCGATTGCGTACAGATTCAATCCGGAACTCCTTTAATATAGTTTGCAAAAGAATTTTATTCGTCAACTATAGCCTATCAAATTCGTCTAACGATGCGAGATCATCTAGATATTGAGCTTTCCTCCTCTCGGATGGAGAGGTCAACACCCATCGGGGTCCCCTTCACGACGAGCGTTAGCGCGCGCTATATTGATATTCGATTCGGGCCGTGACTAACCCCAACGATAGATTGGCTCAGCTTCTGCTCGTCGAGGCCGACGATGCGGACATCCTGCTGACCCGGGAAGCCTTTCTGCGCGCGAAGATCAACAACGACCTGGCCGTGGCGCGAGAAGCCGGGGAGGCGCTTCGCCGTCTGCGCCGCGAGCCGCCTTATGACCACGAACCCAGACCCGATCTCGTGCTCCTCGATCTGGCGTTGCCGCCTTCGGGGGGGCAGGCGTTGCTCGAGACGATCAAAAAGGACCCGCAACTCTCCGGCGTGCCGGTGGTGTTGCTGACCGGATCCGATGCGGAAATGGATCTCCTGAAGAGCTACACGGTCTCCGCGGACGGCTATGTCGTCAAGCCGGTGGAGTTTGACCGGCTGTGGCGGGCGCTTGCCTCGGTCGGTTCCCTCACCCTCAGCTTCATCGTCGTGGCGGCCTCGACCTTCCCGGTCTCGGGCTCTTCCTGACCGCTTGCCGAGCCCACGGGCCGCCTGGCGCCGAAATCTGGAGCTGCGGCCGCCCCTACCTAAATTTCGCGGTTCTGCGCCGGCCATTGGCCGGTGTTTATTGACCTTCCATAAGGTATAATCTTTTTCGGCTCGGTATCCGTTGCTAAACCATCCGCTGGTAAGCTTCGGTTTGCAGTCTGGAGCCGATCAATGAGCATTGAAGTGCTAGCCAATCCTCCGTCGCGCATGGATCTGAGCCCTCAGATTCGACTGGTGCCGCAACCGGCTCGTTCGATGGTGGGCGTGCGCGTCCTCCTCGTGGACGACGATCCGGCCGACTCCAGCCTCGTCATGGACATCCTCAAGCGCCACCCGCGCGTCTCCATGGCCCGGGCCACAGATTCGCCGACGTTCGCGCTTCGGGAGATCGAATCAGGCCGGCTCACCGCCGACTTGATCCTGCTCGACATCCACATGCCGCGGATGGACGGCTTCGAATTCCTGGAGCAGATACGCGAGCTCCCACATATGGCCCAGGTTCCGGTCGTCTTCCTGACCACCTCGCGCCTGCGCCGGGATGTTGCGAAAGCCAAGCGAAGCTCGGCCTCCATGTACCTGGTGAAGCCCGACGAGTACTTCGACCTCCAGGCCGGTCTGAACGGCGTGATCAGGCGCGCCGCCCTCGGGAGGTGGCCGAATTAGGCCTTTCGGCCTCGGCCCGGCCACGCTCGGTTTGCTGGTCGAGAACAGCCCGGACGCGCTCGGCGAGGTTCTGGGCTCGGAACGGCTTTCTTAGGACCAACGTCGAATCGTTGGGATCTTCGTTCTGCGCGCCGCGGGCCTTGGCGTAGCCTGTGCAGTAGAGCACCTTGATCCCAGGCTGGCGCTCCGCTGCGAGCCTCGCGAGCTCGTAGCCGAGCATGCCATCGGGCAGGCCGATGTCGGTGAACAAGAGATCGAAACGCTCGCCCGACTCGAGGAGGGCCAGAGCCTCGGGGCCGGCGCCCGCTTCGCGGCAGACGTAGCCGAGGCCCTTCAGGTGTCGGAGCGTAATGCGGCGCAGCTCGACGTTGTCGTCCACCACCAGGATCGACTCCCCGCCTCTCGGGGCGTGACCGGCCCCGGCGGCCGCCTCGGTTTCCTTTCCATCGCCCCGCCCGGCCTTCGGCAGATAGAGTCGCACGGTCGTGCCGACGCCGACCTCGCTGTAAATGCTCAAATGGCCTCCCGACTGCTTGACGAAGCCGTAGATCATGCTGAGGCCCAGGCCGGTGCCCTTGCCGAGGGGCTTGGTGGTGAAGAAGGGCTCCGTGGCCCGTTGGATGATCTCCGCCGGCATCCCCTCTCCCGTATCGGTCACCGACAGGACGACGTAGTCGCCGGGGACGATGTCCGAGTGGATCGCCGGATAGTGCTCGTCGAGGTGGAAGTTCGCCAGCTCGATGGCGATGACGCCGCCGTCCGGCATGGCGTCGCGCGCGTTGATCGCCAGGTTGAGAAGCGCCTCCTCGACTTGCGAAGGATCGACCTTGGCTTCCCATAGATCCGACGCCAGCGCCGTCTTGATCTGGATGTTTTCGCCGAGCGTGCGCCCGAGCATGGCCACCATCTCTGGGAGGCGCTCGTTGAGCGCCACGACGCGGGTCGCCAGCGGTTGCTGTCGGGCCACCGCGAGCAGGCGCTTGGTGAGCTCCGCGCCGCGCAGCGCGGCGTTCAGCGCGTCGCCGGCCAGCTGGTTGCGCTCCTCGTCGTCGAGCGTGTCCATCAGCATGTCGAGGTTGCCGATCATGACGCCGAGCAGGTTGTTGAAGTCATGGGCGACGCCGCCGGTGAGCTGGCCCAGCGCCTCCACCTTCTGGGCCTGGCGCAGATGATCCTCGAAACGTCGCCGCTCGGCCCGCAGCGAGGCTTCGCCCAGCTCGCGCTCGATGGCCGGCAGCAGGCGCTTGAACGCCCCCTTGGGCATGAAGTCGCGCGCCCCGGCGCGCATGGCTTCCACGGCCACGTCTTCGCCGACCGTGCCCGAGACGATGATGAACGGAAGGTCGAGACCGCTGTCGCGGACCATCTCCAGCGCCTGCACCGCGCCGAAGCTCGGCATGGAGTAGTCGGAGATGACGATGTCCCAGGCCTGCTCGGCGAGCGCTTTGGCCAGCCCCTCGCGCGTCTCCACGCGTTCGTAGGTGAGGTCGTAGCCGCGCTTGAGCTCGCGAACCAGGAGCGCGGCGTCCCAGTCGCTGTCTTCGACGATGAGCGCGTGCAATGGCGTGGGCATGGACGGCTCCCCGGGTTATCCTAGCGTCCGGTGTTCGGCGGCGGGATGTTCAAGACCAGCCAGTAGAGGCCGAGCTGGGTGACGGCTTCGGTGAACTGGACGAAATCCACCGGCTTGCGCACGTAGCTGTTGGCGCCGAGCCGGTACCCGTCGAGGCGATCGCGGTCCTCGGCCGACGTCGTGAGGATGACGACCGGCAGGAGCCGCGTGCGCTCGTTCGACCGCATCTTGGCCAGCACCTCGAGCCCGTCCACCTTCGGCATCTTCAGATCGAGCAGGATCAGCTGCGGCAGCGCCCTCAGGTTTCCGTCCTCGCCGCGGCCGAACAGGTAATCGAGCGCTTCGGCGCCGTCGTGGGCGACGATGACTTCGTTGAGAATGTTGCCCTTCTTGAGGGCGCGGAGCGTCAACGCCTCGTCCTTCGGGTTGTCCTCCACCAGCAAGATGATCTTCTCATCCATGCGCCAAGGCCCCCGGGCCGCCCGCGCCGTTCGGCAAGGTGAAGAAGAAGGCCGCTCCCCGGTCCACCTCGCCTTCGGCCCAGATCCGCCCGCCGTGCCGGCGGATGACGCGCTGCACCGTCGCCAGGCCGATCCCGGTGCCTTCGAACTCCTTGGCCGAATGCAGCCGCTGGAAGACGCCGAACAATTTGGAGGAATAGGCCATGTCGAAGCCGGCGCCGTTGTCGCGGACGAAGAACGCGGTCTGCCCCTCGCTCGTCGCAGCGCCGACCTCGACGCGCGCCTCGGCCCGGTCGCGGGTGAACTTCCACGCGTTGCCGAGCAGGTTCTCGAACACGATCGTCATGAGGTGGCCGTCGGCCTGGGCGGTCAGGCCGTCGGCCACCACCAACGCCACCTTCCGGTCGGGATCGCGCTGCTCGAGCCGGCTGCCGATCTTGCGGGCCAGCGCCCCCAAGTCGATGCTCTCGCGCTGCACTTCGCTGCGGGTGATGCGCGAAAGGCTGAGCAGATTGTCGATCAGCTCCGCCATCTGCTGCGCGGACTCGCGGACGTAGCCGAGGTACTGGCGGCCCTGGTCGTCGAGCTTCTCGGTGTAGTCCTCGAGCAAGGCCTGGCTGAAACCGTCGATGCTCCGCAGCGGCGCACGCAGATCGTGCGCGACCGAGTAGGCGAAGGAGTCGAGCTCCTTGTTCTTCATCTCGAGCTCTTCCACCAGGGCGGCGCGAACCTCGGCGATCTCCTTCGCGGCCCGTGTCTCGGCGGCCTCCAGCTCCCTTTGCAACTGCTGGGCGCGATGCAGCCGGCTCTCCTCCTCGAACAGCTTGCGCCGGAGCTGGGCGGCGACCCTCGCCTGCAGCACTTCGACTTCGCTCGCCTTGGAGATGAAGTCGTCGGCGCCGGCCCCCAGCGCTTCGAGCAGGCTGTCGGCGTCGCCCGCGTCGCCCAGCATGATCACCGGCGTCTCGCGCATCACCGGAATGTCCTTGAGGCGCCGGCAGGTCTCCAGCCCCCCGATGCCGGGCATCCGCGCATCCAGCAGGATGCAGTCCACGGGCTGGACGGCCAGCAGCTCCAGCGCCTCCTCGCCGGAGCGGGCGAGCGCGACGTCGTAGCCGCACGCGCGCACCGCCGCGGCCGTCCGCTCGAGGTGGGATTCGCTGCCCTCCACCGCGAGGATCTTCTTCGGCCCGAGCAGGCTCTGGGCGATCTCGCCGCCGGCCTGGGCGCCGGCGCTGCGGAGCATCGCCTTGAACTTCGCCAGGATGACCGCCGTATCGTGGTCCTTGCGCACGAAGGCGTCCGCGCCGGCCTCGAGCGCCCGCAGCTCGGCGTCCTCTTCTTCCGACGCGGTGAGCAGCAGACAGGGCACCCGCCGAAGGGCGGCGTCGAAGCGGATCCGACGGATCACGGTGGGCCCGTCGATGCCGGGGAGCACGCCGTCCACGACGACGGCCGCCGGACGGACGAACGCCGCCAGACCCAATCCCTCCTCGCCTGAGGCGGCGGCCGCGACATGGTAGCCTGCCTCTTCGAGGGTCGCCTTCAAGGCCTCCCTGAAGGTCGCGCTGTCATCGATCAGCAGGACCGTTTCGGTGGTCGGCGCGGAAGGCGCCAGGCGCCCCGCCAGCTCCAGCGCGCGGGCGACCACATGATTGGGGTCGTAGGGCTTGCCGATGTATTCGTCAGCGCCGGTCCGGAGGCCTCGGACCCGGTCGCGGACCTCCGCCTCGGTGGACAGCAGCATCACCGCCGTCTCGGCCGCCGACGCCGTGCCGCGGATCTCCTTCAGCAGCTCGATCCCGTCGGCGTCCGGGAGCAGCACGTCGAGGATCGCCAGCGAGAACTGGCCGTCGGCCAGGGCGGCGCGCGCTTCGGCGCCGGTGGCGCAGGCCGTCACCGAGAGGCCGGCCGCCTCGAGCATTTCGGCGAGCCCCATGCGCACGGTGAAACTGTCGTCGACGACGAGGATCGGCAGGCTCATGTGCGGATCTCCGCGGCGCGGACCAGGGCCGCGCCGATCTCGCCCAGCGGCAGGACTCGCTCCGCCGCGCCCAGCAACACCGCCTCGCGCGGCATGCCGTAGATCACCGATGTGGCCTCGTCCTGGGCGATGGTGAGGGCGCCGGCGCGTCGGAGCGCCAGCAGGCCGGCGGCGCCGTCGCGTCCCATGCCGGTAAGCAGACAGGCTGCGGCGCTGGGACCGTAACTGGCGGCGACGGATTCGAAGAGGACGTCGATCGACGGGCGGCAGGAATGCCGTTCGGCGTCCCGGGTGAGGTGGAACCGGCCCTCGCGCACCTCGAGGTGGCGCCCGGCCGGGGCGATGGCGACCCGTCCAGCCGAGGCGCTCACCGGGGCGCCCTGCGTGGCGTAGGAGACCGGACGGGCCGTCTGGCTGTCCAGCCAATCGGCGAAGGCCGCCCCGAACGGCTCGTTGATGTGCAAGACCAGGAGCACCGGGAGCTGGAAGCTGGGCGGCAAGGCGCGCAGCAGCTCGGAAACCGCCCGCGGCCCGCCGGTGGAAGCCCCGACGGCGACCACCCTCAGCCCGGGCCTTGCGGCCATCACAGGGGAGGCAGTCACGATAGGCGGCGCGCCGGAAAGCGCCAGGCGCGCCCGCGGATGCGTGATGACCCGGATCTTCGCCACCAGCTTCGCGCGGGCGAGGAAGTCGCGCTCCCAGACGCCCTCGGCTTCCCGGCCGGACATCTTCTCGAGCACGTCCACCGCCCCGGCGGCCAGGGCGTCATAGGTCTTGAACACTTCGCCGCGGTTCGTCGAAGCCGACACGATGAGGATCGGCGTCGGAAAATGCGCCATGATGTATTCGGTGGCGGCCAGTCCGCTCATGACCGGCAACATCATGTCCATGGTGATAAGGTCGGGCCGCCGCTCCATGCACAGCTCGATCGCGCGCCGCCCGTCCTCCGCCTCGCCGACCACCTCGAACTCGGGATCCGACTCCAGGATCTCCACCAGGCGCCGGCGCACGGTGTGGGAGTCTTCCACCACCAGGGCTCGGATCTTGCCCATCGGCCTAGCCCAGCAGACGCTGAATCATGGCGAGCAGCTCGGCCTGGTCGAACTCGCTCTTGACCACATACCCCTGGGCGCCGACGTCGCGGCCGCGCTGCAGATCCTCAGGGGCGTTGCGCGAGCTCACCAGGATCGCCGGCGTGCCCGACAGCATCGGGTCCTGGCGGATACGCTCGATGAAAGAAAAACCGTCCATCCCCGGCATCTCGACGTCGACCAGGAAGAGGGCGTAGGCGCGCCGATGCGCCTGCTCGAGCCCCTCCTCGGCGCAGGTCGCCACGTCCACCTCGAAGCCGGCCGATTCCAGGATGCTCTGCTCCAGCATCCGCGTGGTCAGGGAGTCGTCGATGACCAGGACCAGCGGCGATGCGACGGGCGCCTCCAACCCAGGCCGCGTGGCGCGGGCCTCGCTCACGAGGCCGTCGGGGTCGAGCACCAGCTGCGGATCGCCCCCCGCGTCCAGCGAGACGCCGGCGACGATGGGGCTGGCGAAGGCCAGGTCCGGAAGCGGACGCATGACAATGCGCGCCGCGCCGAGGAGTCGGTCGACTCCGATCGCCGCCAGCCCTGCCGTCCCGGCGACGACGACCATCGGCCAGGTCCGAGCGCGAGACGATTCCGATCCGCTCAAGGCGGTCGGCAAGGCCAGGAATGGGATCGCCGCCTGGTCATGCACCACGGTGGCGCCCGAGGCGGTTCGGGATATCTCATCGCCGCCAAGGCGCATTGTCCGCCGCACGGCGTCGAAGGGAATGCTGGCGATCATTCCGGCGGCCTCCACCAGCAGGCAATCCACCGCCGCCAGCGAAAGCGGTGCGACGAGCTCGAAGACGGCGCCGGTTCCAGGGCCGGTGCGGCAGCTGATGACGCCGCCCAGCTTCTCCGCCGCCTCGCGCACCACGTCTAACCCCACCCCACGGCCGGAGACGGCGGTGACCTCGGCCGAGGTGGTGATGCCGCCGCGAAGCAGCAGGCCGATGAGCTCCTCCGCACCCAGGCGGTCGGCCGCGGCCGCCGGCAAACCCCGGCGCAACGCCGCCGCGCGCACGGCCTCGAGATCGAGCCCTCGCCCGTCGTCGCGGCACTGGAACACCACGTCGCGTCCGCGTTGACGGATGTCGATCGCCAAGCGACCGGCGGCCGGTTTGCCCGCCGCGAGCCTTGCCTGCGGCGTCTCTAGCCCATGGGCGAGCGCATTGCGCACGATCTGGACCAAGGCCGCCTGGACCGTCCCCAGGAGATAGGCGTCGAGGCGCAGGTCCCCGCCCCTCCCCTCGAACTCGACCTGCTTGCCGAGCGCCTCGGCCGCATCCCTGGCCGTACGCTCGAGCGACGTCAGCAACGCGCTGGCCGGGACAAGCCGCAGTTGCTCGGCCAAGCCGCGCACCAGCCGCAGCTCGCCGTCCAGCTGCCCGAGCGAGGCGCTCAAGGCGCGCTCGGCCCGGTTGAAGCACTTGCGCAGCTCGTCGACGGTCTCGCGCATGCGCTGGGGCGGCGCCGCGCGCGGGACCGCCTCGTCCCGCGACCTTCGTTGCGCAAACTGCTCCAGCAGCACGTCGGCGAGGCGGCGCCCGCGCTCCAGGTCGCTCGCCGTGCGGCGCAGCCCGCTCAACAGGGCATAGGTCTCCGAAACGCCCTGCAACAGCGCGTCCATCTCCGCGATGTCCGCACGGACGGTGCGGAAGAGCTCTTCCGGAGCGGCCGGCGTCGGGGCGCCGGGCGACGGAGCGGCCTCGGCCTGGTTGAGCAGGCGCAGGCGCTGGCCGATGTCGTCCAGACGTCCTAGGATTCCCCGGATCTGTTCGACGGGGAGCCGTTCGGCCGCGTCGCGGAACGGCGCAAGGTCGTCTTCGATCGCATGGGCGAGGTCGGCGATCTCCAGCTGTTTCACCACCCGCGCCGCGCCCTTCAGCGTGTGCGCCAGCCGCAGCAGCCTCTGGACCTGCAGGGCGCCGTCGCCCCCCTTCTCCAAGGCGAGCATCGACTCGCCGAACTGATCGAGCAGCTCGCGCGCCTCAAGTCGGAAGTACTTGTAGGGGTCCGCGGCCATGAACCCCTAGGCCGCTTTGCGCAGGACGATCTTGGAGATGTCGCCCGAAAGCGACGCCAGCTGCGCGGCGGTCGTCAAAGTCTGGCCGGAGCTGGTCTCGGTCTCCTTCGAGGCCTGGGCGACGTTGACGATGGCCACGTTCACCTGCTCGACGGCGGTCGCCTGCTGCTTGGTGGAGAGCTCGATCTCCCGGGCGGCTTCGGCGGCGGTGGCGACGAGGCCGGAAATCTCGGTGAAGGCCTCCGCCACCTCGGCGTACTGCTTGGCGCCGGCTTCCACCGTCTTGGCGCCCGTCTCCGTGGCCATGATCGTCGTGTTCACCGCGCTTCTGACATCGTCGATCAGGCTGCGGATCTCCTTCGTGGAGCCCCCGACGCGGTCGGCCAGCTTGCGGATCTCGTCGGCCACGACCCCGAACCTGAGGCCCGCTTCGCCGGCCCCGGTCGCCTCGATGGTGGCGTTGATGGCGAGGATGTTGGTCTGCTCGGCGAGCTCCGAGACGATCTCGAGGACGGCGCCGACCTCCTGCGATTTCTTGCCGAGGTCGAGCATGTCGGCGACGATCTGATCCACCTGTCGGCGGATGCCGGCGATGGTTTCTCCCGCCTGTTCCACCGTGCCGTGGCCGCTGCGCGAAGCGCTGGCCGTCTGCTCGGCGAGCTGCGCCACGCTCTGGGCGCTTTCGGCGATCTGGCGCGACGTGGCCAGCAGCTCGCTGATGGTGGTGGTGATCTCGCTGGTGGCGGTCGACTGCTCCTTGGCGCCGGTGGCCTGCTGGGTCGCCGCCGCCTGCAGCTCGGTGGACGAGTTCTGCAGCCGGCTCACCGCTTGGCCGATCTGGCCGGATAGGGAGCGGGCCATGAACCACCCGATCCCCAGCACCAGGATGGCGCCTAGCAAGCCTCCCCATAGCGAGATCGCCGTCGCCAGCTGGGCGGCGGCCTTGGTATTGGCGGCGCGCACGGCCAACAAGCGATCCTCCTCGGCGATCGCATCTGCGATCACCGCCCGGATCTGGAGCATGGTTTGCAGCCCGAGGTTGGTGAGCACGACCTTCACCGCCGGCTGCATTCCGACGTTGCGACGGGTGTCGACGCCGGTCTTCAATTCCGCCAAACGACGGTCCACCAACGGCGAGAGGGCGGCGAACCGGCGCTGCTGGCTCGGGTTGTCTGTGGTGAGCTGTTGAGCCCGGTGAAAGTCATCGTGGACCCTCGCCAGGGCCGCCCGATAGGGCGTCAGGTAGTCGTCGTCGCCGGTGATGATGTACCCGCGCTCTCCGGTCTCGGCGTCGATGATGTCGGCCGTCAGCTCCGTCAGCGTCTTCTGCACCTGGTAGGTGTGGGTCACCGAACGGGTGTTCTGGGTCAGCATCGAATTGGTCTGGAAGCCCAGCGCCGCCACCACCAGCAGCGTCGCCGCGCCGATCCCGAAGCCGGCGGCCAGCCGCTGGCCGAATGTCCACCCCCTGAACATCGCCTAGTCCTCCTGTGAGCCCAGATTTCGCCGCGCTCGGCGCTCGCCGAGCGCGGCGAGCACCGAGGGCAGATGCACGAGGGGCCAGCCCTCCTGGCCCTCCGATACGAAGTCCCGAATGAACGGCCGCGAGAAGTCCCCGGCCTCACGCGGCAAGATCGCGCCTTGCCGAACGCTGCGGTGTCCCTCGAAAGCCTCGAAGGCGAAGGCGACCGGCGCCTGCGCCGCCAGCGCCAGCCAATGCGGCGGCGCGGCCGCCGCATGCCCCAGCAGGGCGTGGAGGTCATAGACCGGAGCGATCGATCCGCGGAACACCGCGCAGCCGAGCAGCCCCGCGCGCCCGCCGGGCAGCGGCGTGATCTTGCGGTCAGCGAACAGCCCGGCGATCTCCGCAAGTCTCAGGGCGTAGGGCTCGCCCTCGGCGCGAAGCGTCAGGAGGTCCGCCAGAACCGCATCGTCGCCGCGCGCAGCTTCGGCGAAGCCGGCGTCGAAATCGTTTCGCAACTGGCGGGCCTGTTCGGCCAGGCGCGCAACCGCTTCGCTCATGGCGGACCGCCGCATTCGATCAGGGCCGAACGACAGAGGGCGATGAGCGCGTCGCGGCCGAAGCCGCCGCCGAAAAGGAGCAGCCGCCCGGCATCCTCCCGTCTCAGCAGGGCAAGCGCCTCCCCGAGCTCCTGCCTGGCGACGCTGCGCTCTCCAGCCCGCCGGGCGAGCAGACCGAGGTGCAGCCGGGGCATTGCGAAACCCGGATCCAGATGGACCGCGATCCTGTCATGCTCTGCCGCGCCTTCCGGGTCACCCACGGCCTCGCGGCAAAGCGCCATGGCGCAGCGCGCGCCGGCGTTCGAGCCGTCGACCGCCAGCAGGCGCCGGCACACCTCTTCGGCGTCCGCGAACCGGCCGCCATTGGTCAGCAGCATCGCCTCGAGCAGAAGCGCTTCGGGGTCCTCGCCGCTCTCGGGCCGCAGTTCCCGCAGCAGGACCAGCGCCTCGGTGAAGCGCTCCCGGCGCATGAGGTCGAGGGCCGGCCCAAGGTCGCGGCGCCCCGGTGGGAGCGTCGGAAGGTTGAAGGCCGAGGCGCGCCCGGCGAGGGCCTCCACCCTCTCGCTGGCCAGGCGGATAACGTCTACCCAGGCCACATGGTCCGGAGCGGCCGTGGCGGGCGCACGCGCCGGTCGCGGGATCCGGCGGGGCGGCGGGGCGTCCTTGCGTTGATAATAAAACGCATCACCCGAATGCCGAAGATGAAAATCCTCCGAAAGTCCCCTCAGCGTTTCCGCGTGCCCCAGGAAGAAACACCCGCCCGGCCTTAGCGAATATGCGATACGCTGTATGGCCCTTATAGCCTGATCTTGCGTGAAATACATGAGCGCATTGCGGCAGAAGACAACATCATAGGCGTCCTTGGCCCACAGATCGTGATCATCGGCAGCGATGTTCCGCAGCTCGAAGGCGACGGCGCCGCGAATGCTTTCATCCAGCAGGTAATGGCCGCCCTCCTGGCGAAACCACGCCCGCCGCCGGTCATTGGAGGTCTCCCGCAAAGCCCAGGCGGCCAGTCCCAACGACGCCATTCCGGTGTTCGCGGCCGCTTCGGCGGGCGGCTGGTCGGCGGTGCGCAAGGCCGTGCACGCCGCAAGCGGGAAGATCATGCCGCAACTGTGGCATCTAGGCGTTTCGCGCCGCGCCGCCGTCTCTCCGAACCCGGAGGTTCCCAGCATCAGCCCCTCCGGCCTGCTGAGTCCGGACAAGCGCGTGGGCGAGCCG
>JAFBAO010000015.1 GCA_019247715.1 Caulobacteraceae bacterium
GAGCCCACCGCGGACCGGGCGACCGGGACGGCATGGCAAGCCCCGCCTGGAGCAAGACCGAATAGGGGCGCCGCGCCCGGGATCGCTCCTGGGCAGGGCCGTCGCCGGCCCGAGGCGTCCGGGTAGGTCGCGAGAACCGTCCAGCAATGGGCGGTCCAGAGGAATGGCCGCCGCGTCCGCTTTTGCGGGCGGCACAGAACCCGGCTTACAGGCCGTCTGATCCGCCACGCCCGAGCTTGCGCCTTTGGCTGGCCTCGGCTAGATATTCACCCAAATGGATGAATATCCTGGGCTCGATGCGACGCTGACGGCGCTGGCCGACCCGACCCGCAGGGAGATCCTGGCGCGCCTGGCCGCCGGGGATGCGCGGGTGACCGATTTGGCCGCGCCCTTTCCCATCTCCCTGAACTCGGTCTCCAAGCACATCCGGGTGCTGGAGCGGGCCGATCTGGTGCGCCGTCGCCGCCAGGGCCGCGAGCACTTCCTGGCCGCCAACCCTGAGCCGCTGGAGGCGGCGGCCAGGTGGATCGGGGAGCAGCGCGCGCTCTGGGCCTGGCGCCTGGAGGGGCTGGACCAAATCCTGAGCGAGGAGAGCCGCCTTGGCCGACGAGACCCATGAGCGTGTGGTGGTGACGCGCCGTTACGCGGCCGAGCCCGAGCAGGTGTTCGACGCTTTCCTCGACGTCTCCATCGCCCGCCGCTTCCTCTTCGCCACGGCGAGCGGGGAGATGATCACCGCCGAGATCGACCCCCGCGTGGGGGGCGCCTTCACCTTCATCGAACGACGCCCCGACATGGGCGATGTCCGCCACGTGGGCGAGTACCTGGAGATCGACCGGCCGCGCCGCCTCGTCTTCACCTTCGGCGTCCCCCAGTACGATCCGCGGATGACCACCGTCATCGTCGAGATCCGGCCCGCCGACGAGGGCTGCGAGCTCACCTTGACCAACGAGGGCGTGCCGCCGGACTACGCCGAGCGCAACGCCGAAGGGTGGACGCGCATCCTGGCCGGCCTGCCGCCGGCCTACGAGGGGATCCATGGCGCCGGCTGGCGCTGAGGTCGCCGCGAAGCCGCGATAGCCGTCCCCGAGACCCGTCCACGTGCGGCCACGCAGCCTTTTTGCCTGATAGCTCCATGTATGTTCTGTGGATAACCCCGCCGATGTTAACCATTACCTGCCCGAATACGGTCGGATGCGAGTGAAAGAGTCATCAAGTGTCATTGCTTCCCAGTTCATCCCATGTTAACCCAATCACATCGCCATCATCGGGCGCGTCGCCGCGGGGGCGCGGGACGGGGCGCGGTTCGGGTGGCGGCAGGCGGCGCGCTTGGGGCCGTCTTCGCGCTGAGGCGGTGGGGCGGTTCTGGTGTTCATCTCGACCTTCGAGAAACAGCTGGACGCGAAGCGGCGGATCGTCGCGCCGCAGGAGTTCCGCCAGGCCGTCGCCCCCTTCGACGGTCTCTTCTGCTTCCCCTCCATCGAGGCTGACTGCATCGAGGGCGGCGGCAAGGCCCTGTTCGACGAATACGCCGCCCTGATCGAGACCTTCCCGCTGGGCGATCCCATGCGCACGGCGCTCGAGACCAGCATCATGGGCGGGATGGTGCAGCTCTCGTTCGACACCGCCGGGCGCATCACCCTGCCGGAAAGCTTCTGCGAGATGTTCGGGCTCGCCGACTGGGTGAGCGTGGTGGGGCTGAAGAACCGGTTCCAGATCTGGCCCCGGGAGGCCTTCCGCGCCCGCCTCGCCGAGCAGCGGACCCTGGCGCGCGAGGCGCTGATCGAGCATGCCCGCCGGCGCCCGGCGCAGGCGGCGGCGTCCCCCCAGGCGGGGCCGCCATGAGCGAGCCGGCCCACAAGCCGGTGCTCCTGGCCGAGGTCGTGGAGGCCATCGCCCCCGCCCCGGGCCGCCTGGTGGTCGACGGCACCTTCGGGGCGGGCGGCTATTCGCGGGCCTTCCTGGAGCGCGGCGCGACGGTGGTCGCCTTCGACCGCGATCCGGCGGCGCGCGCCTTCGCGGCCCCGCTGGAGGGGCTGGGCGATTTTCGGCTGATCCCGGACGTCTTCTCGGCCATGGAACGGCGCCTCGGCGAGGGCGTCGCCGACGGTGTCGCCCTCGATCTTGGGGTCTCGTCCATGCAGCTGGACGATGCGGCGCGCGGCTTCTCTTTCCTGCGCGACGGCCCCCTCGACATGCGGATGAGCGGCGAGGGGGGCGCCGCCGCCGACCTCGTCAACGGGGCGCCCGCGGCCGAGCTCGCCCGCATCTTCCGGGAATTCGGGGAGGAGCGGCAGGCCCGCCGGATCGCCGGCGCCATCGCGCGGCGGCGCGCCGAGCGGCCCTTCGAGGGCACCCTCGATCTCGCCGAGACGGTGGAGCGGGCGCTGGGAGGGCGCAAGGGCGCCAAGGTCCACCCCGCCACCCGCGTCTTCCAGGCGCTCCGGATCGCGGTGAACGGCGAGCTCGAGGAGCTGGCGGGGGGGCTCGCCGCCGCCGAACGGGTGCTGAAGACCGGCGGCCGGCTGGCCGTGGTGACCTTCCATTCCCTGGAAGACCGGATCGTCAAAGCCTTCCTGGCCGAGCGGTCGGGCCGTCTGCCGGGCGGCTCGCGCCATCGGCCGCCGACCCAGCCGGGGCCGGAGCCCAGCTTCGTGCTGATCGGCGCGGACCGGACGCCCGCCGCCGCCGAGGTGGCGGCCAATCCGCGCGCGCGCTCGGCGCGCCTGCGCGCCGCCCAGCGCACCGCCGCGCCGGCCTGGCGTATGGCCGCATGAGACTGTTCGGGCTCATCGACGCCCGGGTGCGGGGCTTTCGGGTGCTGGACGTGGCCGCCCTGGCGGTCTTCCTGGTCCTCGCGCTGACGGTCTACGGGTTCAAGACCTTCGCCGGACGCGAACGGGCCGACATCGTCGACGTCGAGAGCCAGATCCGCGACGAGGACCGGCGGGTGCGGCTGCTGCAGGCCGAGCTCGCCCGGCTGCAGAGCCCCGCGCGGCTGGAAAGGCTGGCGGGTCAGTACGCCGGCCAGGCGCCGGTCACCGTCCGCCAGGAGGTGGCGCCCGACGCCCTGCCGCAGGTGGCCCAGGAATCCCTCCCGCCGCCGGCGGCCTCGCCATGAGCCTCGCCGGCGTCCTCGCGAACCCCCTGACGCCGCTCGGCCGGTGGCTTGGCCGGCGCCTCTGGTGGATCGAGCACGCCTTCAAGCGGGCCCGCGCCTCGGGCAAGGCGGTGGACGACACCCGGCTGCGGATCTTCTTCGTGCTGGTGCTCTTCGCCACCGGCTTCGTCGCCCTGGGGCTCGGGGCGACCAAGGCGGCGCTCTTTTCTCCCTACGGCGAGGGCGTGGAGCCGGTGACCGAGCCGCCGGGCGCGCGGGCCGACCTGGTGGACCGCAACGGCCAGTTCCTGGCCCTCGACCTGGTGCGCTACGGCCTCTACCTCGACCCCCGGGAGATGGTCCAAAAGCCGCGGGTCCGCGCCGCCCTGCTGGCCGCCGTTCCGGGGCTCGCCCCGGCCAAGCTCGACCGAATCCTGGCCGGCGAGCGACAGGAGTTCCTCGTCGGGGGCCTGACCCCCGAGGCGCGCAACTATGTCCACGACCTCGGGCTGCCGGGCGTTTCCTTCGAGGAGGAGAGCGGCCGGGCCTATCCGCTGGGCGAGCTCGGCGCCCATCTGATCGGTTTCGCCTCCAAGGACGGCGCGGGCCTCGCGGGGGCCGAGAAGGCCTTCGACGGTGCGATCCGGGCAGGCGCGGGCAAGGCGCCGGTGGCGCTCTCCATCGACCTTCGGGTCCAGGGGGCCCTGGAGGACGAGCTCGACCGGGCCGCCGAGGCGTTCGGGGCCATCGGCGCCGTCGGCATGGTGGTCAAGGTGCGGACCGGCGAGGTGCTCGGCATGGCGAGCTGGCCGAGCTTCGATCCCAACCAGGCCGGCCAGGCCGATCCCGCCGCCATGGTCAACCACGCCGCGGCCACCGTCTACGAGCCGGGCTCGGTGATGAAGGTGTTCACCCTCGCCATGGGCCTCGACTCCGGCGTGGCGACGCCGCAGACGGTCTTCGACGTGCGCACGCCGCTCGCCCTGCCGGGCCAGACCATCCACGATTTCGACAAGGGCGATGCGTCCCTGCCGCTCTGGGAGGTGTTCACCCACTCGTCCAACATCGGCGCGGCCCGGCTGGGGCTCCTGGCCGGCGCCGATCGGATGCGCAGCTACTACCGCGCCTTCGGTCTCTTCGACGCCGCGCCCAGCGAGCTCGCGGAATCGGCCCGCCCGATCCTCTCGCGGGCGCTGACCCCGAACATCGTCGCCTCCATGTCCTTCGGCCACGCGATTTCGGTGAGCCCGCTGGCCATCGCCACCGGCATGAGCGCGGTGCTCAACGGCGGGATGTACCGGCCGCTGACCTTCCGCCCCCTGGCGCCTGGGCAGGCGCCGGCGCCGGGCCATCAGGTGATCCGCGCCTCGACGTCGCGCACGATGCTGAACCTGATGCGCCTCAACGTCACCAACGGCACCGGCGGCAAGGCCAACATCCCGGGCCTCCGGGTCGGCGGCAAGACCGGCACCGCCACCAAGCTCGTCAACGGCCACTACGCCGAGGGCAAGAACGCGGCCAACCTCGCCTCCTTCGCCGCCGTCTTCCCCACCGACGGGGCGCTCTCCGACGACCGCTATTTCGTGCTCATCATGCTCGATCAGCCCAAGCCTGTGGCCGCCGACAGCGGCGTCACCACCGGCGGCTTCACCGCCGCGCCCACCGCCGGACGGGTGATCGAGCGGATCGCTCCCATCCTTGGGGTGCGCCGAGTCATGCTCCCGACCGATTTGACGCCCAAAGCCCCCGATCTTGCGGCGCTGACGGGAGACGAGCGATGAGCGGCAAGCGGCTATCGGACCTGCTGCGGCGGGACCTTGCCGCCGACCCGCCCGTCACGGGGGTCACCGCCGACAGCCGCAAGGTGAAGCCCGGCTTCCTGTTCGCGGCCCTGCCCGGAGCGAAGACCCACGGCCGCTGCTTCATCGGCCAGGCGGTGGCCGCCGGGGCCGCGGCGATCCTCGCCGAGACGCCGGTCGAGGCCGGCCCGGTCCCCACCTTTCCGGTCGGCGACGTGCGCCGGGCGTACGCGCTCGCGGCGGCGGCCTTCTACGGCGTCCAGCCCGCGATCTGCGTCGCGGTCACCGGCACCAACGGCAAGACCTCGGTGGCCACCTTCTGCCGGCAGATCTTCGCGCGCCTCGGCCGCAGCTCGGCCAGCATGGGCACCCTGGGCGTCCAGGCCGGCGAGACCCAGATCGCCCCGCCCGGCCTCACCACCCCCGACGCCGCCGACGTGGCGGCCCTGGCGGCCGATCTGGCGGCGCGGGGCGTCACCCACCTGGCGCTGGAGGCCTCCTCGCACGGAATCGAGCAGCGGCGCCTCGACGGCCTGGCGCTGACCGTGGCCGGCTTCATCAACCTCACCCAGGACCATCTCGACTATCACGGCGACATGGAGGCCTATCGGGCGGCCAAGCTGCGTCTCTTCGAGGTGTTGCTGCCGACCGGCCGCACCGCGGTGCTGAACGCCGATTCCGACGCTTACGGGATCTTCTCCAAGGCCGCCGCCGCCAGCGGCCATCCGGTCTTTTCGGTCGGGGCCATGGGCGAGGGCCTGGTCCTGGCGGGGCGGACGCTGGAAGCGGGCGGTCAGCGGCTTCGGATCGCCGCGGGCGGCCGCCATTTCGAGCTGCGCCTGCCGCTGGCGGGCGCCTTCCAGGCCTCGAACGCCCTGGTGGCGGCGGGGCTCTGCGTGGCCGCCGGGGAGGAGACCGAAGCCGTGCTGGAGGCGCTCGAACACCTGGAGGGCGCGCCGGGCCGGCTGCAGCGGATCGGAAGCGGGCCGCGCGGCGGCGAAGCCTATGTGGACTACGCCCACACGCCCGACGGCCTGAAGACGGTGCTGCTGGCCCTGCGGCCGCACGTGGCGGGCCGCCTGATCCTGGTCTTCGGCGCCGGAGGCGACCGCGACCGCGGCAAGCGTCCGCAGATGGGAGCGATCGCCGCCAACCTCGCCGACGTGGCCATCGTCACCGACGACAACCCGCGCTCCGAGCCGCCCGCGGCGATCCGCGCCGAGATCCGCGCCGGCGCGGCGGGTCTGAAGGAGATCGGCGACCGGCGCGAGGCCATCCGCACGGCGGCCGCGATGCTCCAGGAAGGCGACGTGCTGGTGGTGGCCGGCAAGGGCCACGAGCGGGGCCAGATCGTCGGCGCGGTCATCCATCCGTTCAGCGATGCGGCCGAGACGGCCGCCGCGCTCGGCCTGGCGCCCGCCCATGGCTGAGCCGCTCTGGACCTCGGACGCGATCGTCGCCGCCGTCGCCGGGCGCCTCAGCGCCGGCCCCTTCGCCGCCACGGGCGTCTCCATCGACAGCCGGGACCTGGAGCCCGGCGACCTCTTCGTCGCCCTGGCCGGCGAGCGCGACGGGCATGAATTCGTGGACGCCGCCCTGGCGCGTGGCGCCGCCGGCGCCCTGGTCACCCGGCCCGGCGACGGGCCTCGGATCCTCGTGGACGACACGCTCGCCGCCCTGGAGCGCTTGGGCGCCGCGGCCCGCGAGCGCGCGCCTCAGACCCGGCGCGGCGCGGTCACCGGCTCGGTGGGCAAGACCAGCGTCACCCAGGCGATCCGCGCCGGCCTGGAGCGGGCCGGTCCCGCCCACGGCTCGGTCAAGTCCTACAACAACCACATCGGCGTGCCGCTGACGCTGGCGCGGATGCCGGCGGGCGCCGCCCGCGCGGTGTTCGAGATCGGCATGAACCACGCCGGCGAGATCGCTCCCCTCTGCCGCCTAGTGCGGCCCCACGCGGTGGTCATCACCACCATCGCCCCGGTGCACATCGAAAACTTCGCCGACGGCGAGGCCGGGGTGGTGCGGGCTAAGGCGGAGATCTTCGAGGGCCTGTCGCCCGGCGGGACCGCCGTCCTCAACGCCGACGACAAATGGTTCGGCACGCTCGCCGGCGCGGCGCGGGCGCGCGGGGCCAAGCTCGTACGTTTTGGGAGCCAGCCCGGTTGCGAGGCCCAGCTCGCCGATTTCCGGCTGGAAGGGGAGGGCGCGCGCGTCCGGGCCAGCCTGCACGGCCAGCCCATCGCCTTCACCCTGCGCCAGCGCGGCGCCCATTGGGGCCTGATGAGCCTTGCGGCCCTGTTGATGATGGAGGCCCTGGGCGTCCGGGCGGAGGACGGCCTTGCGGCGCTGGCCAGCTTCGAGCCGCTGGCCGGACGCGGGGCGGAGCGGCAGGTGCGCCTGGCCGGCGGCCCGTTCACCCTGGTGGACGAAAGCTACAACGCCAACCCCGCCTCCGTGGGCGCCGCGCTTCGCACCCTCGGCCTGCGTGCAACCGGGGGGCGGCGGATCGTCGCTCTCACCGACATGCTGGAGCTCGGAGCCGAGGCGCCGGCGCTGCACGCCGCTCTCGCGGCGGAGATCGAGGCGGCCAAGATCGATCTCGTGTTCTGCGCCGGGCCGCTGATGAAATCGCTCTGGTCCGCGCTTCCGCCGACTCGGCAAGGCGGCTACGCGGAGAAGGCGGCCGAGCTCGCTCAGCCGCTCACCTCGGCCGTCGAGCCGGGGGACGTGGTGATGGTCAAAGGGTCGAGGGATTCCCATGCCCGGGCGTTGGCCGACGCCCTGGCCGGGCTCGGCGCCGCGGCGGGGGAGACCGGCTGATGCTCTATCTCCTGTACGAGCGGCTGGCCGAGAACCACCACTACGTGCCGGTCCTGAACCTGCTGCGGTACCTGACCTTCCGGTCGGTCATGGCGCTCGCCACCGCCCAGCTCACCGTCGTGGCCATGGGGTCGCGGTTCATCCGCTGGATGCAGGCGCGCCAAGGCAAGGGCCAGCCGATCCGCGCCGACGGCATCGAGCGCCATATCGTCGAGAAGGCGGGGACGCCCACCATGGGCGGCTTGATGTTCCTGGCGGGGATCTCCGCGGGCGTGCTGCTGTGGGCGGATCTCGCGGACGTCTATGTCTGGGTGGTGTTGCTGCTCACCCTCTCGTTCGGCGCCCTGGGCTTCCTCGACGACTATTCGAAGGTCACCAAGCAGACCACGGCGGGCCTTTCGGGCAAGCTGCGGCTGCTCGTCGAAGCCGGCGTCGCGGTGCTGGCGGTGCTCTTGATGGTGCGCCTCGGGCAGCCCTCGCCGGAAGGCGCCGATCTCACCACCTCGCTCGCCTTCCCGGTGTTCAAGCGGGCGCTGCTGAACCTCGGGTGGCTCTACGTGATCTTCGGGGCGTTCGTGGTCATGGGCGCTTCCAACGCGGTCAATTTCACCGACGGCCTGGATGGCCTGGCCACCGTGCCGGTGATGATCGCGGCCGGCGCCTTCGGCCTGATCGCCTACCTCGTGGGCAACGTGGTCTTCTCCAATTACCTGCAGCTCCACTACGTGCCGGGCGTGGGGGAGGTGGGCGTCTTTTGCGCCGCCATGGTCGGCTCCTGCCTCGGGTTCCTCTGGTACAACGCCCCACCGGCCAAGATCTTCATGGGCGACTGCGGGTCGCTGGCGCTGGGCGGGGGCCTGGGCGCGGTGGCGGTGGCCACCAAGCACGAGATCGTGCTGGCGATCGTGGGCGGGCTTTTCGTGCTCGAGACCGTCTCGGTGATGGTCCAGGTGGCGTCCTTCAAGCTGACCGGCCGACGGGTGTTCCGCATGGCCCCGATCCACCACCACTTCGAGCGCCTGGGCTGGGCCGAGCCCACCATTGTGATCCGGTTCTGGATCATCGCGGTGATGCTGGCGCTGGTCGGCCTTTCCACCCTGAAGCTGAGATAGAGGAGCAAAGGCGCCCACATGATCCCGGTCCGCGGCTTCGAAGGCAGGAAGGTCGCCGTGTTCGGCCTCGCCCGCTCGGGGCTGACGGCCGCGCGCGCCCTCAAGGCCGGACGCGCCGAGGTGGTGGTCTGGGACGAGAAGGCCGAGGCGCGCGAGGCGGCCGCGGCCGAGGGCTTCGCGCTCGAGGACCTGGCCAGCGCCGACTGGTTCGGGCTTTCCGCCCTGATGCTCTCGCCCGGAGTTCCGCTCACCCATCCGAAGCCCCACTGGACGGTGGAGAAGGCCAGCGCGGCGGGCGTCGAGATCGTGGGCGACATCGAGCTCCTCGCCCGCACCATCGCCGCCGCCCCGGCGCACAAGCGGCCGAAGGTGGTCGCCATCACCGGCTCCAACGGCAAGTCCACCACCACCGCCCTGGTCGCCCATGTGGCCCGGCAGGCCGGCCGCGACGTGCGCATCGGCGGCAACATCGGCGTCGGCGTCCTCGGCCTGGAGGACATGCACGGCGGGGCGGTCTATGTGCTGGAGCTCTCCTCCTACCAGCTCGATCTCACCTCCAGCCTGAAGCCGGACGTGGCCGCGCTGCTCAACCTGTCGCCCGACCACCTGGAACGGCACGGCGGCATGGAAGGCTACGTGGCGGCCAAGCGGCGGATATTCCTCAACCAGACCAAGGGCGACACCGCCGTGGTCGGCGTCGACGACGCCTGGTGCCAGCAGATCTGCACCGAGCTCACCGCCGCCAACCGGCGCACCATCGTGCCGATCAGCGCGCGCCGGGCCATGGGACGGGGGGTCTACGCCCTGCAGGGCATGCTCTACGACGCCACCGGCGAGCGCGCGAACGAGATCGTCGACCTGACCCGCGCCGCGTCCCTCCCCGGGCGCCACAACTGGCAGAACGCCGCCGCCGCCTACGCCGCCGGGCGCGCTCTCGGCCTCTCGGTTTCGGACGCCGCCGAGGGACTGATGACCTTCCCCGGCCTCGCCCACCGGATGGAGACCGTCGGCGCCATCGGCAAAGTCCGGTTCGTCAACGACAGCAAGGCCACCAACGCCGACGCCGCGCGCCAGGCGCTCTCCAGCTATCCGAGGGTCTACTGGATCGCCGGCGGTCAGCCGAAGGCCGGGGGCGTAGACAGCCTCGCCGACCTGTTTGGACGCGTCGCCAAGGCCTACCTGATCGGGGAGGCGGCCGACGCCTTCGCCCGCACCCTGGAGGACGCCGCGCCCTGGGTGAAGAGCGGCTCGCTCGAAGCCGCCGTCCGGGCTGCTTTCGCCGACGCGCGGGCGAGCGGCGAGGAGGCGATCGTGCTGCTCTCGCCGGCCTGCGCCTCCTTCGACCAGTTCGCCGACTTCGAGGCGCGCGGCGAGGCCTTCCGGGCCGCGGTGCACGAGCTGGCCGCCCCGTCGGCGCGAGAGGCCCGGGCCTAGATGCGCGTTTCCGACCCGCCCGAGGCCGCCCTCTCCACACACGCCTTCGCGCGCAGCGACCGCTCGCCGCTGGGCCTGTGGTGGTGGACCGTGGACCACTGGCTGCTCTGGATCACCCTGGCGCTGATGGGGCTGGGCGTGCTCCTGAGCTTCGGCACCAGTCCCGCGGCGGCGAGCCGCCTCGACGTGGAGTTCCCGTTCCACTTCGCGGTCCGCCAATCGATCTTCGCGGCGGGCGGCGTCTTCGTCCTGCTCTCGGTCTCCCTGCTCTCGCCGCGCGGCGTACGGCGGGTGGCCTTCTTCGCCTATCTCGGCGCTATCGTCCTGATGGTCGGGCTGCTGTTTCTCGGCCACGCCGCCAAGGGAGCGACCCGCTGGGTGGATTTCGCCGGCTTCACCCTGCAGCCTTCCGAGTTCATGAAGCCCGCCCTGGTGGTGCTGGTGGCCTGGATGTTCTCCGAAGGACAGAAGGGCGAGGGCGTGCCCGGCGTCTCCATCGCCTTCGGCCTCTATGTCCTGGCCGTCGCCCTGCTGCTGGCCGAGCCGGACGTGGGCCAGACCGTGCTCATCACCGTCGCCTTCGGAGCCGCCTTCTGGATGGCCGGCGTGCCGATGAGCTGGATCGCGGTGCTGGGCTCCCTGGCGGTGGCGGGGCTTTCGAGCACCTACTTCCTCTTCCAGCACGTGGCGAGCCGGGTCGACCGGTTCCTGGGGCACGACAAGGGATCGGACGCGCTGCTGCAGGTCCGCCACGCAGGGATGGCCATCGCCCACGGGGGGCTGTTCGGGCGCGGCCCGGGCGAGGGGATCATGAAGCGCAGCGTGCCCGACATGCACACCGACTTCGTCTACTCCGCCTCGGCGGAGGAATACGGCCTGTGGCTCAGCCTGACCCTCATCGCCCTCTTCACGCTCCTCACCCTGCGCGGCCTCTACAAGGCGCTGAAGCTCAGCGATCCCTTCGAGCAGGTGGCCGCGGCGGGGCTGTTCGTGCTGGTGGGAATGCAGGCCTTCATCAACGTGGCGGTGAACCTTGACCTCATCCCCACGAAGGGCATGACCTTGCCGTTCATTTCCTACGGAGGCTCGTCGATGCTCGCCATGAGCCTGACGCTCGGCATGGCGCTGGCGCTGACCCGCCGCCGTCCCGGCGCCTACGCCGCCCGGACGAGCCTCGCCAAGGCGGCCGCCTTTGCCTGAGGCGCGCGCGGGCGCCGGCCCTGTCGCGGTCATCGCGGCGGGAGGCACCGGCGGCCACCTCTTCCCGGCCCAGGCCCTGGCCGAGGCGCTGATCCGGCGCGGCTGGCGCATCGTGCTGGCCACCGACGAGCGCGTGCGGGGCCTCTCCGACGAGTTCCCGGCGGAACGGAAGATCCCGCTCTCCGCGGCCACCTTCCGGCCAGGCGATCCGATCGGCATGGTGCGGGCGGGCGTCGCCATCCTGAAGGGGGTGAGGCAGGCCCGCGCGGCGTTGAACGAGATCGCTCCGGCGGTGGTGGTGGGCTTCGGCGGCTATCCCTCGCTGCCGGCCCTGCTGGCGGCGATCAGCCAGCGGCGGCGGACGATCATCCACGAACAGAACGCGGTGATGGGCCGCGCCAATCGGCTGCTGGCCCCGTTCGTCACCGCCGTCGGCTGCGCCTTTCCGACCCTGATGAAGGCGCCGGCCTCGGTGAAGAGGCGCGCGGTGGTGGTGGGCAACCCGGTCCGCCCGGAAATCCAGGCCCTCTACGCGCGCCCTTACGAGCCGCCGGGCGCCGAGTTCCGGCTGCTGGTCACCGGCGGCAGCCAGGGAGCGCGGCTGCTCTCCGACCTCGTGCCCCAGGCGGTGGCCGCCCTGCCCGAGGCCCTGCGCCTGAAGCTGAAGGTCCAGCAGCAGACCCGCTTCGAATCGCTGGAGGCGGCCCGGCGGACCTACGCCGACGCCCTGGTGGCGGCCGAGCTCGCGCCCTTCTTCCGCGACATGTCCGGGCGGCTGGGCGCCGCGCACCTGGTGATCGGGCGCGCGGGCGCCTCGACGGTCTGCGAGATCGCGGTGGCCGGCAAGCCCGCCATCCTGGTGCCTCTGATGATCGCCCTGGACGACGACCAGGGGCAGAACGCCCGGCTGCTGGCCGAGGCCGGGGGCGCCGAGGTGGCGCGCGAGCCCGACCTCACCCGGGACAAGCTGGCCGACGCCCTGGCCGCGCTCATGGCGAGCCCCGCGCGGCTCGAGCGGATGGCCGCGGCCGCCCGCAAGGCCGCGATCCCCGACGCGGCGGACCGCCTGGCGGATCTGGTGGAGAAGACCGCGGCCTGATCGAGGCGAGCGGTCCCGCGCATGACGGATTCCTGGGCCGGGCCGTTTCGAACTAGATTGCCGAATCCGCCGCGATCGGAGGGCTAGCAGCGTGGTTGAATTTTCCGCCTCGGAGGCGGCCTTCACAGGCTTTCGGGTCGTTCGCGAACACCCCCTGGCGGCTGCGATCTGGGCGATCCTGCAGTTCGCCGTGTCGGCCGGGCTCGGGTGCTTCCTCATCCTGACCTGCGGGCCGGCGATGAACCGGTTCGTCGAGCTGCAGGCGAGCGGCGCCCTGGCCGTCGACCCCCAGAGGATCTACGGGCTCGCCTCGCAGCTGACGCCGCTCTACGCCGCGGGGCTGGCGGCGCTGGTCTTCTATTCGGTGCTGATCGCGGCCATGAACCGGGCGGTGCTGCATCCCGGCCGGGGCCGCTTCGGCTACGTGCGGCTGGGCGCGGACGAGCTGCGCCAGTTCGTGCTGGTGCTGCTTTTCATCGCCCTCGCCGCGGCGGCCTACCTTGTCGCCGGCGTGGTGGTCGCCATCGCCCTTTCCGCGGCCACCGGGTCGGCCGCCGCCCTCGTGGCCGCCGTCACCGTGGTCGGGGTGGTCTGCGCGGCGGTCTTCCTGGGCGTGCGACTATCGTTGGCGTCGGCCGACACCTTCGCCGGACGGCGCGTGGCGCTCGCCGGTTCGTGGGCGCTCACCCGCGGCCGCTTCTGGCCGATTCTCGGGACCTATCTGCTGGCCATGGCGCTGGCCGCCCTGGTGTGGTCGCTGGTGCTCGCCCTCACCACTGCCGCCGCGGCGGTGGTGGGCGGCAGCGTGGAAGCGGTGGAGGCCCTGATGCGCGCCGACATGAGCTCGCCGGCTGCCTATTTCTCGCCGGCCCGGCTCGTCGTCCTCGCCCTGACCTCGATCTCCTGGGCGCTCGTCCTGCCGCTCCTGCTCACCCCGGGCGCACGGATCTACCAGCGCCTCGGCCACCCCTCCGGCGAGCCACGGACGCGGCAGCCCGGCGGCGACATCTTGGTCTGACCGGGGGCTGGCCGCGCCCGCGCCGCTTCAGCGGGTCGCCTTGTGCACGGCGTCCTTCGCCTTGCCGGCCGCTTCCTTGACCGCGCCGGCGGCCTTGTCGACCTTGCCCTCCGCCTGCATCCGATCGCTCTTGACCGCCCGGCCCATGGCGTCCTTGGCCGCGCCGACGCCCTTCTGGGTCTTGCCCTGGATGATTTCCTTGTTCACGACGATCTCCCTGGTCACGCATCAGACAACCTGACGCCCCAAAAACGGCTGTCCGATCAGTCTAGTTCCGCTTGCGAGGCGCCAACGCGCGGCGCCGCGAGACGTCTCGACCCAGTGTGCGCAGCGGCTTTTCTCGGTTAAGCAGCAACCATGAACCGCCGCGTTCCCTTCGACCTCGGCCCCGTCCACTTCGTCGGCATCGGCGGCATCGGCATGAGCGCCATCGCCGAGATCATGCTGCGCATCGGCTATGCCGTGCAGGGGTCGGACTTGCGCGCCAGCGCCAACACCGAGCGGCTGGAAAAGCTCGGCGCCCGGATTTTCACAGGCCACGAGGCGGCCCATATCGAGGGCGCCTCGGCGGTGGTCTATACAAGCGCGGTCAATACCGACAATCCGGAGCTGGCGGCGGCGCGCGAGCGGCGCATCCCGCTCGTGCGCCGCGCGGAGATGCTGGCAGAGCTCATGCGTCTCCACTACTCGGTGGCGGTGGGCGGCACGCACGGCAAGACCACCACCACCTCCATGGTGGCCGCCATCCTCGACGCGGCCGGCTTCGATCCGACCGTCGTGAACGGCGGGATCATCAACGCCTACGGCGCCAACGCCAAGGTCGGGGAGGGCGACTGGATCGTCGTGGAGGCCGACGAGAGCGACGGCACCTTCCTCAGGCTGCGACCCACGGTGGCGGTGGTGACGAACATCGATCCGGAGCACCTCGACCACTACGAGACCTTCGAGGCGGTGAAGCGCGCGTTCCGTGGTTTCGTCGAAAGCGTCCCCTTCTACGGCTTCGCGGCGGTCTGCATCGACGATCCAGACGTTCAGGAGATGGCGGCGGGGATGGAGAACCGCCGGCTGATCACCTACGGCCTCAATCCGCAGGCCGAGGTGCGGGCGCTGAACGTAGGCATGGGCGCCGAGGGCTCGACCTTCGACGTGCTGATCACCGGCGCGGGCGGCGCCACAACCGTGCTCGGCGACATCACCCTGCCCATGGCCGGCGAGCACAACGTGCGCAATGCCCTGGCCGCCCTCGCCATCGGCCGCGAGCTCGGCGCCCCGGAAAAGGCCATCCGCAAGGGCCTGGCCGGCTTCGGCGGCGTGCGGCGGCGGTTCAGCATCGTCGGAACCGGACGCGGGGTGCGGGTGGTGGACGACTACGGCCACCACCCGGTGGAGATCGCGGCGGTGCTGAAGGCGGCCCGGGCGGTCAGCCGCGGGCGGGTGATCGCCGTGGTCCAGCCGCACCGCTACACCCGGCTGCGGGACCTCTTCCAGGAGTTCTGCCGCGCCTTCAACGACGCCGACACGGTGATCGTCGCCGACGTCTATCCGGCCGGCGAGTCGCCCATCGAAGGGGCGAGCCGCGACGCCCTCGTGGAGGGCCTGCGCCGCCACGGCCACCGGCGGGTCCTGGCGCTCGAGGAACCCGCCAGCCTCGCCCGGCTGATCGCCGCGGAAGCGCAGCCCGGCGATCTCGCGGTCTGCCTCGGCGCCGGCGACATCACCCAGTGGGCGCACGCCCTGCCGGCCCAGCTGGAGGCGCTGGCCGCGCCGTGAGCGGCGAGCGTTTCCTGCGCCCTGGGCGAGGGGCCCCGCCATGAGCTGGCGCGACAGCCTGCCGCCCGTGCGGGGCAAGCTGATCTTCGATGCGCCGCTCGCGCCCTACACCTGGTTCCGGGTCGGCGGCCCGGCGGACGCGCTCTTCCTGCCGGCGGACGCCGACGACCTCGCCTCCCTCCTCGCCGCCCTGCCGGCGGAGGTCCCGGTCACTGCGCTCGGCGTCGGCTCCAACGTCATCATCCGCGACGGGGGGGTGGAAGGGGTGGTGGTGCGGCTGGCCGGCCGCGCCTTCGCCGACATCCGCATCGAAGCCGGCGCCCTCGCCGCGGGGGCCGGCGCGCTGGACTCGGCGGTGGCCCGCGCGGCGGCCGAGGCGGGACTGGCGGGGCTCGAGTTCTACTCCGGCGTGCCGGGAACCATCGGCGGCGCCCTCACCATGAACGCCGGCTGCTACGGGCGCGAGACCAAGGACGTGCTGGTGAGCGCAACCGCCTGCGACCGCACCGGCGCGCGCCGCACCTTCGCGAGCACCAAGCTCGGTTACGGCTATCGCCACAGCGCAGCGCCGCCCGGCCTGATCTGGCTCTCGGCCACGTTCCGCGGCGCGCCCGACGACCCGGCGGCGATCAAGGCGCGCATGGCCGAGATCACCGAACGGCGCGAGGCCAGCCAGCCGATCCGCGAGAAGACCGGCGGCTCGACCTTCCGAAACCCGCCCGGCCGCAGCGCCTGGGAGCTGGTGGATGCGGCCGGCTGGCGCGGGAGGCTGGTGGGCGGGGCGATGTTCTCGCCCCTGCACGCCAACTTCCTGATCAACACCGGCGAGGCCGCCGCCGCCGATCTGGAGGGGTTGGGCGAGGCGGTGCGCGCCGACGTCAAGGCCAAGTTCGGCGTCGAGCTCGAATGGGAGATCAAACGGATCGGCCGGCCCTGAACAAAAAAACGCCCCGGGCGCTGGCCCAGGGCGTTTCCTCCGTTGGTTCCGGTCTAGTGTCCCGAATAGGATCAGCCGGCGACCAGGTTCGAGGCGGCCACCTTGCCGCTGCGCTTGTCGCGCTCGAGGTCATAGGTCACTTGCTGGCCCTCGCTCAGCGAGCGAAGCCCGGCCCGTTCGACGGCGGAGATGTGGACGAACACGTCCGCGCCGCCTTCCTGGGGCTGGATGAAGCCGTAACCCTTGGTCGCGTTGAACCACTTAACGGTGCCTTTAGCCATTTCAGGCCTCCAAAAGCGTGCCCCTGGACCATCCAGGGGCGGATATCGAGATCTGAAATACGGGCTGCAGGACCGAGCGCGTAGGCCGGTATAGAGAGCAGATCGCGCAGAGGTCGACGGCCCGAAACATAGGGCGGGGCGCTCAAAAGTCCAGCCGTCCTGAAGCCCTGAGGGTGGGGCGAATGATACCGAGCGTCGTCGGGGTTTCTCGCGGCTTGACTCGCCGCTCCGCTCCGGCGCAGGGGCGATCCGAGCGCACGAGGGGTGATAGGCGATGGGTGCGAGGCTCTTGCTAGCGGTGGTGGTCCTCGCCCTGGCCACGGCCGCGCCGCCGGCGCCCGCCCGGGCCGCCGATCCGCTCCGCGAAGCGGCTTCGGCCGTCCGCGACCGGGCGCTCGCCGATCCCGGCGCCTTTGCGTTCGTCGAGCAGCTGACGGTGGAGGTAGGCCCGCGCCTGGCCGGGAGCGAGGCCGCCGCCCGGGCGCGGGACTGGGCGCTCGCCAAGCTGAAGGCGCTGGGATTCTCCGACGTGCACGCCGAGGCCTTTCCGATCACCGCCTGGCTGCGCGGACCCGAGGAGGCCGAGATCACCGCGCCTAGGCCCCAGAGGCTGGCGATCATCGGCCTGGGCGGCTCGGCGCCGACGCCGCCGCAGGGCGTCGAAGGAGAAGTGGTCGTCTTCGGCGCCTACGCCGACTTGCTGGCCGCCGCGCCCGGCTCGCTGGCCGGCAAGATCGCCGTCGTCCTCCAGCCGATGGTCCGGGCCCAGGACGCCAGCGGCTACGGCGCGATGAACGCGGCCCGCCGCGCCGGCCCCAGCGAGGCGGCGCGTCGCGGGGCGGTCGCCTACCTAGTGCGCTCCCTCGCCACCGGCGAGAGCCGCGCGCCTCATACAGGCGCCCTGAACTACCAGCCGGATGCGCCCAAGATCCCGGCCGCGGCTCTGTCGGTGATCGACGCCGAGCTGCTCGAGCGCCTGGCGGCCCGCGGCCAGCCGGTGCGCCTGCGCCTGAAACTAGCCTCCACGAGCCGGCGCTCGGTCGCCTGGACCGTCGCCGGGGAGATCCCCGGCCGCGAGCGTCCGCAGGAGATCGTCCAGGTCGGCGGCCACCTGGATTCCTGGGATCCGGGAACCGGCGCCATCGACGACGGGGCCGGCATGGCCATCGCGGTGGCGGCGGCCAGAGTCGCGGGAACCCAGAACCCGCCCAGAAGGACCATCCGCGTCGCCCTCTTCGGGGCCGAGGAGATGGACTTCGCCCGTCCCGCCTTCGCCGAGGCGCACGCGGCCGAGGCGCCGCGCATGGTGGTGGTCGGAGAGGCGGACATCGGGGCGGACGCGGCCTGGCGGGTGCAGCTCCCCGCCGGATCGCGGGACACGCCACAGATGGCGGCCTACGCGGCGACCGTCGCGCCGCTCGGTGTCTATGTTTCGGCCGATCCCAGCAAGGGAAGCGGCGACGACGTGGCGGACCTGATCAGGAAGGCGGGCGTGCCGGCGGTGGCGATCTCGCAAGACGCCAGCCGCTACTTCGACTGGCACCATTCGGCCGAGGACACCCTGGACAAGATCGATCCGGCCAAGCTGGACCAGGCGGTCGCGACCTGGGCGGCCTTCATCTACATCGTCGCCAACTCGGACATCGACTTCCGCGCCCACGCGCCCGCCTCGCCGCCGCATCCGTGAGCTGTGGGGAGCGCGGATTTGCGGCGCCGCGCCGGCCTTAACATCGGCCCGAGAGTCAGACAGAGAAGGTCCCCATGCCTCAGCCTCTTTCCGGTCATCACGTCGCGGTGCTCATGGGCGGCCTTTCCTCCGAGCGCGAGGTGAGCCTGGTCTCGGGCGCGGCCTGCGCCGAGGCGCTCGGCCGCCTGGGCGCCAAGGTCAGTCCCGTCGACGCCGGCCGCGACATCGCCGCCGTTCTCGCCGCTCTGAAGCCCGACGTCTGCTTCAACGCCCTGCACGGCGCCTGGGGGGAGGACGGCTGCATCCAGGGGGTGCTCGAGACCCTCGCGATTCCCTACACCCATTGCGGCGTGCTCGCCTCGGCGCTGGCCATGGACAAGACCAAGGCCAAGGCGGTGATGGCGGCGGCCGGCGTGCCGGTGCCTGGCGGCGGCCTCTACGATCGGCGCGAGGCGGCCCGCGGCCATGTCATGGCCCCGCCCTATGTGGTCAAGCCCAATGCGGAAGGCTCCTCGGTGGGCGTGTTCCTGGTGTTCGAAGGCGCCAACGGTCCTCCCAGCGCCCTCCTGAATCCCGAATGGGCCTTCGGGGACGAGGTGCTGATCGAGCCCTACATCCAGGGGCTGGAGCTGGCGGTGGCGGTGATGGACGGCAAGGCGCTGACGGTCACTGAGATCGTGCCCAGGACCGGGTTCTACGACTACGAGGCCAAGTACGGCGAGCAGGGCTCCTCGCACGTGCTCCCGGCCCGGATCGCCGAGCCGGTGGCCGCCCGCGCCAAGCTCTTCGCCGAGCGCGCGCACGCCGCATTGGGTTGTCGGGGCGTTACCCGCAGCGACCTGCGTTATGACGACATTAACGACATTCTGGTCCTTCTTGAGGTCAACACGCAGCCCGGAATGACCCCCACCTCGCTCGTTCCAGAGCAGGCGGCTCACCTGGGCGTTGGGTTTGACGATCTCGTGCTGTGGATCACGGAGGACGCGTATGCCCGCGGCGGTGCGGGGGGCGAGGCGCGGCGGCGTCGCGGCCCGGAGCAAAAGCTCCGCAAGTCCTAGCGACCGCGCCGGCGCCCGCAGGGGCGCAGCGCCGGCGCCCGAGGACGCGCGCCCACTTTGGCGAAAGGGCGTGATCTACGCGGGCCTGGGCCTGGCCGCGGCCGCGATCGTGCTGGTCGCCGCCGCCTGGCGCGACCCGGTCGCCAAGGCGGTGCGCGGCGCCGTCGTCGAGGCCACCGCCGGCCTCGGCCTCAAGGTCAGGACGGTCCATCTGCAAGGCGCTTCTCCGGAGGCTTCGGGCGACATCCTGCGTGCGGCTGCGGTGGGCGCCGGCGCGCCCCTCCTGGGCGTCGACCTGGAGGCGGTCCGCCAGCGCGTGGAGCAGGTGGGCTGGGTGCGGCGCGCCCGGGTGATCCGGCTGCTGCCGGACACCATCGTCCTGGCCGTCGAGCAGCGCCAGCTGATCGCGGTCTGGGAGCACGCCGGGCGCGTGGCGGTTATCGACGCCGAGGGCGTGGTCGCGCCCGAGGCCCAGCCGGCCCGCTTCTCGAACCTGCCGCTGGTGGTCGGGGAGGGCGCCAACACGGCCGCGGCGGCCATCCTGCCGGCGGTGTCGTCGCGTCCGCGCCTTGCCTCGCGGCTCGAGGCGCTGGTGCGGGTCGACGATCGCCGTTGGGATCTGCGCCTCAAGCAAGGCGCGCTGATCCAGTTGCCGGCGGACGACGAGGAAGCGGCCCTGATCCGGCTCGACCAGCTGGATCAGAAGGCGAGAGTTCTGGATCTGGGGCTGGCGCGGATCGATCTGCGCGACCCCGAGATGGTGGTTGTACGTCCGCGGAGGGCTGCCGCGGCTGGGGTGTCGGAGGGGGCAGGATGAAACTGATGGCGGCGGAGGAACGAGCGTTCGCCGAGACGAAGGAGAGCCGCGAAGGCCTGAAGGGGCTTGGCCGTCCGGCGGTGACGGCCGCCGTGGACCTCGGCGCCTCCAAGGTCGCCTGCTTCATCATGAAGCCGGAAGGCGTCCGGAGCGGCGATCGAACCATCGCCGCGGCGGGCGTGGGCTATGTGCAGTCCCGCGGCGTGCGCGCCGGCGCGGTGGTGGACGTGGACGAGGCGGCCCACGCGGTGGCCCAGGCGGTGGAGCGCGCCGAGGGCCACGCCGGCGTCAGCGTCTCCGGCGTCACCGTGGCGGTGTCGGGGGCCGGGCTCGCCAGCCAGCGGCTGAGCGGGACCATTCCCCTGGGAGCGCGGCCGATCGCCGAGGCGGACCTGTCGCGGGCGGTGGCCGCCGCGGCCGCCGGGCTGAAGACGCCCGGTCGCCGGATCATCCATGTCCGCCCCATCGCCTGGACAATCGACGGCCAGCAGAAAGTCCGTGATCCGCGAGGGATGTTCGGCCGCTCGCTGAACCTTCAGCTTCTCATCGTGTCGATGAGCGAGGCGAAATTCCAGACCCTGGCCCACTCCATCGAGCGGGCGCATCTTCAGCTGGAAGGGGTGGTGGCCGCGCCCTTCGCCTCGGCGCTGGCGGCGCTCGAGGAAGACGAGATGGAGCTCGGCGCGCTCTGCATCGACATGGGCGGCGGCTCGACGTCCGTGGCGATGTTCTCGGGCGGCAGCCTCACCCACGTGGACAGCCTGGCCGTCGGCGGGGCGCACGTCACCGCCGACGTGGCGCGCGGGCTTTCCACCTCGATCGCCGGCGCCGAGCGGATCAAGACGCTGCACGGCTCGGCGATCGCCTCGGCCAACGAGGACCGCGAGATGATCGAGGCGCCGCCGCGCGGCGATGACCCCGGCGCCGGCCCGGTCGTGGCGCCGCGCTCCCTGCTGAAGGGGATCATCGCGCCCCGGGTCGAGGAGACGCTGGAGCTGCTGCGCGAGCGGCTCAAGAGCGCCGAAGTGGCCATCGAGCCTGGCGCGGGCATCGTGCTCACGGGCGGCGCCAGCCAGCTGGCCGGGGTCCGGGAGGTGGCCGTGCGGGTGTTCGACCGGCCGGTGCGCCTGGGCCGGCCCCGGCGCATGCCGCACCTGGCCGACGCCGCCTCCGGCCCGGCCTTCTGCGCCGCCGGCGGCGTGCTCCACCGGGCCGCGTTCGGGCCGCCCGAAGCGGCGCTGGGGCGATCCGCCTCCGGCCGCGGACGCGCCGCTCAGGGGAACGTGGTGGTCAGGGCGACCACCTGGCTTCGCGAGAATCTTTAGGCGATCGGGACCGCCCGGCCCGGCCGCTCGGCCGGCGCCGCGACATATCAAAGCGTAGCCACAAAAATTCCCCCCCGTTTTCTGGACAGAGGTCCGACTCGCAGTATGCAGTTAACGCGCAATTAAGCATGTCGGTTGTTCAGTTGAGTCTGTCCGCGAGGTGCAGCCGGCGGACAGAGGAAGCCGGCGCTGTCTCCAATTGCGCGGCGCAGAACGTGGGGTCGGCGATGACGTTCAAGGTATTCGCACCTGAAACCAGGGAACTGAAGCCGAGGATCGTGGTCTTCGGCGTCGGCGGCGCCGGCGGCAACGCCGTCAACAACATGATCGAGGCAGGCCTGGAGGGCGTCGAGTTCGTCGTCGCCAACACCGACGCCCAGCAGCTGGCCTTCTCCAAGACCGACAAGCGCATCCAGCTCGGCGTGCAGGTGACCCAGGGGCTGGGCGCCGGCGCCCATCCGGAGGTCGGCATGTCGGCCGCCGAGGAATCCACCGTGGAGATCGGCGAGCAGCTGGACGGCGCCCACATGGTGTTCATCACCGCCGGCATGGGCGGCGGCACCGGGACCGGGGCCGGCCCGATCATCGCCAAGTGCGCGCGCGAGCGCGGCATCCTGACCGTGGGCGTGGTCACCAAGCCGTTCCACTTCGAAGGGCGCCACCGGATGCGGCTTGCCGACGCCGGAATCTCCGAGCTGCAGCGCTACGTCGACACGCTGATCGTCATCCCCAACCAGAATCTGTTCCGCGTGGCCAACGAGCGCACCACCTTCGCCGAAGCCTTCGGCATGGCCGACCAGGTGCTCCACTCGGGGGTCCGCTCGATCACCGACCTGATGGTGTTGCCGGGCCTCATCAACCTCGATTTCGCCGACGTGCGCACGGTGATGACCGAGATGGGCAAGGCCATGATGGGCACCGGCGAGGCCGAGGGCGAGAACCGCGCCCTGATGGCCGCCGAGAACGCCATCCAGAATCCGCTGCTCGACGAAGTGTCGCTGAAGGGCGCCAAGGCGGTGCTGGTGAACATCACCGGCGGCCTCGACATGACCCTGCTCGAGGTCGACGAGGCGGCGAACGCCATCTCGGCCCAGGTCGACACGGACGCCAATATCATCTTCGGCGCGGCCTTCGATCCAGCGTTGAAGAACACCCTCAGGGTCTCGGTCGTCGCCACCGGCATGGACGGCGCCTCGATCGCCGCCATCGAGCCGGCGCCCCGCCGTTCGACCTATCGCGGTCCCGACCTGACGGCGGAGCTGAAGGCCGAGCCGGAGCCGGCCGAGCCGGCCCCGGCCGCCGCCGAGCTCGAGCGGGAGCCGGCGCTCGCCCTGGCCGATCCGGAGCCGTCGCCGGTCATCCACGCGCCGCAGACCCGCATTTTCGAGCCGGTCCGGGCCGCCCAGGCGATGATCGCGGCGGAGGCCGCCACCTTGACGCCGGAAGACATCCGCGTCGAAAGCGTCGCTCCCCGCGTCGAGCCGATCCAGGCGCCGGAAGTGCGGACCATCCCCAAGATCGTCGATCCTTCGGTGGCCGAGGAAGAGGATATGGAGCCGCTCTTCCCGGACACCTCCCGCTACGTCGAGGATCGGCGCCAAAGGAGCGGCGGCTGGCTCAGCCTGTTCGGACGCCCGCGCTCCGAGGCGCCCGCCCCCACGCCGGCCCTGCGCGCCACCAGCTCGGCCCAGCCTGCGCCGATGCTGGCGCCGGAGGAGCCGGCCGCCGAGGGCGACGACCTGGATATCCCCTCCTTCCTGCGGCGGCTCGCCAACTAGGCCGCCAGCCGCGGCGAAACCGCCCCGCGCCCCGACTGGCGGGTGGGGCGCAGGGCGTCGCGCCCCGTTCGGCAAAGGCCGGTTTGGACGCATCGCGCCACGTCTGCGCGGGGCTAATTCGTTCTGAGATTCCAGCGCCTTATGTGAGAAACAGTCCGAAACAGGAGTTGTCTTGCTCCGGGTCGCCCGGACTTTTACAGCGCAGTCGGGGGCAAAGAGCGGCGAACGGCCGCCTTATCTCATGGAGGCGGTCGGACTTGTTGTCGTTCTTCCAGCACACCCTTGCCGACCCGGTTCAGTTCGCGGGAATCGGAATCCATTCGGGCCGCGCCGCCAACGTCACCCTGAAGCCGGCCCCCGCCGACACCGGCGTCGTCTTTTCCCGGATCGATCTTGGCGAGGATGGGCTCATCCCGGCGACCGGCGATGCGGTCTGCGAGACGCGGCTCGGGACGGTGGTCGGCAACGGCCGGGGCGCCACCGTCTCCACGATCGAGCACCTGATGGCGGTGTTCGCGGGACTGGGGATCGACAACGTCCGCGTCGAGCTCGACGGCCCCGAGGCGCCGATCATGGACGGCTCGGCGGCGGCGGTGCTGGCCGCGGTGGACGAGGTGGGCCTGCGTCGTCAGGGCGCGCGCGGAAGGCAGATCGAGATCCTGGAGCCGCTCGAGGTGGGGAGGGCAGACAAGCGCGCCGCCTTGCTGCCTGCCAGCCGGTTCGAGATGGCGGTGGAGATCGACTTCCAGACGTCCGTCATCGGCCGCCAAAGCCTCGAGCTGGCGCTCGACGAAGCGACGTTCCGGTCCGAGCTCGCGGACGCCCGCACCTTCGGTTTCCTCGACGAGGTGGACCGCTTGCGCGCCGCCGGGCTGGGACTGGGAGCGGGCCTGGACAACACGGTGGTGATCGACGGAGAGCGGGTGCTCAATCCGGAGCTTCTCGGCCGGCCCGACGATTTCGTCCGCCACAAGGCCCTCGACGCCCTCGGCGACCTGCGCCTTGCCGGTGCGCCGATCATCGGCCGCTACGAGGCCTGTTGCGCCGGACATGCGCTCAACAACGACCTCGTCCGCGCTCTGCTGTCGCGCCCGCGGGCCTGGCGCCTCGTAAGCCGCAGCCCGGAACTCGCCAGGGCGGTCTGACGCTCTTCCGTCGCCGCCGCCGGCTGTGTAGAAGCGGGACCCATCGCTGGCGTTGGGGCGATCGCGAGAGGTCCGCAGCTTGAATCGTCATCTCTCCGGACGTGGGATCGTCGCTCTCGTCCTGGCCGTTTCGGTGGCCCTCGGCGGTTGCCAGCTGCTCCACAAGAAGAAGCCCAGTCTTGCCTACGAGGAACGTCCGGTGGACGTGCTCTACAACGCCGGCGCGATGCGGCTGGACAACAGGCGCTGGGGCGACGCGGTCGACTATTTCCGCGAGGTCGAGCGGCAGCATCCCTATTCGGAGTGGTCGCGGCGCGCCATTCTGATGACCGCCTACGCGCACTACCAGGCGAACAACTACTCCGAGGCGATCGCCGACGCCGAGCGGTTCATCTCCCTCTATCCCGGCAACGCCTCGGCGACCTACGCCTACTATCTCAAGGCGATCTGCTACTTCGAGCAGATTGTCGACGTGGGCCGCGACCAAGCCTCCACGGCCGCCGCCGGCGAGGCCTTGCGCGAGGTCGTCAAGCGCTACCCCTACAGCGAATACGCCACCGACGCGCGGCTCAAGCTCGACATGGTCAACGACCAGCTGGCCGGCAAGGACATGACCGTCGGCCGCTTCTATCTGCGCTCGGGCGACCCCATCGGGGCCATCGGCCGGTTCCAGACGGTGGTCAGCAAATACCAGACGACCTCGCATACGCCCGAAGCCCTCTACCGGCTCGTGGAAGCCAATCTCACCCTGGGGCTGGTCGAGGAGGCCAAGCGCGACGGCGCCGTCCTGGGCTACAACTATCCGGGCGACCCCTGGTACGCGACGGCCTACAATCTGCTCAACAGCCGAGGTTACCGCCCTTCGGTCGCCCCGCAGCCGGGCGGGCGGCGCGGCATGCACTTCCCGGCGTTCGGCCGACACCGGGAGACGACGCTTCCGCCGCCTGGCGAACAGGCGCCGCAGCCCGAGACGGCCGCCGCCGCCCCGGCGCCGGACAACGGTCAAGGGATCTCCGTTCCCCCGGGCCCGGACCAGGCGACGCCTCCTTCGAACCCGCCGCCGCCGCCGAAGAAAGGCGGATTCTGGCACGGGGTTCTGGGCCTTTAGGGAAGGCCGATTCTCGGCCAAGCTCGCGCGCATGCTGATCGGGCTGGCCGTCCGGGACGTCGTGCTGATTGAGAGCCTCGACCTCGCCTTCGGTCCGGGGCTGACGGCGCTCACCGGCGAGACCGGAGCGGGCAAGTCGATCATCCTCGACGCCCTGGGGCTGGCGGCCGGCCGGCGCGCCGAGGCCGGCCTCGTGCGCCGCGGCGCGACCCAGGCTTCGGCGACCGCCATCTTCGCTCCCGGGCCCGAACATCCAGTCTGGGCGGTGCTCGAGGAAAAGGGTTTGGGCTTCGCGCCCGACGAGGATCTGGTGCTGCGCCGGACCCTTGGAACCGACGGCCGCTCGCGCGCCTTCGTCAACGATCAGGCGGTGGGCGTGGCGGTGCTGCGGGAGCTGGGGAACCTGCTCCTGGAGGTGCACGGCCAGC
The DNA here is from genome assembly GCA_019247715.1 of Caulobacteraceae bacterium. Classification (GTDB taxonomy): domain Bacteria; phylum Pseudomonadota; class Alphaproteobacteria; order Caulobacterales; family Caulobacteraceae; genus Acaudatibacter. Next base: position 25,917 of record JAFBAO010000015.1, read on the forward strand.
ACGAGACAGTGGGTCTGCTCGACGAGGGCGCCCACCGCGCCCTGCTCGACAACTTCGCCGCCTGCGGCCCGGAGCTGGCGGCCTGCGCGGGCGCCTGGACCGCCTGGCGGTCGGCGCGGCGGTCGGCCGAGGTTCTGCGCGCCGAGGCGGCGCGCTCGGTCGACGAGAAGGAGGAGCTCGCCATGCGGCTGGCCGAGCTCGACCGGCTGGATCCGCGCGAGGGCGAGGAGGCGGCGCTGGCCGAAGAAAGGGCGCTGCTGGGCGCGGCCGAGAAGACCCTCGCCGACATCGCCGCGGCCGGCGAGCAGCTGGCCGCCGAATCGACCCTTCACCGGCTGGGCCAGGCGCTCCGGGCGCTGGAGCGGGCGCGCGAGCGGGCGGCGCTGGCCGGCGCGGCGGCGGAAGGCCGGCCGCTGGGGCTCGTCGGCGAAGCCATCGCGGCGATCGAGCGGACGCTCGCCGAAGCGGCCGAGGCCCAGGGCGCCGTGGACGCCGCCGCCGACGCCTTCAACTTCGAGCCGGGCCGGCTCGAGGAGACCGAGGAGCGACTCTTCGCGCTGCGGGCCGTGGCCCGCAAGCTGGGCGTTCCGGCCGAGGCCCTGCCGGCGGCGCGGGTCGCCATCGCCGCGCGGCTGGGCGAAATGGAAGCGGGTGAGGACCGCCTCGTCGCCGCCGACGCCGCGGCCGCCGCCGCGCGCGAGGACTATCTGGCCGCGGCAGGGCGGCTTTCGGCGACCAGGCGCGAGGCGGCCGACCGGCTCGCCGCCGCGGTCGGCGCCGAGCTCTCGCCGCTGAAGCTGGAGCGGGCGCGCTTCCGGGTCGCCATCGAGCCGGCGCCGGAGGATCGGGCCGGCCCCTCGGGCGCCGACCGCGTGCGCTTCGAGATCGCCACCAACGCCGGAGCGCCCTTCGCGCCGCTGGCCGCCATCGCCTCGGGTGGAGAGCTGGCGAGGTTCGCGCTGGCGCTCAAGGTCTCTCTGCTGGGCGACGGGCGCCAGCCGCTGATGATCTTCGACGAGGTGGACCAGGGCGTGGGCGGCGCGGTCGCCGATGCGGTCGGCCAACGTCTGAAGCGCCTCGCCGCCTCGGCGCAAGTGCTGGTGGTGACCCACAGTCCGCAGATCGCCGCCCGCGCGGACGCCCAGTGGCGGGTCGTCAAGGCGGGCGAGGCCGAGCGCCCGCGCACCGAGGTCGAAGTCTTGACGGGCCCCGCCCGCGAGGAGGAGATCGCCCGCATGTTGTCCGGCGCCGAGATCACCGAAGCCGCCCGGGCCGCCGCGCGGGCGCTGATGGATGCCTGACGCGAGGCCGGTGGAGGCGCTTACCGAGGCGGAGGCGGCGGAGGAACTCACCCGGCTCGCCGACGATATCTCCGCCCACGACATCCGCTACTATCGAGAAGAGGCGCCCACCGTCTCCGACGCCGAGTACGATGCGCTCAAGCAGCGCAACGCGGCGATCGAGGCCCGCTTTCCGCATCTGGTGCGCGAGAACTCGCCGTCGCTGCGGGTGGGCGCGGCCCGGGCCGAGGCCTTCGCCCCGGTCGAGCACGGCGTGCCGATGCTGTCGCTGGACAACGCTTTCTCGGACGAGGACGCGCGCGAGTTCGACGCACGGGTTCGCCGGTTCCTGCGCCTGGGCGAGGAGACGGTCGCCTACACCGCCGAACCAAAGATCGACGGGCTCTCGGCCTCGCTGCGCTACGAGAACGGCGTCTTCGTGCAGGGGGCGACGCGCGGCGACGGCCGGGTGGGAGAGGACGTCACCGAGAACCTGAAGACCATCGACCAGATCCCGCATCGGCTGCGAGGCCGGGATTTTCCCGGCCTGATCGAGATCCGCGGCGAGGTCTATTTCACCCACGACGACTTCGCGGCCCTCAACGCCGCAGCCGAAGCGGCCGGCCAGCGCACCTACGTCAACCCCCGCAACTCGGCCTCCGGCTCGCTGCGCCAGATCGATCCCAAGATCACCGCCCAGCGCCCGCTGCGCTTCTTCGCCTACGCCTGGGGCCTTCTGAGCGGCCCCTTCGCCAAGACCCAGTGGGAGGCGCTGGAGGCGCTGAAAGCCTGGGGGTTCCGGGTGACCGAACAGACCGCGCGGGTCGAAGGGATCGAGGGCCTAATGGGCGCCTACGCCAATCTGGAGCGGCTGCGGCCCAAGCTCGGCTTCGACATCGACGGCGTCGTCTACAAGGTCGATCGCCTGGACTGGCAGCAGCGGCTGGGGTTCGTCTCCCGCTCGCCGCGCTGGGCGGTCGCCCGCAAATTCCCCGCCGAGCAGGCGCGCACGGTCCTGAAGGCGATCGACCTGCAGGTGGGCCGGACGGGCGCGGTGACGCCGGTGGCGCGCCTGGAGCCGGTGACTGTGGGCGGCGTGGTGGTGGTGAACGCCACCTTGCACAACGCCGACGAGATCGCTCGCAAGGACATCCGCATCGGCGACACCGTCATCGTCCAGCGGGCCGGCGACGTGATCCCGCAAGTCGTGGGGGTCGCGCCGGAGGAACGGCCACCGGGCGCCGAGCTCTACGGGTTCCCGGACCACTGTCCCTGCCCGCTGAAGACGCCCCTGGCGCGGGAGACCACCGCCTCCGGGGCCGAGACGGTGGTCCGGCGCTGCACCGGCGAATTCGCCTGCCCCTACCAGCGTCTCGAACATCTGAAGCATTTCGTGTCGCGCCGGGCGTTCGACATCGCCGGACTGGGGGAGAAACAGCTGGCCGCCTTCTTCGAGGAGGGATTGATCCGCGAGCCGGCCGACATCTTCCGCCTCGGGCGCGACGCGGCGAAGCTCTCGGAGCTGCGCGAGCGGGAGGGCTACGGGGAGGTCTCGATCGCCAATCTGCGCGGCGCCATCGAGGCGCGCCGGCGCATAGCCCTCGACCGGTTCATCTATGGGCTCGGCATCCGCCACATCGGCGAGACCACCGCCCTTTGCCTCGCGCGCGGCTACGGCTCGGCCGGCGCGTTCCTCTCGGCCATGGACAAGGTGGCGGACGGCGATGCCGACGCCATCGCCGAGCTCGACGCCCTCGACCAGATCGGCGCGGCGGTGATCGAGGCCGCGCGCGCCTATTTCGCCGAGGACCACAATCGCCGCATTGTCGCCAACCTGGTCGAACAGCTCGCCATCGAGGACGCCGAGCGCCCCCGGGCCGACAGCGCCGTCGCCGGCAAGACCGTCGTCTTCACCGGGGCGCTGGAGCGGCTGACCCGCGATGAGGCCAAGGCCCAGGCCGAGGCTCTGGGCGCGAAGGTGGCCTCGTCGGTCTCGCGCAAGACCGACATAGTGGTCGCCGGCCCCGGCGCCGGCTCGAAGCTGAAGACCGCCGCAGAGCTGGGCGTCCAGGTGCTGACCGAAGACGAGTGGCTGAGCCTGATCGGAGCTGCGCGATGACGCGGATCACCGGCGCGCGCACCGCCTACCAGGGCTACGTCGCCGTCCAGGTGGTGACGCTCGCGGACGCCGACGGCGCCTTGCATCAGCGCGAGGTGGTGAGCTTCGGCCAGTCGGCCTGCGTGCTGCCCTATGATCCGGACCGGAAGGTGGGGCTCATCGTTCGCCTGCCGCGCGCGCCGTTGATGCTGGATGGGATCGAGACGCCCCTGATCGAGGCCCCGGCCGGGATGATCGAGGCCGGCGAGACCGCCGAGGCGGCGGTCATCCGCGAGGCCATGGAAGAGGTCGGGGTCGCCCTCTCCAGCGTGGAGAAGGTGGCCGAGACCTGGCCCTCGCCCGGCGTGATCGCCGAGCGCTCCCATCTCTTCCTGGCCGCCTATGGGGCGCAGGACCGCCACGGACCGGGCGGTGGCCTCGCCCACGAGCACGAGGGGATCGTCGCCGAGGAGATGGCGCTCGCCGAGCTCTGGCGCCTCGCCGCCGGCGGCGCCCTGCAGGACATGAAGACGCTTACCCTCGTCCTGGCGCTGCACGCCCGACGGCCGGAGCTGTTTGGATAGGGTTAGACCAGGGCCAGTCCGAGCTTGGCGGTGATCAGCGGCAGGAAGACGGTGATCTCGGCCAGGGCGATGGCGTAGAGGCCGCCAAGCACCGGCCGCCCCTCCCGGAAGTTGATCACCACGCCCGCGAGCAGCGGCCCTGAGATGGGGCCGGCCAGGAAGAACGGCGCGAGACGCTTGAGACGCGGTGGAAGACTGACGCCAATCGCTGACATGGCTCCGATGAAAGCCCGCTCAGTCTGGCTTTGTCCAGCGAAATTAACGAGTTGTTAACCCTCGTCGTCGCCTCTCCCTCAGCACGCGAAATCCGCCAAAACGACGGCCTCATTGGGGCTGGCCGCTTGGGGGCCCGGCGAGCTGCGCCCCTGTCTGGGCGCTCTCCTGCGGGTGAGCGGCTTTCCACGCCGCCTTGCACTGGCTCGAGACGTGCGCGGAGTGGGCCTGCATGCAGCGCTTGATCGCCCATGGCGCGACGCTGGGACAGTATTGCTGGACGTCGGACCGGCAGGCCAAGCGCACGCTGGTCGGCTGCGCCCCGGCCGGCGCCGCGGCGGCGAGGCCCAAGGCGACGACCGCCAGGGAGGCGAATCTGTTCATGCGAATGCGCTTGAGGGAGAAATGTGGCGCCGAGACGGCCAGTCAGAACTCGACGTCGAGCTCCTCGACCTCGTCGGGCTCCAAAAGGGCGGCCTTCGTCCACTCCCGCATCCAGGGCAGCGCCAGGATCCGGTCGCGGTATCCCGCGCAGGCCGCATCCAGCGCGACGTCGTAGGTGGCGAAGCGCGTGCACACCGGCGCGTACATCGCATCGGCCATGGTGAGCTCTCCGAACAGGAACGGTCCTGCCGAAGCGGCGAGCCGTTCGCGCCAGATGAGGGTGATCCGGTCGACGTCCGATTGGGCCCCGGCCCACACCTTGAAGCCCGGATGGCGGGCCTTGAGGTTCATCGGCAGGGCGGCCCTCAGATTGGCGAAGCCCGAATGCATCTCGCCGCAGATCGAGCGGCACAGCGAGCGCTCGGCCCGGTCGGCCGGCAGCAGGCCCGCCTGCGGCAGGATCTCGTTCAGGAACTCGGCGATCGCCAGGGTGTCCCAGACCTTGACGTCCTCGTAGGTCAGGCACGGCGTGAGGAACGAGGGCGACAGGAGCAGGAGCTCGGCGCGCGCGGCCGCGTCGTCGATGGGCAAGGCCACGGTGTCGAAGTCCAGGCCCGCGAGCTTGCACAGCAGCCAGCCCCTGAGGGACCAGGAGGAATAGTTGCGGCTGCTGATGGTCAGCGAACCCCGGGCCATCGTCGGCGTCCATCCCTTTTCTTGACGGGCGAGCCCAGGGCTAGAGCGCCTGGCCCTTCGCCGTCCAACGCCGCGGGGGCGGCCGCGGCGTCCTCCTTATAGCGCCGTCTTTTTAGGCGCCGCGAATCGCAAGGCGCCCTGCATAGTCGCATCCCCTTATGGCTCAGCTCTTGCGAGGCGAGAAACGGGCCCCCTCCACGCATGGGCGCGGATGTTGGGCCCCGACCTTGTCGCCGGAGGGAAGGCGATGCTCTACCGGGCTTTCCAGGCCCAGGCCGACCTGACGACGCCGGCGCGACTGGCGGCCGAGCTGGGCCGCGCGGCGCTCGGATTCGCCCCGCCGTGGCTCCGCGGCCTGCCGCCGGTGGCGCAGGCCGCGGCCGGCCTCGAGATGATGGGCCGGATGACCCTGACCCACGAGCGTCCCGACTACGGCTTCCGGACCGTGACCGTGGACGGGGGCGAGGTCCCGGTCCGCGAAGAGGTGGTGCTGAGCACCCCCTTCGGTGACCTGGTGAGGTTCAAGAAGGACGTCGCCCTCGACCAGCCGCGCATCCTGCTGGTGGCGCCGCTCTCGGGGCACTTCGCGACGCTGCTGCGCGGCACCGTCGCCGCCCTGCTGCCGGAGAACGACGTATACATCACCGACTGGCGCAACGCCCGCGACGCCCCGCTCGCAGCCGGCCTCTTCGGCTTCGACGAGTACGTGGAGCATGTCATCGCCTTCCTGACGGCGATGGGGCCTGGCGCGCATCTCATGGCCGTCTGCCAACCCTGCGCCCACGCCCTGGCGGCGGTGGCGCTGATGGCCGAGGACGACCATCCGGCGACGCCGGTGAGCATGACCCTGATGGCGGGACCGGTGGATACGCGGGTCAACCCCACCAGGGTCAACGAGCTGGCCACCAGCCGGCCGATCGAGTGGTTCCAGAAGATGGTGATCTCGAACGTGCCCGCGCGCTACGCGGGGGCGGGGCGGCAGGTGTACCCGGGGTTCGTCCAGCTCAGCGCCTTCGTGCTGATGAACCTCGAGCGGCACGTGAACGCGCACATCGACCTCTACAGCCATCTCGCCGCCAGCCGCCATGCGGAGGCCGACGCCGCCAAGGCCTTCTACGACGAATATTTCGCGGTCCTCGACCTGACCGCCGAGTTCTATCTGGAGACGGTGGAGCGGGTCTTCCAGAAGCACCTGCTGCCCAAGGGCGAGCTCGTGTGGCGCAACCGCAAGGTCGATCCGGGCGCCATCCGCCGGACCGCTCTCTTCACCGTGGAAGGTGAGCGCGACGACATCTGCTCGGTCGGCCAGACGGTCGCGGCCCACGCCCTCTGCCGGGGGATCTTCGCCAATCGCAAGCGCCACCATCTGCAACCCGGGGTAGGGCACTACGGCGTTTTCAGCGGCCGCAAATGGTCGAACCAGATCTACCCGCTGGTCCGGAACATGATCCTGGCGACGAGCTAGACCTCGCCGAGCCCGCCGGCGTTTGACAAGCTCTCCCCCAGGCACTAGCGGCCAAGGACGACGAAAGGGAGGCCGTATGCTTTACCGCGAGCTGGCGCGGGCGCGGGCCGAGCTCAGCGGCCCCGGGACGCTTTTCGAAGTGGCGGAGATCGAGGTGCGCGGGGTGCGCATCCGCAGCTTCAAAAACGCGCCGCGCAACGTCCGCGACGTGTGGCTTTCGACCCGTCAGTTCGCCGAGCGGGACTACCTGGTCTACGAGGACGAGCGGCTGACGTACGGCGAGGCCCACGCCCGGGCGAACGCCATCGCCGGCTGGCTCTCGCGCCAGGGGGTCGTGGCCGGCGACCGGGTCGGGATCGCCATGCGCAACTATCCGGAATGGCTGCTCATCTACTGGGCCTGCCTGGCGGCCGGCATCGTGGCGGTCGGCCTCAACGCCTGGTGGGTGGCCGAGGAGGTCGAATACGCCTTGCAGGATTCCGCGCCGAAGGTGGTGTTCTGCGACGAGGAGCGACTCGGTCGGATCCTCGAGCGCCCCGCAACGGCGGCCCGCTCACAGCTGGTGGCCACCAGAACCGGGGCCAGGCCGGCCGGCGTCGTGGGTTGGGCCGAGGTGATCGACGGGCCAGCCGCCTCGGCCGCCGCGGACATCGATCCGGACGACGACGCCTGCATCTTCTACACCTCCGGCACCACGGGGCGGCCGAAGGGGGCGCAGCTCACCCACCGCGGCTGCGTCACCAACCTCTTCAACGTGATGTTCTCGGGCCAGACCCAGGCGCTGGCCCTCGCGCGCGAGGCCGGCGTCGATCCGGCGGCCCCGCCCATTCCGACGGTATTGCTCGCCACCCCGCTCTTCCACGTCACGGCCAACAATTGCGGCGCCTATCCGGCCACCGCCGCCGGCGGGAAGGTCCTTTGCATGTACCGGTGGGACGCCGGCGAGGCCCTGAAGCTCATCGAGCGCGAGCGGGCCACCTCGATCAGCGGGGTGCCGGTGATGGCGCGCGAGCTGATCAGCCATCCCGACTTCGCCCGCCGCGACACCTCGAGCCTTGTCATGCTGGGCGGCGGCGGGGCGCCGCTGCAGCCGGACCTGGTGGAAAAGATCCGCGACCAGGTGAAGAACGCCGGGCCCCAGACCGGCTATGGCATGACCGAGACCACGGGCATCATCACCTCGGTCTCAGGTCCGTTCTTTTCCGGCAAGCCGCTCAGCGTGGGCCCCACCGTGCCGACCCTCGAGGTCAAATGCGTCGACGACGCCGGCGGCGCTGTCGGGCCCGGCCAGGTCGGGGAGCTTTGGGTCAGGGGCGCGCCGGTGATCAAAGGCTACATCAACCGCCCTGAAGCCACCGCCGAGGCGATCACCGACGGCTGGCTGCACACCGGCGACGTGGCGAAGATCGACGAAGACGGCTTCGTCTACATCGTGGACCGCAAGAAGGACATGGTTCTGAGGGGCGGGGAGAACGTCTACTGCGCCGAGGTCGAGGCCTGCCTGCACCAGCACCCGGCGATCGCCGAGTGCTGCGTGTTCGGGGTCCCGGACGCGCGGCTCGGCGAGGAGGTGGCCGCGGCGGTGGTGCTGCGGCCGGGCGAGCATCTCTCCGCCGAGGCGCTGCGCGAGCACTGCGCGGCGCACATCTCGCGCCACAAGATCCCGCGCCATGTCTGGTTCCTGGGCGAGCCGATCCCGCGCAACGCCAACGGCAAGTTCCTGAAGCGGGAGCTGCGCGACCGTCTGCCTGCGGAAAGCGCCGCCTAGCGCCAGGGGCGAAGAGGCGGCGCGACGCCGTGTTCAGTCGGCGGTCCCGAGCGAGGAAGCGGCGGTGGAGCCGCCGTCGACGGTGATCAGGGCGCCGGTGGTGAAGGAGGAGGCCGGGCTGGCGAGGTAGAGCGCGGTGGTCGCCACCTCCTGCGGCTTTCCGGGCCGGCCGAGGGCGTTGTTGGATCTCTCGCGCGCTTCCGGCGCCCAGGCCTTGGAGATGTCGGTGAGGAATGGGCCCGCGCACAGGGTGTTGACCCGCACCTTCGGCCCATACTCGTGCGCGAAGGAAAGCGTCATGGCGTTCAGGGCCGCCTTGGCCCCGCTATAGGGAACCACGGCGGGAAGGGGGATCAGCGAGCCGGTGGAGGAGACGTTGATGATCGCGCCGCCGTCGCCGTCGTACATCCGTTTGGCGATCTGCGAGGCGAGCCGGAAGGGGCCCTTGAAGTTGAGGTTCATCACGCTGTCGAAGAGGGCCTCGGTCACCTGGTGGGAGGGCTCGCGCGGCGACATGCCGGCGTTGTTGACCAGGATGTCGATCCGCCCGAACGCTGCATAGGCCGTCTCGATCAGCCGATCGATGTCGGGCCATCTTCCGACGTGAGCCGAGACGGCCAGCGCCCGGCGCCCCATCGCCCGCACCTCCTCGGCCGCGGCCTCGCACGCATCGAGCTTGCGGCTGGCGACGATCACGTCGGCGCCGTGGGCGGCGAAGGCCCGCACCATCTCCAGGCCGAGTCCACGGCTGCCGCCGGTGACGAGGGCGATCTTGCCGGTGAGGTCGAAGAGGGGATCGATCATGGCTCTGTCAACCGCCTCCGTGGACGCTGATCTTCTGGCCGTTCACGTACGGGTTGGCGTCCGAGACGATCCAGACCACCACCTGCGACACGTCCTCGGGGACGCTGACCCGGCCGTAGGGCGAGGTGGCGTCGAGCTGGTGGATGTCGGGCGCGTTGCGGGTGGCCTTGGCGAGCCGGCGGCCCATCTCGGTGTCGGTGAGGGTGGGGGCGACGACATTCACCCGGATCCCGTGTTGCCGCTCTTCCTTCGAAAGGGTCATCGCCAGCGCCTCGGCGGCGGCCTTGCCCATGTTGTAGGGACCACCGCGGCCGGCCATGTTCAAGGTGGCGACGCTGGAGATCATGATGATGTCGCCGCGCTTCTCCTTGCGCATGTGCGGGATCGCCAGCTTCGAGAGGTAGTGGGGCGCGAAGGCGTGGACGCGCATCACCCGCTCCATCTCGGCCGGGTCGGTGTCGGCGACCGGGAGCCCGCGGCTGGCGATGCCGGCGTTGTTGATGAGGATCCCGAGCGAGCCGAAGTCCTTCACCACCTGGTCGATCATCTGGACGTCCTCGTCCCAGTTCTCCACCGAGCAGGCGTACATCTCGGCCTTGCGGCCCATCCGCCGGATCTCGTCCACGACCTCCTTGGCCGCCTCGGCGTCGCGACGATAGTTGACGGCTACGTCGGCCCCGGATTCGGCCAGGGCGAGCGCGATGGCGCGGCCGATGCCCCGGCTGGCGCCGGTGACCAGGGCCACGCGGCCCGCGAGCGAGATGTTCATCGAAGTCCCTCCGTTACGCCGCCGCGGTTTCCCCCGCGGGGCGCGTGATTGTCAATCATGCCAGGCGTCGATGCCCTGACTTCCGAGTAGAAATCCTAGCCGAGGGTCTAGGACACCCCGCGCTGGACGCGGGAGCGCGCCAGCACGCTCTCGCGCCGGCCGGCGATGTCGGCCCCGCGGCTGCGGCCGTAATCGCCCTTTTCCCGATGGTCGGCGTGGATGCGGCGCGCATCAGCGACCGCCGGGCCCATGCTGGCGTCCCAGTCGGCCCGCATGGTGGAGATCATCCGCCGGTCGGCGTCGCAGATAGCCTGGGCCAGGCCAAGGGCGAAGGGCAGCAGCTCCTCGTGCGGCTTGACGTGGTTGACGAGGCCGATCCGAAGGGCGGTGGCCGCATCGACGAAGTTGCCGGTCATCGACATCTCCCGCGCCCAGGCCATGCCCACCCGCCTCGGCAGGTCCACCAGCACCGGCCCGGGATAGACGCCCACCCGCACGTGGGTGTCTGCGAAGACGGCCCGCTCGGACGCCACCATGAAATCGCAGCCGAGCGCGATCTCGAAGCCGCCGGTCACCGCCGGCCCGTTCACCGCCGCGATCGTCGGGACGCGCGATTGCGTCTGGGCGTCCACGTAGGAGGGCAGCTCGGAAAGCTTGTCGGCTCCGAGGTCGCGCAGGTCGAGCCCGGCGCAGAAGGCCGGATCGGTTCCGGTGATGACGATGCAGCCCGCGTCCTGGGAGGCGGCCATGGCTTCGCGGAAGCCGGTAGCCAGCTCGACGTTGATGGCGTTGCGGGCCTTGGGGCGGTTCAGCGTGATCAACGCCACATCGCCGCGGCGTTCCAGAAGTACGGCCTCGGTCGGCATCGTTTCGTCTCCCTGTGCGGTCTTGGGAAAGGGCTTACGCGCCGCGGGCGGGACTGGAAACTGCTTTTGCCCCTCCGGCGTCGAGCGCCGATCCTACGCAGCCGATATGCCGCCGTTGACGCTGACCACCTGGCCGGTGATGTGCGAGGCGAGCGGCGAGGCCAGGAAGACCGCCATCGGGGCGACGTTCTCGGCCGAGGCCACCCCGAGCCGGGCGCGGCTCTCGGCCTTCTCGAAAAGCCGTTTGGTGAAGCCCCCGGCCATCACCCGCTCGTAGGTGCGGGTGCCACGGGTGATCGACGGGGTCACCGCGTTCACCCGGATGTTGTGGCGGCCGAGCTCCAGGGCGAGGGTGCGGACGAACATGGCGTTGGCCGCCAGGGCCCCGCCGCTGATGGTCTCGCCAGGCGTGGCGACCTTGGCGGCGTCCGAGGCGTAGGAGACGATCGCCCCGCCGCTCTTGGCCAGCATCTGCGGCACCGCCTGGTGGCAGCATTCCAGCAGGCTGAGGAAAAGCCCCTGGACCATGGCGTGCCAGTGCGCACGGGTGGTCTCCATGAACGGGCCGACCTTGCCGCCCTCGGGCATGCAGGTGTGGATGAAGATGTCGACCCCGCCGTGCGCCTGCCGGACATGGGCGAAGAGGCGCTCCACGTCCTCGGGGCGATTGTAGTCTCCGGACACGAAGTCGAATCTCCCGCCGGGGACGAGGCCCTCGAGCTCGGCCTTGGTCTTGCGGCCGAGCGCCTCGGAGCGCCCGTTCATGATCACCGTGGCGCCCGCGCGGGCGAGCTGTTCGGCGGTGCGCGCGCCGATGCCCGAAGTCGAGCCGGTGACCAGCGCCACCTTTCCGGCCAGCAGGGTGGGGGCGAAGCCGGCCTGGACGGCGGAGGCTGGCGTTGTCCCGGACACGCCGGCCTCAGCGCTCCGCGCCGGCGCGCTTGCGGGCCGCGGCCTCGGTCATCATGGCCGCCCCGCGCCGGACGAGCTCCTGCGGCGGCTCGGGCAGGGTCACCGGCCCCCCCGTCTTCGAGGGCAGGATGACCGTGGCGGCGCCGGGGCAAGTCACCCAGCCCCGCTGGCTCACGCCCTTGATCTCCAGGTCGACGACGTGATGAGGCCCGTCCCGGCGTTTGCCGGCCACCCGGCCCTCCATCAGGTGCCAGTCGCCGATGAAGTTGAACTCGCGGATCTGGCAAAACATCTTCCAGAGCCAGGCGTCGTCGCCCATCCAGGCGGTGACGAGGTGGGCGAGCCAGTTCATCCGCATGTCACCGTAGTCGTAGGGCAGTGGCAGGCCCACCTGGTTGGCCCAATCCTGCTCCCAGTGCAGGCGCTGGACCACGTCCGGAACGCCCTGCCTGTTCTTGGTGTAGAAGCCGCCCAGGCGCTGGCGATGCTTCCACCAGTAGCGCATCGGCCCGTGCCCGTAGTGGCCCATGCCGCGCCCCAGGTGCTCGGCGATGATGTCGGTGACGGTGAGCGGTCCCTTGGCGAGGGGCTGCATCAGGTCTCCCACCTCGACGTCCTCCCAGTAGCGGGGTTCGGCGCCGCGGGTCTCCTCGGCCGCGTAGATGGCGTCGATCTTGGCGATGTCCTCGTCGGCGTAGATCCAGGGCTCGACCCCGGCGTGCTTATTGGAACTCTTCGAGCCAGAGCGCTCGGCGGTGATCAGCAGGGTCTCGGACATGGCGACCGGCGCGCCGTTGCGGTCCACGTTGAGCTGACGGCCGGTGAGGTGCACCGAACGCCCGCCGGCGAACTTGCTGTTCTCCTCCACGCGGACGCCGGAGCGGGTGGTCTCGTAGAAGATGTCGTCGCCCGGGCGGATCGGCTTGTACCACTCGTAGGTCGAGCCGGAGACGTATTCGCCAACGCCGCGGAACAGCTGACGGAACAGCTTCTTCTGCTCGGCGTCGAAGGCGGGTGTCTCGTTGACGCCGGTGATCGCGATGTAGGTCGGCGGGGCGATCTGGCCGCGCCAGCGGGTGGTCGCGGCGTAGGCGGGGTCATGCCACAGCGGATTGTCGTCCCCGAAGCTGAAGGCGAAATGGGAAATTCCCATCTGCGAGGGCTTCGGATCGTGCATGTCGAGCTTGGCGGGCTGGGGAACGCCGATCTGGGCCCGGGCGCGCTCGATCTCCTCGTCGGTGATCTTGCCGGAGGCGCGCGCCTCCTTGATCTCGGCCGCCGTGCTCATCCCGTCTCGCTCCCGCCTCTTGGGCCCGCGCAATTGTGGCTTCGCGCGGCGGGCGGCGTCGTTAGGCTGCGCCTGCCGGACCAGGGCTCGACCAGCCCGGACACTAGCACCCGTCCCGGAGCGAGCGAAGGAAGATGACGATGGGCAAGGCCGAAGACGAACAGGCGATCCGCGACCTGGCGGCCGAGTATGTCGACGCCGTGAACAGGGGCGACGGGCTGGCGATGGCGGCGGTCTACGCCCCGGACGGCGCCATCGAGATCGGCGGCCGGCGCATCCAGGGCATGGCCAGGCTCCAGAAGGCGTTTCGGCGGCTGGTCGAGGAACAGCGGGAGATCGTTTTCCAGATGAACCATTCGGGCCTGGTCAAGGTCGAGGGCGATCGCGCCGCCGCACGCTGGTGGTTCAGCGAGCTCAAGAAGCCCACGGGCGAGCCCTACGAATACTCACTAGGCGTCTATCAGGACGAGCTGGCGCGGCTCGAGACGGGGTGGCGCTTCGTCCTGCGCCGCCCGACCGGGCTCATGCTTTGGCGCCCGCGGGAGGGGGAGGTGGCCCACTTCCCGCGGCCGGCCTTCCTGGAGGTGTCCGGCCTTTCGATCCCGGAGGACATCTCGGGTCTGCCCGCGCGGGCAAGCTGACCGCGGAGACCTTTGTCCGGACCGTCCCATCCGCTTGCCAAGGCGGCCGCGAGAGCTGAAGACGGCGGGAGGGGTCTGGTCGGGCGGCGATCCAGGCGCTTTGCGAGGGTTCGGATGAAGGACAAATGCGTGATCGTGACCGGCGCCTTTGGCGCTCTGGGTCAGGTGGTCGGCCGCGTGCTCGCCGAACGGGGAGCGAAGGTGGCGGCGGTGGACGTGGCCAAGACGCCGCCGGCGGGACTCTCGGCCGCCCTCGGGGACCGGGTCGTCCTGCTCGGCGGCTACGACCTGGCGGACCCGGTCTCCGCGAGCAAGGCGGTGGAGGCTTCGTTCCAGCGGCTCGGGCGGCTCGACGGCCTCGTCAACATCGCCGGCGGCTTCGCCTGGGAGACGCTGGCGGGCGGTGATCCGGCCACCTGGGACCGCCTCTACGCCATGAACGTCAAGACCTGCGCGAACATGTGCCGGGCCGCCGTTCCGCATCTGGAGGCCGTGGGCGGCCGGGTCGTCAACATCGGGGCCGGCGGAGCGGTGAAGGCGGCGGCCGGCATGGGCGCCTACGCGGCCGCCAAGAGCGGCGTGCACCGCCTCACCGAGGCGCTGGCCGAGGAGCTGAAGGGCAAGGTCGCTGTGAACGCGGTCCTCCCCTCGATCATCGACACCCCCGCCAACCGCCGCGATCTGCCGGACGACGACTTCTCCAAATGGGTCGCCCCGCAAGACCTCGCCGAGGTGATCGCCTTCCTGGCGTCCGACGCCGCGCGCGCGGTCACCGGGGCCCTGGTGGCGGTGACCGGCCGCATGTAGCGTTCTGGCTATCGGCGGTTCTGCCAACCCCGCCGCGCCGCTTCGGCGTGTCCCTCCGGATCGCCGGACCAGCCGCCCCGCCCCCCGCCCCGGTGGTCGTCATCCTCGTCGTCGCGGTAGCCACGGCCCCGCGAGGCGTAGCCGCCCTCCTCCCCGTACCGGGGCCGCCCGCCGCGTTCGCGTTCCTCCCAACCCCGGCGGGAGGCTTCGGAATGGCCTTCCGGGTCGCCGTACCAGCCGCCCTGGCCGCGCGCGGCGTAGCGGCGCTCGTCCTCGTCGCCGCGATAGGACCGCGAGCGGCCCTCGCGCTCGTCCCAGCCGCGGCGGGAGGCCTCGGCATGGCCCTCCGGATCGCCGAACCAGCCGCCGTGGCCGCGCTCGCGGCCGCGCCAGGCGTAACCGCGTTCATCGTCGTCGTCGCGATAGCGGGGCCCCCGTTCAGCGAAGCGGCCGTAGTCGTCGCGCCCGCGGCTCTGGAACGACCGCCCCCCCTGACGCCGACCCTCCTCGTCCGCCGGCCGGCCCGACTCGTAGCGCCCGCGCGCGCCCCGCGACCCGGTCTGCCGCCCGCCAGCGAGCTGCAGGAACTGGAAGGAGACCGGCCGCGGCTCGGGCAGATCTTCCGCCTTGGCCTTGCGCTGCAGTCCTTCCTTCATCTGGGTGAGCCGCTCGGCCAGCTCGGTGGTGTTCGCGCCGGCCTTCTGTGCCTTGGCGAAGACGCCGTCGGCCGCCTCCTCCTCCCGGATGTGCATCTTCACCTGCTCGGAAAGCACCTTGAGCTTGGCGTCGCGGTATTCGTCGGCGTCGTCGCCGTCCATCAGTTCCAGGACCAGCAGCTTCGCGCCATCGTGCTCCACCTGCGCCTCGTCCAGCTGGTCCTCGGTGGATGGCTGCCGGCTGGCCGGATAGAAGATCCGCTCCTCGAGCTCGGTGTGGATGATCAGCTCCTGGCAGATCTGCTGGATCAGCTCATCCTTCTCGTCGTCCTGCGCCTGCTGGGCTCGTTCGAACAAGCCCTCCACCTTGCGGTGGTCTTCCTTCAGCATGGCGATGGCGTCGGTCTGACCGGCGGCCTTGCCGGCGGCGGCGCCCTCGGCGCTTGAGCCTTGGCCCTGCGCTCCGCCATTGCCGGCTGCCGCGCCTCTGCGGCCGCCTTGGCCGCCGTTCTTGGGTTCGTCTTCAGATTTTGGCATTGGGGGTCCTCCCGGGGCGTTGCCTCGGACGCCACTTGCGCCGTCCGCGCGGCCCGCGCTCCCGTCGCGCCGTTAACGGCGACCCTCAGGGGATTGTTCCTGCGTGGCAGGCTCATGGGACGGGCGATCGCTGGGGGCTGAAAGAGGCGCACGCCGTCCTTATCTCCTTGAAGGGCTTGGTCGCCGATCGAGGGACTGGCCGCCCATGGGAGCCGTCGAATGGCGCAATTCGTCTGTCCGGCCTGCGGAGCGGTGAACCGGGCCCCGGAGGGCAAGGACCCGGCCGCCGCCAAGTGCGGGCGCTGCCACCAGAGGATCTTTCAAGGCGCTCCGGTCGAGGTGTCGGCCTCCGAGCTCGACGCCCACCGGCGCTCCACCAAGGGCGCGGCCCTGTTGCTCGACGTATGGGCGCCCTGGTGCGGTCCGTGCCGGGCGATGGCCCCGCAGTTCGCGCGGGCGGCGGCCGCCCTGGAGCCCGGCGTGCGGCTCCTGAAGCTCGACTCCGAAGCCGAACCCCAGGCCGCCGCGGCGCTGGGGGTTACGGGGATTCCCGCGCTCTTTCTGCTGCGCGACGGGCAGGTGGTGGCCAAGACCGCCGGCTTGATGAGCGCCGACCAGATCGTCGCCTGGACCCGAGAGGCGCTGGCCGCGCCGGCCGCTTAGACTTCCAGCAAGCGCAGGGCCTCTTCGATGAAGCCGCGCTGGCCCGGCAAGATCTTGCGCAGCGCCGCCTCGGCGGCGAAGTACTCCGCCCGGTCGCATTCGGGAACCTCGATGGTGCGCCCGGAGCGCGGCGGCCAGGCCAGTCGGAAGGTGTTGCTGCAGAAACCGGCGAGGTCGAGGTCCGCCTCCGCCAGCCAGGCGTGGACCATCTTGCCGCTCTTTTGCTTGAGCGGCTGAAGCTCCCGGAAGGCGCCCGAGACCGCAAGCCCGGTCTCCTCCGTGAATTCGCGGCGGGCGGCGGCCAGCTTGTCCTCGCCCTCGTCGATGAGGCCCTTGGGGATCGACCAGGCGCCCTCGTCCCGATTCTTCCAGAAGGGACCGCCGGGATGCGCCAGCAGGAACTGCGGCTGGCCCTCGCGCCGGCGCCAGGCGAGGATCCCGGCGCTGAGGCGGCCTGGGCGGGCCATCAGCTCACGGTCTCGGCGCTATAGCGGGCGACGAGGCCGGTGCGGATCGCATAGCGGTGGACGCCGGCGAAGACGGCGCAGGCGGCCAGCACATAGGCAAGCGCCAGGACCGGGCCGATGACGAGGTCCAGCGTCCCCACCGCCTTGCCCGCCAGGATCGCGCGCATGGCGTCGAACACATAGGCCGGCGGCAGCACGCGGCCGACGCCCTGCATCCAGGCGGGCAGGGTGGAAAGCGGATAGAAGACCCCCACGAACGGCGAAAGGATCGAGGGGATCGGCCAGATCAGCCATTCCGAAGCCGGGCCGAACCGCAGGACGATGGCTGCGCCCAGGATCCCGAGCGCCACGCCGGTGAGGAAGAGGACCAGGAAGAAGGGCGCGATCGCCGCCCCGTAGGCGAGGAACGAGAGACCGAAGACGGTGGTGGCCAAAGTCACCATGGCGGCGAGGCCGAGAACGCTGGTGGCGACGCTGGTGATGACGAGACCGCAGAGGTACTCGGCGATGGTGAGGGGGGTGGCGAAGATGTTTAGGAAGTTTCGCGACCAGACGTCCTCGAAGAAGGCGGTGGTCACCCCCTGCATCACCCGGCCGAGGAAGTCCCAAAGAAGCACCGCTCCCAGCAGGGCGGGAACGAAGTTGAAGCGCGGGCCGGTGAGGGCGTTGAGATAGCGGGTGATGAAGCCCCAGAGCACGATGTCGATGGCGACCCAGGCGATCATCGGCAGCAGCCGCGTCGGGCTGCCGCGCAGCAGGTAGAACTGGCGGGTCACGATCGCGAAGACGGCCGAGCCCCGCATCAGGCCGCCTCCGGCGCGGGGTTGAGGGCCTCCTTGGCCACGCGCACGAAGAGATCCTCGAGATTGGCGTCGCCGTGCTCGGCGATCAGGTCGGCGGGCGCGCCGGCGAGCAGGACCCGGCCCCGGGAAAGGAAGAGGACCCGGTGGCAGACCTCCGCCACCTCGTACATGTTGTGGCTGGTCCACAGCACCGCGCCACGGGTCTCGCGGGCGAAGGCGACGATCCGCCCGCGGATGTCCCGGGCGGTGGCCGGATCGATGGAGGCGGTGGGCTCGTCCAGCAGCAGCAGCTTCGGACGGTTCAGCATGGCCTTGGCGAGAGTGACGCGGCTCTGCTCGCCGGAAGAGAGGACCCCGCATTTGACGCGCCGATAGTGCTTGAGGTCGTAGGTCTCGAGCAGGGCCTCGATCCGCTCGCCAAGGCGGGGGGTCCCATAGATCATCCCGAACACCCGCAGGTTCTGCTCCACCGTGAGGTTGCCCGGCAGCGGGGCGTAGGCGGCCGCGAAATTGGTGTGCGCCAGGGCCTGGCGGCGGCGCCTGGCGAGGTCGAAGCCGTCGACGCGGATCTCGCCGGCCGTGGGGGTCAGCACGCCCAGGATCATGTTGATGGTGGTGGTCTTGCCCGCCCCGTTCGGCCCTACCAGCCCGACGATCTCGCCCGCTTCGATCGAGAAGGATACGTCCTTCACCGCCTCGAGGTCGCCGAAGGACTTGCAGAGGGATCGGACCTGGAGGACCGCCTCGCCTGGGACGTCGGTCTTCATCGCCTCGCGCGCCAACCTCCTGCACCGCCGGGGCCATACGCCCGGCGCAGGCGCGGTCCGCAAGCCTGCCCGCGGTCTTTTGACATGGATCAATCGCCGCCCGGAAGCGATCCGCTAGGAAGCGGCAGGGAGACGCATGCTCAAGACCTACACTATCTTCCTTCGGGACGGGCGTGAGCCGTCGCGCTTCGAGCCGGCGCTCTGCGGTGGAGATTCGGAGGCGATGGCGCGGGCGCGCGAACTGCTCGTGCGCCATCCCGAGTGCGGCTCGGCGGACGTATTCTTCGGTCAGACCCAGCTCTTCAGCGTGGTCAGAGAAGCTATCGATCGCCGTCCCTGACCCAGTGAGCCCCCAAGGCCGCGGCGGGCCACCGCCGGCTGGCCGCCGCGGCCCCCCTTAACGCGGCGGCCGAACGGGGGCCGCAAGCCTGGCCGGAAGGGTCCATGACCAGCCCGGGAAAAGGCGATCGGGTGGCCGGCGCGTCTGGGGTGACGGCCTTCCTGGACGGCGGTCCACAGAGCACCAGCCAGGCGTCATAGGCGATGATCCGGCCCTGTGCGTCGGTCCTGGCCGGCCGCAGGCCCGCGTAGAAGTAGCGCGTGATGCTGATCCCCGAGCCGGGCGCGGGCTCCAGCCCCCGCAACTGCAAGATCAGGGGATCGCCCGCGGCGAGGATGTAATCTACCCCCGCCGAGGCCCCGTTCAGGTCCTGACGGGCGCGGATCTGGCCCTCGGAGACCAACCCGCCGTTGGCGCAGGCCGGCCAGGCGGCCACCGGCTTCGTCTCGTCGTAGGGGCAGGCGGGGTCGGGCGGCCCGTTCCAGACCCCGGGCCTCAGCCGCGGCGCGCCGGCCGCATCGGCCGGGCCGAACATCGGCTGGGTCGTCATCACCAGGTTGCAGCCGCCCAGCAGAAGGACGCCGATCAGGGCCGCTCGCTGCGCCGCCATCCTCCCGCTCGCCAATACCGCGAGAACGCGGGACGGCGGCGTTGGGCGCTCCGCACGGCCCTTCCCCCCTCG
Organism: Caulobacteraceae bacterium; assembly: GCA_019247715.1. Classification (GTDB taxonomy): domain Bacteria; phylum Pseudomonadota; class Alphaproteobacteria; order Caulobacterales; family Caulobacteraceae; genus Acaudatibacter. The sequence goes on from JAFBAO010000015.1 coordinate 45,407, forward strand.
CGCGTGGTCGTGCTTTGCGGTCATCGGAACAAGACGTTAGACATCTGGCGGCGCTGGGCGCCGGCTGAATACGGCAAGGTGACGAAGTTGAGCTATATCGCGGAGCAGACGAAGGCGGTTCTCGACCTGGACCCGAGCCGCCTGGCGTTGGAGTACGAGGACGCGGTCTGGACCTGGGGCGACATGCGCGCCATCGTCCGCTCGCTCAACGAGAAGCTGGACGGGCTCGGCCTTCCCGAGGCCGCCGGCGTCGGCTGTCTGCTGCGCAACCGCCCTGCGCACATGGGCGCGCTCTGGGGGGTGATCGTGGGCGAGCGGTGCGTCGTCACCCTCAATCCGGTCATGGCGGACGAGAAGATCGCCGCCGACATTCGCAAGATGCGCCCCCCGGTGGTGGTGGGCTCCGCGGACGATTGGGACAGGCGGGCGGTGGCCGAGGCCGCCCGGGAGGTCGGGGCCGCTGGGCTCCTCCTGACCGGCGACAAGGCCGATCCGGTCGCCTTCGTCCCGGGACTCGAAAAGATCGGGTCTGGCCCGCATCTCGAGCGGCAGCCGGGCGTCGCGGTCCTGATGCTGACCTCCGGCACCACTGGCGAGCCGAAGCGCGCGCCGCTCGGCTATCGGCAGCTGGAACTCAACATCAAGCGCGCCGCCCGCGCCGACCGCAACTGGCGCGAGGAGGATCCGCCCACCCTGAAGGACGAGGTCGGGCTGGCCTTCAGCCCCCTTGTCCACATCAGCGGAATGTATTTCGCCGTCGCCGCGGGGGTGCAGGGGCGGCCTTTGCGGCTGCTGGAGCGCTTTTCGGTGGAAGGCTGGCGCAAGGCGATACGCGAGCTGAAGCCCAAGCAGGCCGGCGGCCCGCCTACCGCTCTGAAGATGATCTACGACGCCGACCTCCCCAAGGAGGAGCTCTCCAGCCTCGTCGCCTTGACCTGCGGCACCGCCGGCGTCTCTCCTGACCTGGTGGACGCCATCTACGAGCGGTACGGCCTGCCGGTCCTCTCTACCTACGGCGCCACCGAGTTCGCTGGCGCAATCTGCGGCTGGTCGCTGGCCAACTATCAGAAATACTGGAAGCAGAAGCGCGGCTCGGCCGGCCGGATGCATCCGGGCGTCGAGGCCCGCACCGTGGATCCCGAAACCGGCGAGCCGCTGCCCCCGGACACCCCCGGTTTGCTCGAGCTCCGCAGCGCGGTGATCGGCGACGGCCAGAACTGGGTGAAGACCAGCGACCTGGCGCGGGTGGACCCCGAGCATTTCCTCTGGGTCCTCGGCCGGGCGGACAACGCGATCATCCGGGGGGGCTTCAAGGTGCACCCTGACGAGGTGGTGAAGGCGCTGGAGCAGCATCCGGGCGTGCGGGAGGCGAGCGTGGTCGGGGTCGCCGACGAGAGGCTGGGCCACGTGCCCGTGGCCGCCTTCATCGCCGCCGAGGGGGCGCCGATTCCGAGCGAAGCCGATCTCGCCGGCTTCCTTCGCGAACGGCTGGCCCCCTATCAGATCCCGGTCAAGTTCAAGCCCGTCGCCGACCTGCCGCGCACGCCCTCGATGAAGGTCAGCATGCCGGCGGTCAGGGCCCTGTTCGAGGGCGAGACCGTCGCGTCCTGAAGGCGTTCCGGGCGCGCGGCCGACGCCGCCTCGTCCTACTTCTTGCTCGCCAGGCGGGCGCGCAGTTTCTCGAGATTCGGCGGCTTGGCGCGGAAATCGCGGGCGAGCCCCAGGCGGGCGTTGCAGGAAGGGCAGCGGACGGGCTCGTCGTCGGCCAGGTCGGGAGCGACCTGCAGCAAGGTTCCGCAGGGACGGCACTTCCAGTCCAGTGGCTTCACCTTGAAGGGCAAAGTCACCGTCGGCGGCGATTTCAGGGTCAGCGTGCGGCGGCGGGGCGGCTCGGTCATCACGCGCCTATGTCTTGCGGGAAGCGTTCGGACGCAATGGCCAGGCCCGAATTTTGATGAGCGAATTTGGCGCCGACCACGCCGGCGCCGCGCCGGCCAGAAGGCGCGCACTTGCTCCGCTTGGCCGATGGGCGCCGACGGCCGCCTCAGGCGATGGCGGCCGCAGCCCGGCGCCCAGCCCCGGTCGCCGTGTCCCGTCCGCTGCGCAGCACGACGCCGGGCAGGGCGCCGGTGTGCGCGCCGTCCTCGACGATGGGGACGCCATTGACGACCACGTGGCTCACGCCGACGGCGTCGGCGTAGATGCGCATTTCCTCGCACGGCAGATCGTTGCGGGCGTAGGGCGCCGTCGCGCCGACGGCGGCGGGATCGAACACGGCGATATCGGCATGCCACCCCGGCTGCAGAATTCCGCGCTGCTTGAGGCCGAGAAGGGCCGCGGGTTTGGCGGTGAGCAGGCGGACGGCTTCTTCCAGGGACAACAGATTGCGATCGCGGGCCGCCGCCAGAAGGTGGGTCGAGAAGGCGAAGGTGTCGATCATGTCGAGGTGGGCGCCGGCGTCCGAGGCCCCCACGACCGTGCGCTCGTCCCGCCATAGGTCAGCCCGCCGACGCCACACGTCGTCGTCGACGGCGGAAGGAAGGACGAACACGGTGCGAAGCTCTTCCGCGGCCGCGATGTCGAGCATCACGTCCAGCGGCGGCTGGTTGCGTTCGGCGGCGATCTCGGCGATGGATCGCCCCTCCAGGTCCTTTGACCGGCTGGCGCCCACCAGATAGCCCTCCCATCTGGCGACGCGGCGCATGGCGCCGGAAGCTTCCGAGCGGCCCCGCCGGTCAAGCTCGAGACGCCTCGCGGGGTCTTTCAGCAGGGCGATCCGCTGGTCGACCGGGAGCTTGAAGACATCGGTCCAGCCGTCGAGCATGTCGAAGACGAACCCGCTGCGGAAGTTCAGGCGCAGCGCGGGGGACGTGACCGAGGCGAGGGCCACGACGCGCCCCCCGCGGGACCTGGCGTAATCCGAGGCCGACAGTTGGTTCTCGACATAGGCCTCGTTGCCGCGCTGAACGCCCAGGACGTTCCAGTTGACGGTCCTGTCCGCCGCCGCAGCCATGTCGGCCATCAAGGACATCTCGTATTCGCCGAAGGCCTCCACGCCCGGGATGATCTCCAGCGAGGTGCCGGGGAACTCCCGGCAGACGCCGGCGAGCGTGATCAATTCCTCGCGGTCGGCGTGGCGCGACGGCACCGGCTGTCCCTCGGCGTCGTTGTGCGAGATCGACACGGTGGACGAAAAGCCCATGGCCCCGGCGCGCAGGGACTCGGCGAGCAGGGCTTTCATGGCGGCGAGCTCGGCGGGCGTCGCCGTGAAGCCCACCGCCCGCTCGCCCATCGCCACCCGCCGAATGGCGCTGTGTCCGCACATGAAGCCGGCGTTCAGCCCGACGCGGCCCTCGATCTTGGCCAGGTAGTCGCTGAAGCTTTCCCAGTCCCAGGGCACGCCCGCCTTGAGGCTCACCTCGGGCATGCCCTCCACGCGCGCCAGCATGCGCAGCAGGTACGGCGCCGCCTCTTCGGACAGCGGGGCGATGCTGAATCCGCAATTGCCCCCGAACACGGTAGTCACGCCGTGGTAGCAGGACGGGCTGAGCTTCGGGTCCCAGAACACCTGGGCGTCATAGTGGGTGTGCACGTCGACAAAGCCCGGCGACACCACCCGCCCGTCCGCATCGATCGTGCGCCTGGCGGGCTCGGTGATGCGGCCGATCTCGGCGATGCGGCCATCCTTGATGGCGATGTCGCCGCCGCGGGCCGGCTCTCCCGAGCCATCCACCACCTGGCCGTTGCGGATGAGCAGATCGAGCATGGCTGAAGCCCTCCTCCCGGGCGTGTCGATCCCTAAGCTCTCACCGCCTCTTCACAAAGTCACCGCTTTTAGTGGGAAATGCGCCGTCGGCCGCGGGCCCCTTGGACCCCGGCGCGCGCCCGTGAGGAAGCCGCCGCTGTGGCGCCAGCCGGCGGATATGACGTTTTGGAGTCCTTGCGGCCCGGCGGCCTGTTACGCCGAGGCGGCGCCCGGGAGGGCTTCTCCGGGGAACTTGCGAGGACCGGGCGTGAAGGTGGCCGGCATGTTGATCCAGCCGTTGACGACGCCGATGGAAGGATAGCGCTGGGCGCCGTCGGTCAGCTTGAAGTCCGGCAGACGGGTGAGGATCTCGCGCAGCATCGATTCCATCTCGGCCCGGGCGAAGTGGGAGCCGAGGCAACGGTGCACGCCGAGCCCGAAGGCCTGGTGCCGGTTGGGGAAGCGCTCGAAATCGACCTCGTCCGGCGCGTCGAACGCGGTCGGATCGTGGTTGGCGGCGGACCAGGCGAGCATCACCTTCTCGCCCTTCTTGATCCGGACCCCGCCGATCTCG
>JAFBAO010000076.1 GCA_019247715.1 Caulobacteraceae bacterium
CGTCACCGCCACATAGGTTCGGTCGCCCGCCTTGGTAAGGAACTTCACCGTACCGGTCTTGAGCGCGAAGAGGGTGTGGTCGCGCCCCATCCCGACATTGTCGCCCGGCCAGAACTTCGAGCCGCGCTGACGCACCAGGATGTTGCCGGCCAGCACCGGCTCGCCGCCGAACTTCTTCACGCCCAGACGCTGGCCGGGAGAGTCGCGTCCGTTGCGCGAGGAGCCGCCGGATTTCTTGTGGGCCATGGAAGACTCTCCTGCTGCGCTCGGCTCAGCCGCCCTTGCCGCGCGGCGCGGACTTGCGGACCGCCGGGGCCTTGGCCTGGCTCTTGGCGGGCTTGGGCGCGCCGGCCTTGGCGACGTCCTTGACACTGGGGGCCGCCTTCTTGGGCGCAGCCTTCTTCGCCGCAACCTTCTTCGCCGCAGGCTTCTCGGAGGCGACCGCCTCGGCGCTTTCCACCACCTTGGCCCGCACGCGGGGCGCCTTGCCGGGGCCCTCGGGCTCGACCACCGTCTCGACCTCCGCCCCTGCCGGGGTGATCGCGCCGGATGCGCGCCTCGCCAGGTTCCGGGCGCGCAGATTGAGCTCGGCGAGCGGCGTCAGGCTCACCTCGCCGTCCCAGGTCTCGGTCTTGCCGCCGCCGGCGATGGCGGTGACCCGGAGCACGCTTTCCAGCTGCCGATGGCCGCGGGTGCGGCGATAGCCCTGGCGGCGGATCTTCTTGAAGATCTTCACCTTCTCGCCCTTGCGGGTCTCGATCAGGGTGGCGCTCACCGAGGCGCCGCCGACGATGGGGGCGCCGACGGTCACCGCCTCGCCCTCGCCCAGCATCAGCACCTGGTCGAAGTCGACCTTGGCGCCCGGCTCGCCCGACAGCTTCTCGACCACGATAAGGTCGCCGGGCTTCACCCGGTACTGTTTGCCGCCGGTCTTGATCACCGCGTACATCGTCGCCGCCATCGCCAAAATGAGACGCGCCCGCGAACCCTGGCCCGCGGGCGAAGGGGCGCTTTATAGCGGCGGCGCCCTCGAAGTCAACGCGACGGCTCAGTCCAGCGTCCGCCGGAAGCGCAGCATGGCCAGCGCGCTGACGACGCACACGAAGATGGCCAGAGCGCAAAGGCTCGGCCAGGCGTCGGCCAGACTCTGCCCTTTCAGGAGAGCGCCGCGGACGATCCGGAGGAAGTGGGTGACCGGAATCGCCGAGCCGATCGCCTGGGCCCACAGGGGCATGCCCCGGAACGGGAAGATGAAACCCGACAGGAGGATCGAGGGCATCATGTAGAAGAAGGCCATCTGCATCGCCTGCAGCTGGGTCCTGGCCAGGGTGGAGATGAGGAACCCCAGGGTCAGGCTGCCGACGATGAAGAGGAAGATGCCGAGCCCGAGCCCCGCCCAGCCTCCCGCCATCGGCACGTCGAAGAGCCCCTTGGCGAGGACGAGGATGATGGAAGTCTGGATCAGGCCCACGACAACGTAGGGCGCGAGCTTGCCGACCATCACCTCCAGGGGCTGGGCCGGGGTGGACAGCAGGAATTCCATGGTGCCCCGCTCACGCTCGCGCGTGACGCCAAGGCCGGTCATCATCACCAGGGTCATGGAGAGGATCACCCCGAGGAGGCCGGGCACGATGTTGTAGGCGGTGATGCTCTCGGGATTGTAGCGGTTGTGGACGACCACCTCGAAGGGCTCGACGCTCCGCCCCCGCCCCTGCGGCAGGCCCGTGAGGTCCCGCTCCAACGCCTGGGCCGGCAGGCCGGCAAGAGCCGACACCGCGCCGCCGGTCGCGGTGGGATCGCTGGCGTCGGCCTCCACCAGGATCTGCGGCCGGTCGCCCCGGATCACGCGGCGGCTGAAATCGCCAGGGATGGTCACCGCGAACTGGACCTGGCCGCGGCGGAGCATGTCGTCGAGCTCGGCGGGCGTGCGCGCGGCGGCCACGAGATCGAAGAAGGCGGTGTTCTTGACCGCCGCCAGGATCGAGCGGGCGAAGGTCGAATCCTCCTGCACCAGCACGGCGGTGGGCAGATGGCGCGGCAGGTCGTTGATCGCGTAGCCGAACAGCAGCAGCTGGACCACCGGGAACACCAGGATCATGGCGTAGGTGAGCCGCTCGCGGCGAAGCTGGATGAACTCCTTGGCGAGGATGGCCAGGACGCGCGCCGGCGAGAAGAAGCTCATCGGCCCGCCCCGGCCCCGGGCGCCGAGCCCTCCTCCACCCGGCCCATCAGGTGGATGAACACGTCCTCCAGCGACGGGGAGACCTTGGTCCAGACGAACGGCGCGCGCCGGTAGGGCGCGATCGCCGCCTCCAGGGCGGCCGGGTCAGGACCGCTGACATGCAAGGTGGGACCGAAGGCGGCCACCGATTCCACCCCCGGCTTGCCAGCAAGCTCCGGCGACAGCCGGTCGACGCCCGCCCCCTCGCCGCGAAAGGTGGCGAGATGGGCTTTCTCCACCACCTCATCGGCGGTCCCGCGCGCCAGCAGCCGGCCGGCGGCGATGTAGGCGATCTCGTGGCAGCGCTCGGCCTCGTCCATGTAATGGGTGGACACGAGCACCGTGAGGCCCTTGCGCGAAAGGGCGTGGATCTCGTCCCAGAAGGTGCGTCGCGCCCGGGGGTCGACGCCGGCGGTCGGCTCGTCCAGCAGCAGCAGCTTCGGCTCGTGCAGGGTCGCCCCGGCCAGCGCCAGTCGCTGCTTCCACCCCCCCGACAGGGCGCCCGCCAGCTGCCGTCGCCTGGCTTCGAGACCCAGCGCCTTCAAGGCCTCGCCCACGCGCTCGCCGCGCCGGTCGAGGCCGTACACTCGGGCGATGAAGGTGAGATTCTCCTCGATCGTGAGGTCTTCGTAGAGGGAGAACCGCTGGGTCATGTAGCCGGTGCGGCGCTTGATCTCGTCGGCCTGGGCGCCGATGTCGAACCCGAGGCAGGTCCCATGCCCCGAGTCCGGGGTCAGCAAGCCGCAGAGCATCCGCAGCGTGGTGGTCTTGCCGGCCCCGTTGGGGCCCAGGAAGCCGCAGATCCGGCCGGTCTCGAGCTGGATGGCGAAATCCTCCACCACCCGGCGCCCGCCGAAGCTCTTGCTGAGCCCGGCGACGTCGATGGCGAGGGTCACCGCGTACCGTCCGCGGGAAGCGGCGCCACGTCGACGGGAAGGCCGGGCGTGAGCCGACCGGGGTTCGCCGGACGGGCCTCCACCAGGAAGACCAACCGGTCGCGCGACTCCAGGCTATAGATCACCGGCGGGGTGTATTCCGGGCGTGGGCTCACGTAGCTGATGGTGGCGGTCAGGCCGGCCGGGCAGCCGTCGCAGGAAAACCGGACCTGCCGCCCGAGCCGGTAGCGCGCCGCCTCGGCCTCGGGCGCGAAGAAGCGCACGGTGATCCGCTCGTCCGGCAGCAGGGAGACCAGCGGCTGGTTGGCGCTCGCCCATTCGCCGGTCTGGAAGTAGGTGTCCTCGATGCGGGCGCCCGCCGGCGCGCGCGCCTGGGCGAGGCTGAGACGGGCCGCCGCATCGGCCTCGGCGCCCTTTGCCTGGCCGAGCTGCCCTTCGGCGGTTCCCACTTGGGCGCGGGCCGCCTCTGCCTGAAGCCGCGCCGCCTGAGCCTGCGCCCGCGCGACATCGGCGGCGGACCTGGCCTTGTCCACCTCCTGGCGCGAAACCGCGCCGGGGTTGGCCGCCAGGATCTTCTCGACGCGCCGCGCCTCCCGCTCGGCCTCCGCCGCCGTGGCCTCGGCGGCGACCGCCGCGGCGCGGGCCTGCGCCTCGTTCTGCTCGAGGACCGCCATCTGCGCCTTCGCCTGGACCACCTGGCCGCCGGCCGCCTGTTGCTGGGCCGCGAGGGAGCGGGCGTCCACGGTGAAGAGGAGCGCGCCTTCGGGCACGACATCGCCGCGCCGCACCGCCATCTGGGTGACGAGCCCGGAGACCGGCGAGGCCAGATAAAGGGGCTCGCCCTCCACATAGCCGGAGAGGGTGCGCGGCTTGGAGAGCTTCGGCGCCAGGATGAGGGCCGCCCCGAGCACGAGGGCGGCGAGCGCCAGGACGGCGATCACCAGGCGCTGCGGGCTCATGCTCATGCCGCCCTCCTTTTCAGCATGCCCTCCAGCGCCGTCTCCGCGTGCTGGCGGGCAAGCGCCAGAAGGTCGAAGGGCTCGGCGCCCACCGGCGTGAAGGTCTCACGCCAGATCAGCCCCATCACCAGCGGCGCCACCAGGCCGAAGGCGTAGGCCCGCGGGTCGCCGTCTCGCACCTCGCCGCGGGCCTGGGCGCGGGCGATCAGCCCGGCGGCCAGCGTCAGGGCCCGCGAGACGAGGGCGTCGTGCCAGATCCGCGCCAGCTCCGGGAAGTTTCGCGATTCGCCTATCACCACCTTGGCGACAGCGCCCAGACGGCTCTCCCCAGCCGTTCTGGCGAGCTGCGGGAGGAGCGCGCGCACGAGGCCGGGGAAATCGCCCTGGTGCTGCGCGGCCAGCGCTTCGATCCGCTCCAGGTTCGGCGCCACCTCGGCCACCACGGCGCGGAAGAGCGCCTGCTTGTCGGCGAAGTAGAGGTAGACCGCGCCCTTGGAGACCCCGGCCCGGGCGGCGATGTCCTCCACGCGGGCGGCGGCGAATCCCTTCTCGGCGAACACCGCCAGGGCGGCCGCCACGATCTCGGCGGGGCGTTCCTCCTTTCGCCTTCGCCAGCGCGGGGATTGCGAAACAGCCATTCCCTAAAGTAACTGACCGGTCATTTATTAGCAAGCGGCGGCGGACGCGAAAGGGCGCCCCTTGGACGGCGACGCCTGCATCCCCTAATAGGCGCCATGACCCAGACACCCGTCACCGTGCTCACCGGCTACCTCGGCGCCGGCAAGACCACCCTCCTCAACCGCATCCTCTCGGAGGACCACGGCAAGCGCTACGCCGTCATCGTCAACGAGTTCGGCGAGATCGGCATCGACAACGACCTCGTCGTCGGGGCGGACGAGGAGGTGTTTGAGATGAACAACGGATGCGTCTGCTGCACGGTTCGCGGCGACCTCATCCGGGTGGTTCAAGGGCTAATGAAACGCCAGACCGCCGCCGGCCGAGGCTTCGACGGCATCGTCATCGAGACGACGGGCCTCGCCGACCCCGGACCGGTCGCCCAGACCTTCTTCGTCGACGAGGAGGTGCGCGCCAAGGCGCGGCTCGACTCGGTGACCACGGTGGTCGACGCCAAGCACATCCAGCTTCGCCTGGACGACAGCCGCGAGGCGCGCGAGCAGATCGCCTTCGCCGACCAGATCGTGCTCAACAAGACCGACCTCGTCTCGGGCCCGGAGCTGAAGGCGGTGGAGGCGCGCCTGCGCCGCCTCAACCCGCTCGCCCCCATCCATCGCGCCGAGCGCTCGAACGTGCCGCTGGAGGCGATCCTGGGCCGCGGCGGCTTCGACCTCGACCGGATCCTGGAGCTGGAGCCGGAGTTCTTGAACCCGGCGCACGGCGAGCCCGGCCACGTCCACGACGAGAGCTGCGAGGCCGACCACCACGACCACGTCCACGACGACGACATCCGGGGCGTGGCGCTGAGCCTCGAGCGGCCGGTCGACCCTCAGAAGGCGACGGCCTGGCTGAACGACCTTCTCGCCCGCCAGGGTCCGGACATCCTGCGCGCCAAGGGGATCTTGGACGTGAAGGGCGAGAGCCGGCGCCTGGTCTTCCAGGCCGTGCACATGATCCTGGAGGGCGACTTCCAGCGGCCATGGCGCGAGGGCGAGCGGCGCTTCAGCCGCATGGTCTTCATCGGCCGCAACCTTGACGAGGCGCAGCTCAGACGAGGGTTCGAAGCCTGCGCGGCCTAAAGCACCGCCGCGGTCAGGCCGCTAGCTCTGCACTTCCTCGCTGATGAGGCCGATCTTGAAGTAGCCGTCGGTCTCCAGCTGGTTCAGCACGTCCATGAACTTGCGGTACTTCACGTGCTGGTCGGCGCGGATGAACACCCGCTGGCTGGTGGGGTTCGGGACCGCCAGCGAGGCGGCCAGGAACTGCGACAGGTTCTGGATCGAGGGGACGCGCCGCATCTCCGTCTGGGTCGGGCTCGTCGAGAAGGAGACGAACAGGTTCCCGTCGTTGTCGATGGAGATATAGGTCGGCGGCTTCTCCTTCTGGCTGGGCGGCGGCGCCTTGGCGGGCGGCAGGTCCAGTTTGATCGAGACGGTCGCCAGCGGCGCGGTGACCATGAAGATGATCAGCAGCACCAGCATCACGTCCACGAACGGCGTCACGTTGATGTCGCTGTTCTGGCCGAGATCGAATTTGCTTCTCTTGCCGCCAGCCAGCTTCGCAGCCATTCGTCACTCCCTCGCCGGTTCCCCCCGGCGCGCGAACCCATTGCCCGGAATTTTGCGGAAGTAAAGACGCCCCGGCTGAAATCCCGGTCCCTCGCCTCCCCGGCCGGGCTGGTCTATGGGCGCATCGATGAACGAGACCGTGGCATGAGCGAGACCCTTGCATGAAGGCGACCCTGGGGGCCTACGTCAGCGCCGCCCTGTTCGAGGACACGGGCGAGGCCGTCTTCGCGCTCGGCGACGGGCAGGTGCGCTGGGAAGCCGGCGCAGCGGCCAGCGCTCACGGCGGCGCGGTCCTGTGCGCCGTCCGCCATCCCGGCGGCGGCCTGCTGACCGGGGGCGACGACGGGCGGCTCGTCTGGTCGCGCCCGGGCGAGGTCCAGCCCCTGGCCGAGGCGCCGGGCCGCTGGATCGAGAGCCTCGCCGCCGCGCCCGCCTCCGGGCTCATCGCCTGGGCCGCCGGCCGCGAAGCCCGGGTGCGCGATCTGAAGGACCCTAGCTTCGAGCGGGTGTTCGCCCACGAGCGGTCGGTGGCGGACCTCGCCTTCGACGCCAAGGGCCGCAGGCTGGCCGCGGCCACCTATGGCGGGGCGGCGCTCTGGTACGCCAGGATCGCCGACCAGAAGCCGGTGATGCTCCGCTGGGCCGGCTCCCATGTCGCGGTGGCCTTCAGTCCCGACGGCCGGTTCCTGATCTCCTCCATGCAGGAGAACGCCCTGCACGGCTGGCGGCTCTCGGACAGCCGCGACATGCGGATGGGAGGCTACCCGACCAAGGTCCGCAGCCTCGCCTTCATCGACGGGGGCCGGATGCTGGCCACCTCCGGGGCGGGGGGCGTGGTGCTGTGGCCTTTCTCCGGACCCGATGGACCGATGGGCAAGCAGGCGGCCGAGATCGGCTTTGAGGAGGGCGCCTTCGTCGCCCGGGTGGCGACGGAGACCGCCGGCGCCCTGATCGCGGCGGGAATGAGCGACGGGCGCGTCCGCCTGTTCGACGTGCGCAGCGACAAGGTCCATGCGCTCAAGGCCGAGAAAGGCCCCCCGATCAGCGCCCTCGCCCTGAAGGGCCGGCGCGTGGCCTGGGGCGACGAAGAGGGCGGCGCAGGGGTGGCCGAGGCGCCGGGCTGACCGACGGCAAGGGCGATTCCGAAACGGGTTGCGGGGACAGGATCATGACCGGGCTTGCGGCGCAGGTTCGCGCGCCCGATCTGCTGTACAAGACCCGCGCCCGCCGCAGCCCTTCCCTTTTCCGGAGAGTCCCATGCCCGAAGCCTACATCATCGCCGCCACCCGCACCGCCGGAGGCCGCAAGGGCGGCAAGCTGGCCGGCTGGCACCCTACCGACCTGGCCGGCCAGGTGCTGGATGCGCTCGTGGAGCAGGCGGGCGTGGATCCGGCCGCGGTCGACGACGTGATCATGGGCTGCGTGGGCCAGGTCGGCGAGCAGGCCAACAACGTGGCCAGAGGCGCGATCCTATCCTCCAGGCTGCCCGAGAGCGTGCCGGGGACCAGTGTTGACCGCCAGTGCGGCTCCTCCCAGCAGGCCCTGCACTTCGCCGCCCAGGCGGTGATGAGCGGGACCCAGGACATCGTCATCGCCGCCGGCGTCGAGAGCATGACCCGCGTTCCCATGGGCACGTCGGTGCGCCTGCCGCTGGAGGCCGGCCTCGGCTTGCCGATCAGCCCTGCCCAGCAGAAGCGCTATCCGAACGTGCAGTTCAGTCAGTTCATGGGCGCCGAGATGGTCGCCGAGAAGTATCAGCTCACCAAGGACGAGCTCGACCGGTTCGGCTACGAGAGCCACCTGAAGGCCGCCGCCGCCACCCAGCGGAGCGCCTTCAAGGACGAGATCCTGCCGATCAGGATCGCCGACGGCGACGGGGCCGAGGCCCTGCACGCGGCCGACGAGGGCATCCGCTTCGACGCCAGCCTCGAGGCCATCCGCTCGGTGAAGCTGCTGCGCGAGGGCGGACGGATCACCGCGGCCACCTCCAGCCAGATCTGCGACGGCGCCTCGGGCGTGATGGTGGTTTCGGAGAAGGGCCTGAAGCAGCTCGGCGTCCAGCCGCTCGCCCGCATCCATCACATGACGGTGGTGGGCGGCGATCCGGTGATCATGCTGGAGGCGCCGATCCCGGGGACCCTGCTGGCCTTGAAGAAGGCGGGCATGTCCATCGACGACATCGACCTTTTCGAGGTCAACGAGGCTTTCGCGTCCGTCCCGGTCGCCTGGCTGAAGACCACTCACGCCGATCCGGCCAAGCTCAACGTCAACGGCGGCGCCATCGCGCTCGGCCATCCCCTCGGCGCCTCGGGGACCAAGCTGATGACCACCCTGCTCCACGCCCTGAAGGCGCGGGGCAAGACGTGGGGCCTGCAGACCATGTGCGAAGGCGGCGGCCTGGCCAACCTCACCATCGTCGAAGCCCTCTAGCTTGGACGGCTGCTCCGGGGCGGCGATGACTTGATCTTCCGCCTTGATTTGGCGAACAGACGCTGACGCGTCTCCTTCTTGCGTCCGCGTCGAAAGGATTTGGGGCTACATGATACTGGACTCCTCCGTCAGCGCCATCGTCACCGGCGGCGCCTCCGGCCTTGGCGCGGCGACCGCCCGCCGGCTCGCCGAGCACGGGGTCAGGGTGGCGCTCTTCGACCTTAACCCCGAGGCCGGCGAGGCGCTGGCCCGGGAGCTGGACGGGGTCTTCTGCGAGGTGAACGTGGCCTCCGAAGCGGCGGTCGACGCGGCCTTCGCCAAGGCCCGGGCCGCCAACGGGCAGGAGCGTATTCTCGTCAACTGCGCCGGCATCGGGGGCTCGGCGAAGACCGCCGGCCGCGACCGGACCACCGGCGAGATCAGGCACTTCCCGCTCGACCTCTTCGAACAGGTCATCCAGGTGAATTTGATCGGAACCTTCCGCTGCATCGCCAAGTCGGCGGCCCGCATGCTGACCCTGGAGCCGCAGGCGGGGTCCGGCGAACGCGGGGTGATCGTCAACACCGCCTCGATCGCCGCCCAGGACGGCCAGATCGGCCAGGCCGCCTACACCGCCTCCAAGGCCGGAGTCACCGGCCTCACCCTGGTGGTGGCGCGCGACCTCTCGAGCGACGCCATCCGCTGCAACACCATCCAGCCGGGGATCATGGACACGCCGATGATGGCTCGCGCCCCCGAGCCGGTGCGCGAGGCGCTCGGCGCAGGGGTGCCCTTCCCAAAGCGCTTCGGCCAGGCGCAGGAATACGCCTCCCTGGCGCTGGAGATGATCCGCAACGGTTATCTCAACGGCGAGACCGTCCGCCTGGACGGCGCGATGAGGATGCCGCCGCGCTGAGCCAGGAAGCGCCTATCGCCAGCTCGGGATGTCCTTGAAGGCGACGTCCTTGTCGAGCCGGACATCGCCGGGCAGGCCCAGGACCCGCTCGGCGATAATGTTGCGCATGATCTCGTCGGTCCCGCCGGCGATCCGGTTACCCGGAGTCGCCAGCACCTGGTTCTGGAACCCCGCCGCGAGCGGGGCGAGGGACGGGTCGTTGATGATTCCGAACTGATCCAGCATCTCCATGGCTTCGCGGGCCATCTCCTGGGCGACGTTGGCGGCCACGACTTTGCCGATGGAGTTTTCGGGGCCGGGCGTCTGACCCCGCGAGAGGGAGGTGATCGTCCGCATCCGGGTGTGCTTGAGGCCCTCGAACTGCACGTACCAGTCGGCGATCTTCTCGCGGAAGGCGTGGTTGCGCGCCGCGCTCTCACCCCCGATGGTGACCTCCCGCGCCAGCCGCAGGAACTGGGCGGGATCGAGGCCGCGGATATCGCCCACCGAAAGCCGCTCGTTCATCAGCGTGACGATGGCGACCTTCCAGCCATCCCCCACGGGGCCGAGCCGTTGGCTGTCCTTGATCCGCATGTCGGTGAAGAAGACTTCGTTGAAGCCCGAGGCGCCCGACATCTGGTGGATGGGCCGAATCTCGACGCCGGGCGACCTCATGTCGATCCAGAACATGGTCATCCCCTTGTGCTTGGGGACGTCGATATCGGTCCGGGCGAGCAGGATGCCGTAGTCCGAGAGGTGCGCCCCCGAGGTCCAGATCTTCTGGCCGTTGATCACCCACTCGTCGCCGTCCCGCACCGCCCGGGTCCGGGCGGCGGCAGCGTCCGAGCCGCCCGAGGGTTCGGAGAACAGCTGGCACCAGATCTCTTCGCCGCGCAGCGCCGGGCCTACGAACCGCTTCTTGGTCTCCTCGTCGGCGAAGGCCATCACCGTGGGGATGCACATGCCGAGGCCGATCAGGAAGTAGCCGGAGTTGACCGCGAACTTGGCCTCCTCCTGGGCGTAGATGACGCTCTGGATCGGGGTGCCGCCGGGGCCGCCCCACTCCTTGGGCCAGGTGATTTGGGCGTAGCCGGCGGCGGCCTTCTTGGTCTGCCAGGCGCGCGCCTCCGCCAGGTCCGAGCCGTCGTGGTCGCGGCCGGGCTTCAGGCCTTGCTTGGGCGCATTCGCGATGAGCCAGGCGCGGGCCTTTTCGCGATAGGCCGCTTCTTCCGGAGTATCGGTGAAGTCCATCTTCAATGTCCTGTCTTGGCGGCGGTCAGGCGACGTTGCGCCGTTCGAGCTGGCTCACCAGCCGCTCCTTCCAGGCCCTCGGCGCGCCGGCCACCAGGGCGAGCTGGCGGCAGCGGCGATAGTAGAGCTGGCAGTCCACCTCCCAGGTAAAGCCGATCCCACCGTGGGTCTGGATGTTCTCCTTCGAGGCGTACCAATAGGCGTCGCAGGCCGCGACGCGGGCGGCCGCCGCCGCCGTTGGAAGCTCCGGAGCGCCGGCGTTGAGCGCCCAGGCGCCGTAGTAGGCGTTCGAGCGGGCAAGCTCGTTCTTGATGAACATGTCGGCCAGCTTGTGCTTGATCGCCTGGTAGCTTCCGATCGGGCGCCCGAAGGCGTAGCGGCTCAGCGCATAGTCCTTCGACATCTCCAGGCATCGGTCCGCCCCGCCCACCTGTTCGAAGGCGAAGAGCACCGCCGCGCGGTCCAGGATCTGCTGAAGCAGCTCGAACCCCTCGCCGGCGCCGCCCAGCGGCTCGGCCGCCGCGCCGGCGAAGGTTAGCTGGGCGACGTCGCGGCTCGGGTCCAGCGTCTGCAGCGACTTGCGGCTGACGCCGGGCCCCTCGAGATGGACCAGGAAGAGGCCGGGCTGGCCGTTCTCCTTGGCCAGCACCACCGCGAGATTGGCGATGTCGCCGTCGGTGACCGGCAGCTTGGCGCCGGTGAGCTTGCCGCCGACGACGCTCGCCTGCAGGCTGGCCACGGTCGGCTCGCCTGGCCCTTCCGAGGAGGCGAGCGCGCCGATCAGCTCGCCGGCGGCGATCTTCGGCAGGTACTTGGCCCGCTGCGTCTCGCTCCCGGCCAGCAGGATCGCCTCGGCCAGGAAGTAGATGGTCGAGCCGAACGGGATCGGCGCGAGCGCCCGGCCGAGCTCCTCGGCGAGGGCGCAGAGCTCCAGACGCCCCAGGCCCAGCCCGCCGTGCTGTTCGGGGATCGCCGCGCCCAGCCAACCCTGCGCGGCGGCCGCCGTCCAGAGTTCCTTGTCATAGGCCTTCTCGGGATGGTCCAGGATCGCGCGTACGCGCTCCGGGCCGCATTCGCGCTGCAAAAAGCGTCGCGCTTCGTTCTTCAGCTGCTTCTGCTCGTCCGAAAAATCGAAATTCATCCTTCAAATCACCTCGAATCTCTTGGCTTCAAATGCCTTCGAATCCTTTGGGCCGTCGCCGCAACCGCCCGGCGGTCCGGATTCCAGCCAGCCTCGACGCCGGCGGCCTGGCTCGACCGTCGTTCAAAGGCTCCTTCACCATGGAGGGACGAGCGCGGCCGGGCAAGCCCCCGTCCGCCAGCGCCAGCCTGGCCTCCGCCCGGCGGAGGCCCTCCGCCGGCAGATCATCGCGCCGGATGACGCTTCCGAGGGCGGGGCTCAGACGGGGCTGCGGTAGCGGCGCAGGAAGGCCCTGCTGCGCTCCAGGCGCAGTTCATGGTCCAGGTCGGAGGGGGCCAGGGAGACCTCGCCGTTGAAGGACCTGGCGATGACAACAGAGTCGCCGGGCCGCAGGCCGAAGGCCTCTTCGGCGTTCGCCGGCAACTTGACGATGAGATCCTGGCCGAGTTGCTCAACCCTCAGAACGTTCATTCACGCCTCCGTCTCTACGCCCCCAGGCTGGCTCGCAGCGCGCCCGGCGGCGCGGCGGGCGGAGACATCGGCTCGCCCGAGGCGAAGCCCCGGCCGCGGTCATGCTCCAAGCCCCGCGCGCCGGAGGGCGTAGACTGCCTTCGC
The DNA here is from genome assembly GCA_019247715.1 of Caulobacteraceae bacterium. Classification (GTDB taxonomy): domain Bacteria; phylum Pseudomonadota; class Alphaproteobacteria; order Caulobacterales; family Caulobacteraceae; genus Acaudatibacter. The sequence goes on from JAFBAO010000076.1 coordinate 12,631, forward strand.
CGCCTTGGCGCGAGCGTTACGTCTACGGGACGGGCCTCGGCCCGAACGTCGCCTCGAGGCGACGGCATCGAGTTTAGAAGAGCAGCCTGCGAGTTCAAGAGGGCAAGCCCCGCGTGGCGGCGCGGGCTCGCGGCGCGCGATCGCTTATCGACAGCCAGGCCCGGTTCGGCCACTCATTCGTCTTCCGCCGGCCTGCTCTGCGGCGGCGCCATGCGCGAGGGGGACATATGCTCGTCTCGACCACCAACGACATCCCGGGCCACCGGATCATCCGGCACATCGGATTGGCCCGGGGGATCACCGTGCGTTCGCGCAGCGTGCTCGGCAACTTCGCGGGCGGCATCCAGTCGCTGTTCGGCGGCAAGCTCTCGGTCTTCGTCGACCTCGCCGACACCGCGCGACAGGAGGCTTACGACCACCTCTGCGCCCACGCCGCCGAGTCCGGCGCCAACGCCATCATCGGCATGCGCTACGACGCCAACGAGATCATGGAAGGCATCACCGAGGTGCTGGCCTACGGCACCGCGGTGGTGGTCGAGCCGGGCTGACGTCGGCGGGCGCCAGTCCCGCCGCGCCTCAGTGATATACCTCGAAGAGTCCCGCGCCGCCCTGCCCCGCGCCGATGCACATGGTGACCATGGCGTAGCGCGTCTTGGGACCCCGCCGGCGGGCTTCCTGAAGGACGTGGCCGGTCATCCGCGCCCCCGACATGCCGAACGGGTGGCCGATCGAGATGGAGCCGCCGTTGACGTTGTACTTTTCGGGATCGATGCCGAGGGTGTCGCGGCAGTAGAGGCACTGGCTGGCGAAGGCCTCGTTCAGCTCCCAGAGGTCGATGTCGTCGACCTCGAGGCCGTGGCGCTGCAGGAGGCGCGGAACCGCGAATACGGGCCCGATCCCCATTTCGTCCGGCTCGCAGCCGGCCACCGCGAAGCCCATGAACCGGCCGAGCGGCTTCAGCCCCCGCCGCTCCGCCTCCTTGGCCTCCATGATCACCACCGCCGCGGCCCCGTCGGAGAGCTGTGAGGCGTTGCCGGCGGTGATGAAGTTGCCCGGCCCCCTGACCGGTTCGAGCTTGGCGAGTCCTTCCAGGGTCGTGTCGGGGCGGTTGCACTCGTCCCGGTCCACCACATAGTCGACGAACGACTCCTCGCCGGTGGCCTTGTCGACCTTCTTCATCCGGGTCTTCATCGGGACGATCTCGTCCCAGAACTTGCCGGCCTGCTGAGCCGCGGCGGTCCGTCGCTGGGATTCCAGGGAATATTCGTCCTGATACTCGCGGCTGATCTTGTAGCGCGCGGCCACGACGTCGGCGGTGTCGATCATCGGCATGTGGAAGGCCGGGTACATCTCGGTGAGCCGCGGATCCTGGTTCTCCTTGGCGTCGCCGAAGGCCGGCATGCTGAGCGACTCCGTTCCGCCCGCCACCACGATGTCGGCGCCCTCGTGGACCACGTAGTGGGACGCCATGACGATCGCCTGCAGACCCGAGGAGCAGAACCGGTTGATGGTCACCCCGCCGATGGTCACCGGCAGGCCGGCGAGCAGGGCCGCAGCCCGTCCGAGGGCGCTCTGGGGATGGCGCACATTGCCGATGTAGCAGTCCTCGACCGCCGCCTTCTCGACCCCGGACTTCTCCACCGCGTGATGGACCGCATGGGCGGCCAGGGAGACGTTGGGGGTCATGTTGAACCCGCCGCGCGCCGACTTGGCGAGCCCGGTGCGGGCGTAGGAGACGACGACGGCTTCACGCATGAGCTCTTCCTCCCGAGGATATCTGCGCCAAGCCATAGGGCCCGGCCGGCGGAAAGACCATTGGGATTTGGGGGTGCTCCAGACCCCGCCGGCCGCTCGGGCGCCCTTCAGGCGATGCGGGCCACCCGCTGGGGCTCGGACCGCGCATGGGCGAGTCGCTGAGCCAGGGCCTCGCACTGACGGCGCAGGGCGGGCGGCAGCCGGTCGCCGAACTGCCCGTAATTGGCTTCGATCAGCGCCAGCTCGTCGCGCCACACCTCCGGATCGACCGAAAGCAGGAGCTCGAGCTGCTCGGGGGTGAGCGACAGGCCCGAGAGGTCCAGCGACTCCGGGGTTGGAAGCCGCCCGATCGAGGTGTCGCGGGCCTCGGCGCGGCCCTCGAGCCGCTCCACGATCCACTTCAGCACCCGGCCGTTGTCGCCGAATCCTGGCCAGATGAACTGGCCTTTACCGTCCTTGCGGAACCAGTTGACGAAGTAGATCCGCGGCAGCTTGGCGGGGTCGGCCCCCGCCCCCACCTCCAGCCAGTGCTTGAAGTAGTCGCCCATGTGGTAGCCGCAGAAGGGGCGCATGGCGAAGGGGTCGCGCCGCAGCTCGCCGATCTTGTTCTCGGCCGCCGCGGTGCCTTCAGAGGCGATGTTCGAGGCGAGGAAGACGCCGTGGGGCCAGTCGAAGGCCTCGATCGCCAGGGGTACGGCGCTGGCCCGCCGGCCGCCGAACAGGATCGCCGAGATCGGCACGCCCGCCGGATCCTCCCATTCGGGAGCGATGGCGGGGCACTGGCCGGCCGGAGCGGTGAAGCGGGCGTTGGGATGGGCGGCGGGCTCGCCGGACTCGCCGGTCCAGCGGCGGCCCCGCCAGTCGACCAGCCCCTCCGGCGGCTCGTCCGTCAGGCCCTCCCACCAGACATCGCCGTCGGCGGTGAGGGCGGTGTTGGTGAAGATGGTGTTGCGCGAGAGGGCCGCCAGGGCGTTGGCGTTGGTCTTGGCGCTGGTGCCGGGCGCGACCCCGAAGAAGCCGGCCTCGGGATTGATGGCATAGAGCCGTCCATCCGCGCCGAACCGCATCCAGCAGATGTCGTCCCCGACCGTCTCCACTTTCCAGCCCGGCAGGTTGGGCTTCAGCATGGCGAGGTTGGTCTTGCCGCAGGCGCTCGGGAAGGCGGCGGCCATGAAGTAGGCCTGCCCTTCCGGGTCCGTCACCTTCAGGATCAGCATGTGCTCGGCGAGCCAGCCCTCGTCCCTGGCCATCACCGAGGCGATCCTCAGGGCGAAGCACTTCTTGCCCAGGAGGGCGTTGCCGCCGTAGCCGGAGCCGTAGGACCAGATCTCCCGATCCTCGGGGAAATGAACGATGTACTTGATGTCGTTGCAGGGCCAGGGGACGTCCTTCTGGCCGGGCTCCAGCGGCGCGCCCATCGAATGGACGGCCGGGACGAACGGGCCGTCGTCGCCCAGGGCGTCGAGCGCGGCCTGGCCCATCCGGGCCATGATCCGCATGGAGACCGCTACGTAGGCGCTGTCGGTGATCTCCACCCCGATCGCCCCGATCTTCGAGCCGATGGGGCCCATGCTGAAGGGGACCACGTACATGGTCCGCCCACGCATGCAGCCGTCGAACAGCGACGCGAGGTCGGCCCGCATCTCCTGCGGGTCCAGCCAGTTGTTGGTGGGGCCGGCGTCCTCCGGGTTCTTCGAGCAGATGAAGGTGCGGCTCTCCACCCGCGCGACGTCCTTGGGATCGGAGGCCGCATAGAACGAGTTGGGACGCTTCTGCGGGTCGAGCCTGCGGAGGGTGCCCGAGCGGACGAGGGCGTCGGTCAGGGTCTCCCACTCGGCCTGCGAGCCGTCGCACCACTGGACCCGGTCCGGCCTGGTCAGGGCCGCGATCCGCTCCACCCATTCGATCAGCCGCCGATGCCGAGTCGGCGCCGGACTGAGGCCTGGAATCGAACTTGTCGGGTCCACGCCGTCTCCATCCAACATTGTCTTACCGCTGTCTGCTACGCTCTGGACCTCGGCCGGCGTGGCCATGCAGGCGCCGTACCTAAGCTCGGCCCTTGGCTAACGCAATGAGTCGTTTATCGCTGCAAGAGCCGCTGGGCCGGGAATAAGTTCCGCGTCGCCCAGCTGGTTCAGCGGCTTTTGAACAGTGCCCAGATGGTCATGCAGGTCCTTGGCGTCCGGGTCGACGTAGAGCAGTCCCGTCACCACCTCACCACGGGCCTGATGCAGCTGCAGATGGCCCATGGCCGAGATCCGATCGGTGGGATCGTATTCGGCGGAGAGCTTGCGGAGCTTCAGGATCGACCCGTCGTGCTGGCGGACGATCTCCACCTCGCCGGGGGCGTAATCGACGGTGATCTCCTCGCGCGGCTCGATGAAATCGAGGCGGTTGAGGGCGGCGTTGTGCTCGCGCACATAGTCGAAGCTCTTGGTCGAGCCCACGTGGTTGTTGAACTGGACGCAGGGGCTGATCACGTCGATGAAGGCCGCGCCCTTGTGGCTGATGGCGGCCTTGATGAGGGGCGTAAGCTGATCCTTGTCGCCTGAGAAGCTGCGGGCGACGAAGCTCGCGCCGAGCTGGAGGGCGAGGCCGACGAGGTCGATCGCCTGGTCGTGATTCACCACCCCGCGCTTGGACTTGGAGCCCGGGTCCGAGGTGGCCGAGAACTGACCCTTGGTGAGGCCGTAGACTCCGTTGTTCTCGACGATGTAGGTCATGTTGACCCCCCGCCGGACCGAGTGGGCGAACTGGCCAAGGCCGATGGATGCGGAGTCGCCATCCCCGGACACCCCGAGGTAGATCAGCTCGCGGTTGGCGAGGCTGGCGCCGGTGAGCACCGAGGGCATGCGCCCGTGGACGGCGTTGAAGCCGTGCGAGTTGCCGAGGAAGTAGTCGGGGGTCTTCGAGGAGCAGCCGATCCCCGAGAGCTTGGCCAGCCGATGCGGGGGCAGGTCGAGCTCGTAAGCGGCCTGGATGATCGCCGCGGAGATCGAATCGTGGCCGCAGCCGGCGCAGAGGGTGGAAACCTTGCCCTCGTAGTCGCGACGGGTGAAGCCGAGCGCGTTGGGCGCCAGCAGCGGGTGATGGAGACGCGGCTTGGTGATGTAGGTCATTCGGCAACCTGGGGAACCGGGGAGCGGGTCAGGCCGCGCATCCGCCGGGAAATTTCGTCGGTGATGAAACGTCCGGTGATCGGCGAACCGTCGTAGCCGAGGACGGGGACGAGCTTGGCCGGATCGACCTCGCCTTCCACCATGATGAGGGTGCGAAGCTGGGCGTCGCGGTTCTGCTCGACCACGAACACCGTCTCGTGCGCCTCGATGAAATCCATCACCGCGTCGCTGAACGGGAAGCCGCGGACCCTGAGGGCGTCCAGGTGCACGCCTTGCTGTTCGAGGGTGTGGAGCGACTCGTGCATCGCCGGTGTGGTCGAGCCGTAGTAGATCACCCCGTGCGGCGTGCGGCGCTTCGCGGGCCGGGAGACGGGGGCCGGGATCAACGACTTGGCGGTCTCGAACTTCCTCAGCAGCCGCTGCATGTTGGCGACGTAGACCGGCCCCTCCTCGCTGTAGCGCGCGTAGGGATCGCGCGAGGTGCCGCGGGTGAAGTAGGCGCCGCGCGAAGGGTGAACGCCCGGCAGGGTGCGGTAGGCGACGCCGTCGCCGTCCACGTCGAGGTAGCGCCCGAAATCCTTGCCGGCCTCCAGCTCCTCGTAGGTCATCACCTTGCCGCGGTCGAGCCGGCGGCCCTCGTCCCAGGTCAGCGGCCGGCACAGCCATTCGTTCATGCCGATGTCGAGGTCGAGCATGACGAAGACGGTGGTCTGCAGCCGGTCGGCGAGGTCGAAGGCGAGCGCCCCGAACTCGAAGCACTCGGCCGGATCCTCCGGCAGCAGCAGGGGATGCTTGGTGTCTCCGTGCGAGGCGTAGGCGGCCAGCAGGATGTCCGACTGCTGGGTTCGGGTCGGCATGCCGGTGGAGGGGCCGCCCCGCTGCACGTCGAAGATCACCGCGGGGATCTCGGCGAAGTAGGAAAGCCCCACGAACTCCTGCATGAGCGAGATCCCCGGCCCGGAGGTGCAGGTGAAGGCCCGCGCGCCGTTCCAGCCCGCCCCGACCACGATGCCGATCGAGGCGATCTCGTCCTCGGCCTGGACGATGGCGTGGCGCGCCTCGCCCGTCTCGGGGTCGATGCGGTGCTCCTGGCAATGGGCGGTGAAGGCCTCGGCGAGCGAGGTGGAAGGGGTGATCGGGTACCAGGCGCAGACGGTGGCCCCGCCATACATGGCGCCGAGGGCCGCGGCCGAGTTCCCCTCGATATAGATCCGATCGCCCACCGCCTGGGAACGCCGCATCTTGAGGCCGATGGGCTTGAGCATCTCCGCCGCCGCTTCCCGGCCCATCCTGAGCGCGTCGAAGTTCGGCTGGACCAGCTTCGGCTTGGAGGCGAACTCTTCGCGAATCAGGGTCTCGAGCACCTCCTGCTCGATGCCGATCAGGTGCGCCAGCGCGCCGACGTAGATGATGTTCTTGAAGAGCTGGCGTTGGCGGGCGTCGCTGTAGGCGGCGTTGCAGATCGCGGTCAGCGGCAGGCCCAGCACCTGGATGTCGCTGCGGAAGCGGGTGGCCGGCAGGGGCTTGGTGGAGTCGTAGAAGAGATAGCCGCCGGGCTCGATGGAGGCCACGTCCTGGTCCCAGGTCTGGGGGTTCATGGCGACCATGAGGTCGACCCCGCCCCGTCTCCCCAGCCAGCCGGCCTCGCTCACCCGGACCTCGTACCAGGTGGGCAACCCTTGGATGTTGGACGGGAAGATGTTGCGGGCGGCCACCGGCACGCCCATCCGCAGGATCGACTTGGCGAACATGCCGTTGGCGCTCGCCGAGCCGGACCCGTTGACGTTGGCGAACTTCACGACGAAGTCGTTGACGGCGCTGATCGGGGTCATTCTGCGGCCATCTTACGCGAGGCGCAGATGTCCTCGACCTGGGTCACCGAAAGCAGGAACTTCTGCATATCCCAGGCGCCGGTCGGGCACCGCTCGGCGCAGAGCCCGCAGTGCAGGCAGACGTCCTCGTCCTTCACCATCACCCGACCGGTGGGAAGTTCGGTCGACACGTAGAGGTCCTGGGTCAGGTTGCGCGCCGGGACCTTGAGCCGCTCGCGCAGCTCCGCCTCCTCGCCGTCCGACGTGAACGTGATGCAGTCCACCGGACAGATGTCGACGCAGGCGTCGCACTCGATGCACAGGGGCGTCGAGAACACCGTCTGGACATCGCAGTTGAGACAGCGCTGGGCCTCCTGAAAGGCGAGCTTGACGTCGAAACCCAGCTCGACCTCCAGCTTCACGTTGCTGAGCGCCTCGGCCTTGTCGCGCAGCGGCACCCGGCGGCGGGCGTCGTTGGAGATGTCGTTGTCGTAGCTCCACTCGTGAATGCCCATCTTCTGGGAGGCGAGGGTCACGCCGGGGGGCGGACGGTCGTCGACGTCCTCGCCAGAGAGCAGCTTGTGGATGGAGATCGCCGCCTGGTGCGCGTGCGCCACCGCCCAGATGATGTTCTTCGGCCCGAAAGCCGAATCGCCGCCGAAGAAGACCTTCGGATGGGTCGAGCCCATGGTGATCTCGTTCACCACCGGCATGTCCCACTTGTCGAACTCGAGGCCGATATCCCGCTCGATCCAGGGAAAGGCGTTCTCCTGGCCGACGGCCACCAGCACGTCGTCGCATTCGAAATGCTGGTCGGGCTCGCCGGTGGGCACCAGGTCGCGGCGGCCCTTGGCGTCGTAGACCGCATGCACCTTCTCGAAGGTGACGCCGGTCAGGCGGCCGTTCTCGTGGGTGAATTCCTTCGGCACCAGGTAGTTGAGGATCGGGATGTCCTCGTGCATCGCGTCCTCCTTCTCCCAGGGGGACGCCTTCATCTCCTCGAAGCCGGAGCGCACGATCACCTTGACGTCGTCGCCGCCGAGCCGGCGCGAGGTGCGGCAGCAGTCCATCGCCGTGTTGCCGCCGCCCAGCACGATCACCCGCCTGCCGATCTTGTCGGTGTGGCCGAAGGAGACCGAAGAGAGCCAGTCGATGCCGATATGGATGTGGGCGGCGGCCTCCTGGCGGCCGGGAATGCTGAGCTCGCGCCCGCGCGGGGCGCCCGAGCCGACGAAGACGGCGTCATAGCCCTCGTCCAGCAGGGCCTTCAGGCTGTCCACCCGCTCGCCCTGGCGCAGGGTCATGCCGAGGTCGGTAATATATCCTACCTCTTCGTCGATGATCGACTCGGGCAGACGGAAGCGCGGGATCTGGCTGCGGATCATGCCGCCCGGCTTGGGGTCCTGGTCGATGATGGTGATGTCATAGCCGAACGGGGCCAAGTCCCGCGCCACCGCCAGGGACGCCGGGCCGCAGCCCACCATCACCACCCGCTTGCCGTTCTTGATCCGGGCCGGCCTAGGCAGGCGCCCGCGAATGTCGTCCTTGTTGTCGGCGGCCACCCGCTTCAGGCGGCAGATCGCCACTGGCTGGTCCTCGACCCGGCCGCGGCGGCAGGCCGGCTCGCACGGCCGGTCGCAGGTCCTCCCGAGGATCCCCGGGAAGACGTTGGACTTCCAGTTGATCATGTAGGCGTCCGAGTAGCGCCCCTCGGCGATCAGCCTGATGTACTCCGGCACCGGCGTGTGGGCCGGGCACGCCCACTGGCAGTCAACGACCTTGTGAAAGTAGTCCGGCGCCTCGGTGTTGGTGGGCTCCAATCCGAAAATCCTTTCCTGAACGCCCCTCCGTTACCTTTCCAAAGGGGGCTGCGCCACGACTGTCCGCTCTCGCGGACCCCCCGGCCACGGACGCTTACGCGAATTTGTAGGGCGATTGCCACCCCAATTCCAGCCTTTATGGCCCCCGAGGGAAGCCGAAGACTGGCTTTTTGGAGGTTCGCGGCCGGGCCGCGCAGATCATGCCGAAGGGGCGGCCCGCCCCGCCAGTGACCCAGACCGGTCCCCTCCAGCCGGCGTTCCTTGTTGCGGGGAAGAAGTCTGCTGCAATCTTACCGTTGAATTGGAACTCCAAGGTATAGTCGCCGTTGGGACCACGGCCGCTTCGGTCGTTCCACCGCGTCGATCGATATCCTTTCGGAGATCGGATGAGCCAAAGCCTGGAGCGGGGCCAAGCGCCCCGTCCTCGAAAAGCCCTCTGGCGCAACGCGCTCCTGATCGTTTTGGTCTTCCTCGCGGCGGCGGCCTTGGCCCTGGCGCTCAGCCGCTGCGCGGCGGGTCCGGGCGGCTCGGCGGCGACGCGCGCCGGGCGGCGTCCCTCGGTGACGGTGGGGGTCGCCAAGGCCTCCGTCGGCGAGGTGCCCATCACCCTCAACGAGCTGGGAACCGTGACGCCGGCGGCGACGGTGCAGGTGAACGCCCAGGTCAGCGGGCCGCTGACCCAAGTCGTCTTCAAGGAAGGCGATCTGGTCCGGCGCGGCCAGCTTCTGGCCCAGATCGACCCCCGCCCGTTCAAGGTTGCGGTCGACCAGGCCAAGGGCCAACTGGCGCGCGACGAGGCGACCCTGGCCGGCGCCCGGCGCGACCTGGCGCGCTACCAGGCCCTGCTGGCCCAGAACTCGATCGCCAGGCAGACGGTCGAGGACCAGGCCGCGACGGTCAAGCAAGACGAAGGGACGGTGGCCGCAGACCGGGCGGCGGTCGCCAGCGCCGAGCTCAACCTCGCCTACACCCGGATCGTGGCGCCCGTCGCCGGGCGCGTGGGCCTGCGCCAGGTCGACGTCGGCAATCTCATCACCGCCAACTCCGCAACGCCGATCGTCGTGGTCACCGAGGTCGAGCCGATCGACGTGGTCTTCGCGGTCCCCGAAGACGGCATCTCCGCCATCGCCGCCCACCCGGGCTACGGCGTCAATCTGCCGGTCACCGCTTACGATCGCAGCGGCGGCGCGGTGCTGGCGCAGGGAACGCTCATCGCCCTCGACAACCTCGTCGACACCACCACCGGCACGGTCAAGGCCAAGGCCCGGTTCGCCAACGCCAACGGAGCGCTGTTCCCCAACCAGTTCGTCAACGTCACGATCCTCGTCGACACCCTGAAGAACCAGGTGATCGCGCCCACCACGGCCGTGCGCCACGGGCCCCAGGGGGACTACGTCTATGTGTTGCAGGCGGACCGGACGGTTAAAATGACGCCCGTGAAGGTGGGGCCCGGAACCGGCGAGACGACCTCGATCGTCTCGGGCCTCGCCGCCGGCCAGACGGTGATCACCGAGGGGGGCGACCGCCTGCGCGACGGCGCCCAGGTGACCCTGCCTGGACAGGCGCCCGCCCAGGGCGGTCCCGGCGACGGCGGCCGTCGTCGTCACGGGGGCGGCCGCTGGCGCGGCGGCCAAGGCGGCGGGGGCGGGAGTGGCGGCGGGGGCGGCGGGTGAGCGTCCGGGCGCCATGAGCCCCTCGCGCCCCTTCATCCAGCGTCCGGTGGCGACCTCGTTGTTGATGGCCGCCCTGCTGCTGGCCGGCCTGGTGGCGTTCCGGTTCCTGTCGCTCTCGGCCCTGCCGGAAGTCGATTACCCGACCATCCAGGTCCAGACCTCCTACCCCGGCGCCAGCCCCGAGGTGATGGCGCGGACGGTGACCGCCCCGCTCGAGCGCCAGTTCGGCCAAATGACCGATCTCAACCGCATGGCCTCGGTGAGCTCGGGCGGCGCTTCGGTCATCACCCTTCAGTTCAACCTGGACTTGGGGCTCGACGTAGCCGAGCAGGAAGTGCAGGCGGCGATCAACGCGGCGGGCAATCTGCTCCCCGCCGACCTGCCGGCCCCGCCGATCTACGCCAAGGTCAATCCGGCCGACGCCCCGGTACTCACCCTCGCGCTCACGTCCGATTCGATCCCCCTCACCCAGGTCCAGGACCTCGCGGACCAGCAGCTGGCCCAGAAGATCTCGCAGCTGCCCGGCGTGGGGCTCGTCACCTTGAACGGCGGCCAGCGGCCGGCCGTGCGCATCCAGGTGAACACTCGCCAGCTCGCCGCCTATGGCCTGTCGCTGGAGACGCTCAGGACCGCCATCGGCGCGGCCAACGCCAACGGCGCCAAGGGCTCGTTCGACGGGCCCAGCCGGGCCTATTCGATCAACGCCAACGACCAGCTGGAGACCGCGTCCGACTATGCGGCCCAGATCATCGCCTACAAGAACGGCGGGGCGATCCGGCTGCGCGACGTGGCCAAGGTCGTCGAAGGCCCGGAGAACACCTGGCTCGGCGCCGCCTACGGGATCGCGGCCGCGCGCGGCTCGCAGCCCAAGGTCGGGCCGGCCATCGTCCTCGACATCCAGCGCCAGCCGGGCGCGAACGTGATCACCACCGTCGACCGCATCAAGCAGTCGCTGCCGCAGCTCACCGCCGGCCTGCCCCAGGGCCTCGACGTGCAGGTGGTGAGCGACCGCACCTCCAGCATCCGCGCCTCCGTCCACGACGTGGAGTTCGAGCTGATCCTGGCGGTCGCCCTGGTGGTGGCGGTGATCTTCGTCTTCCTGAGCAGCGTGCCGGCGACCTTCATCGCCGGGGTCGCCGCCCCGCTCTCCATCGTGGGGACCTTCGGGGTGATGTACCTGCTCGGCTACTCCCTCAACAACCTGACCTTGATGGCGTTGACCATCGCCACCGGCTTCGTGGTCGACGACGCCATCGTGATGATCGAGAACATCTCCCGGTACGTCGAGGCGGGCGAGCGGCCGCTACAGGCGGCGCTGAAAGGCGCCGAACAGATCGGCTTCACCATCATATCCCTGACCGTCTCGCTGATCGCGGTGCTGATCCCGCTGCTCTTCATGGGCGACGTGGTGGGGCGGCTGTTCCGCCAGTTCGCCGTCACCCTGGCCGTGACGATCGTGATCTCGGCGTTCGTCTCCCTGACCCTGACCCCCACCCTCTCCGCGCTCTGGCTGAAGCCGCCCAAGGGGGCAAGGCGCAGCCGTTTCTCCGAGGGCTCGCACGCTCTCTTCGAGGCCGTCATCGCCCGTTACGGCCGGGGTCTCGACTGGGTGCTGGACCGGCAGAGGGCGACCCTGATCGTCGCCCTGGGCGCGCTGGCGCTCACCGTGCTGCTCTACCTGATCATCCCGAAGGGGCTCTTCCCGACCCAGGACACTGGCCTCGTCCAGGGCGTGACCGTGGCCGGCCAGAACGTCTCCTATGCGCGGATCAACGCGCTTCAGGAGGCGGCAGCCACAGAGATCCTGAAGGACCCCGACGTCGCGAGCCTGACCAGCTACGTGGGCGTCGACGGAAACAACGACACCCTCAACACCGGACGGCTGCTGATCAACCTGAAGCCGCGCGGCCAGCGCAGCTCCGCCCAGGCCGACATCCTGCGGCGCCTGCAGCAGGCGGCCGCGCGGGTCCCGGGCGTCGCCCTCTACGTCCAGCCGATCCAGGACCTGACCATCGACGCCACGCCCAGCCGGACCCAGTACCAGTTCTCGCTGGAAGGGCCGGACACGGCCACCGTCACGACCTGGGCGGACAAGCTCGTGGCGCGGCTGGCGCGGGAACCGAAGCTGCGGAACGTTGCCTCCGACGTCCAGGGCCAGGGGCTGTCGGCGTTCGTGAGCATCGACCGCGACAGCGCCGCGAGGCTGGCGATCACCCCCTCCACCGTCGACGACGCCCTCTATGACGCCTTCGGCCAACGGATCATCTCCACCATCTTCACCCAGTCCAACCAGTATCGGGTGATCCTGGAAGCCGATCCGACGCAGCTGAACACCCCCCAGCGACTGGGCGAGCTCTACCTGAACGCCAGCGGCGCGCCGACGCCGCTCTCCTCGATCGCCACGATCGACCAGCGGACGGCGCCGCTGCAGATCGACCACGTGGCGCAGTTCCCGGCCGCCAACATCTCCTTTGACACCGCCCCCGGGGTCTCCCTCGGGGCGGCGGTGGACACGATCCGCAAGGCCGAAAAGCAGCTCCAGCTGCCGGCGGTGGTCAGCACCACCTTCCTCGGGGCCGCCAACGCCTACCAGGCCTCACTCAGCAATGAGCTTTGGCTGATCCTGGCGGCCATCGTGGTCGTCTACATCGTGCTGGGCGTGCTCTACGAGAGCTACGTCCACCCGATCACCATCCTGTCCACCCTCCCCTCGGCGGGGGTCGGCGCGCTGCTGGCGCTGATGATCTCCGGCCAGGATCTGGGCGTGATCGGGATCATCGGGATCATCCTTCTGATCGGGATCGTGAAGAAGAACGCGATCATGATGATCGACTTCGCTCTCGACGCCGAGCGCGACGAAGGCAAGAGCGCGCGCGAGGCGATCCGGCAGGCGGCGCTGCTGCGCTTTCGGCCGATCATCATGACCACCCTGGCCGCCCTCTTCGCGGCCCTGCCCTTGATGCTCGGCTGGGGCCAGGGGTCGGAGCTGCGCCATCCGCTGGGGATCGCCATCTTCGGCGGCCTGCTGGTCAGCCAGGCTCTGACCCTTTTCACGACGCCGGTGATCTATCTGCAGTTCGACCGGCTGGCGCGGCGCTTCGGCTCGCGGGCCGGCCGGCGGGGGGGCGCGTCAGATGCCGGCGTCCCGGAGGCGGGGCCCCATCCCGGTCCGGCCGAATGAACCTCTCGGCGCCCTTCGTCCGGCGCCCGATCGGCACGATCCTGCTCACGCTCGGCGTCGCCCTGGCGGGGATCGCGGCCTTCTTCAACCTGCCGGTCTCGCCGCTGCCCCAGGTGGACTACCCGACCATCTCGGTCCAGGCCCAGCTGCCCGGGGCGAGCCCCGAGACCATGGCCTCCAGCGTCGCCGCCCCCCTCGAGCGGCATCTGGGGATCATCGCCGACGTCAGCGAAATGACCTCCTCGAGCCGGCTCGGCTCGGCCAATATCACCCTGCAGTTCGGGCTCGACCGCGATATCGACGGGGCCGCGCGGGACGTCCAGGCGGCCATCAACGCGGCGCGGGTGGACCTTCCGGCCACGCTCAAGACCAATCCGACCTACCGCAAGGTGAACCCGGCCGACACCCCGATCATGGTGCTAGCCCTCACCTCCAGGACGCGGACGCCAGGACAGATCTACGCGGCCGCCGCCAACATCGTCCAGCAGCAGCTCTCCCAGGTGAAGGGGGTGGGGGACGTCGAGGTGGGCGGCGCCTCGCTGCCCGCGGTGCGCGTGGAGATGAACCCGCTGGCGCTGGCGAAGTACGGAATCGGCCTCGAGGACGTCCGCTCCGCCCTCGCCTCGGCCAACGCCAACCGCCCCAAGGGGGTGATCGACGACGGACGACAGCGGCTGCAGATCTACACCAACGACACCGGGCTCCAGGCCGCCGACTACGCGCCGCTGCTGGTGGCCTATCGCAACGGCGCGGCCGTCCGGCTTTCCGACGTCGCCGAGGTGGTCGACGGGGTGGAGGACGTCCGCAATCTCGGCCTCTATCTCAACAAGGACGACGTCCACGCGGGCAAGGGCGCGCGGAACGGCGTGGGTCCGGCGGGCAGGCCGGCCGTCGTGGTCACCATCAGCCGAGCCCCGGGCGCCAACATCATCTCCACCGTCGACCGGGTGAAGGCGCGCATCCCGGCGGTGGAGGCGGCCCTGCCCCAGGACATCAACATGGCGGTGGCCATGGACCGGACCGTCACCATTCGGGCCTCCCTCGCCGACGTCGAGCGGACGGTGCTGTTCTCCGTCGTGCTGGTGATCGCGGTGGTCGCCTTCTTCCTGATGAACGGCCCGGGGGTGCTGATCCCGAGCGTGGCGGTGGCGGTGTCGCTTCTGGGCGCGCTCGGCGTGATGCTGCTGCTTGGCTTCTCCCTCGACAACCTGTCGCTGATGGCGCTCACCATCTCGACCGGCTTCGTGGTCGACGATGCGATCGTCGTCCTGGAGAACGTGACGCGGCACGTCGAACTGGGGATGAATCGGCGCGAGGCGGCCCTGAAGGGCGCCCAGGAGGTTGGGTTCACGGTGCTTTCGATCAGCATCTCCCTGATCGCGGTGTTCCTGCCGATTCTCCTGATGGGCGGGCTGATCGGGCGGCTCTTCCGGGAGTTCGCCATCACCCTTTCGGTGGCGATCCTGGTGTCGCTGGCCATCTCGCTCACCACCACCCCGATGATGGCCGCCTTCCTGGTCGGGAGGCCGAAGCCGGTCGAGCGGCGAAGCTGGTTCGGCCGGCTCTCCGAGCGCTCGATCGGGGCGATGCGCAGCCTCTACGAGCGATCGCTCGACTGGGCGCTGGCGTCCGGGCCGGTGGTGCTGGCCATCCTCGTCGCCGCCATCGCCCTGAACGTCTATCTCTTCGTCGTCGTACCCAAGGGCTTCTTCCCACAGCAGGACACGGGCCTGCTGGTGGGCGGGCTGCAGTCGGACCAGTCGAGCTCGTTCCAGGTCACCCAGAAGCGTCTGCGCCAGTTCGTCGGGATCATCGGCCATGATCGGGACGTGCAGTCGGTGGTGGCCTTCCTGGGCGGCGGACGCGGCGCGGCGAGCGCCTTCATGCTCGTCTCCTTGAAGCCCAAGAGCCAGCGATCGGGGAGCGCCACCGATGTCATGGGGCGCCTGCGGCCGCGGCTCGCCCGGGTCACTGGCGCGGCGCTCTTTCTCGCGCCCGCCCAGGACCTTCGCATCGGCGGCCGGCAGTCGAACGCCAGCTACCAGTACACGCTGGAAGCGCAGAACCTCGCGGACCTGCGCCACTGGGCCGGGCGCCTGACCGCCGCCATGGGCGCCCAGCCCGCGCTGGAGGACGTCAACAGCGACCAGCAGGACCACGGCCTGGAGAGCTACGTCACCATCGACCGCGACAAGGCCGCCCGCCTCGGCCTCAACAACACCACGATCGACAACAACCTCTACGACGCCTTCGGCCAGCGCGACGCCTCGACCATCTACGAGGACGTCAACCAGTATCACGTGGTGATGGAGGTGGCGCCGCGGTTCGCCCAGGACCCTACGGTCCTCGGCCTGGTCTACGTCTCGACCCAGCAGCCCGCCGCGGCCGCCGCGCAGCCCGCCGTCCAGGGCCAGACGCCGATCGGGGTCGCGACCGCGGCGGCCAACGTGACCGCTGCCAGCCAGGCGGCGGCGACGGCGTCCGGCCTCGCGCCGAACCCAGGGACGCCGGCGGCGGCTCCGGCGACGCCTACGGCCTCCGCAACGCGTTTCGCCTCGCCGGCCGGACCGGCGACCCCTTCCCTCGGCCAGAGGGCGGCCCCGATCGGGGGCGCCGCCGTCCCCGGCGCCGCGGCGACGGCCGGCGCCCTGGCCGGCCCGGTCGCGCCGCCCTCGCGGGTGGCGACGACGGGCGTGGCGATCAGCGGCGCGCACGAGATCGTGGTCCCGCTGGCGGCGATCGGAAGCTGGGCCGACGGTGCGACCCCGAATTCGGTGAGCCATCAGGACGCCCAGCCGGCGACCACCATCTCCTTCAACCTCGCCCAGAGTAAATCGCTGAGCGACGGGACCCGCGCCATCGCCGCGGCGGCCGCCTCCATCGGCATGCCGGCGGCGATCCACGGCAGTTTTCAGGGAACGGCGCGGGTCTTTCAGGAGTCCCTGGCCGCCGAACCCTTCCTGATCGCCGCGGCGCTGGCGGCCGTCTATTTGGTGTTGGGCATGCTCTACGAGAGCTACGTCCATCCCCTGACGGTGCTTTCCACCCTGCCCTCGGCCGGACTCGGGGCGGTGATCGCCCTCATCGTGTTCCACATCGAATTCTCGATCATCGCCCTCATCGGGGTGATCTTGCTAATCGGCATCGTAAAGAAGAACGCCATCATGATGATTGACTTCGCCCTAGACGCAGAACGGGCGGCGGGCCTCTCCCCGCGAGAGGCCATCCGCCAGGCCGCCCTCACCCGGTTCCGACCGATCATGATGACCACCTTCGCCGCGATCCTGGGCGCCACGCCCCTGGCCATCGGCTGGGGCGAAGGCGCGGAGTTGCGCCAGCCGCTCGGCGTCACCATCATCGGCGGGCTGCTGGTGAGCCAGGTGATCACCCTGCTCACCACGCCGGTGGTCTATCTCTATCTCGACCGCTTCCGGCGTCGCGCCCCAGCCCAGGGGGCCGCCCCGCAGCCGGTCCCAGCCGAGTGACGGAGCGCCTCCGCATGTCCCGCCTTCGCCTCGTCCCGTTGGCCGCGGTTCTCTCGCTCGCCGCCTGCGAGGTGGGACCGAACTATCAACGTCCGGCCACCCCCACCCCCGGCGCCTACAAGGAGATCGCAGGCTGGACCGCCGCCAATCCCTCCGACGCCGCCGACCGGCGAGACTGGTGGACGGTGTTCGGCGACCCGGTCCTGAACGACCTCGAGCGGAAGGTGGAGATCTCCAACCAGAATCTCGCGGCCGCCGAGGCGGCCTACCGCCAGGCGCGGGCCTTGGTGGCCGAGCAGCGGGCGCAGCTGTTTCCGACCCTCACCGGGAGCGCCTCTCCCAGCGTCTCCCACGCCGGGCGGCTCGGCGTCGTCACCGGCGGCGGGAACGTCATCAACCCGACCACCCGGGTCACGCCGACCGTCACGGACTACACGGTCGAGCTCGGGGCCACCTGGGAGCTCGACGTCTGGGGCCGGATCCGCCGCTCCATCGAGAACGCCGCGGCGAGCGCCCAGGCGAGCGCCGCCGACCTCGCGAACGCCCGGCTTTCGGCCCAGATGGAGCTCGCGGCCGATTACATCCTGCTCCGCCAGCTCGACGAGGAGAAGCGGATCGACGACGAGACCGTCGCCGCCTACGAACGCTCGCTCCAGATCACCCGCAACAAGTACGCGGCGGGGACCGTCGCCAAGAGCGACGTCGACCAGGCCGAGACCCAGCTCTTCAACCAGCGGGCCGCCGCCACCGCCCTCGCCAACCAGCGGGCCCAGACCGAGAACGCAATCGCCGTACTGATCGGCCAGCCGCCGTCCGAGGTGTCCATCGCCCCGGCGGCCTGGACGCTGCAGCCGGTGGACATACCGCCCGGCGTGCCCTCGACCTTGCTGCAGCGCCGGCCAGACGTCGCGGCCGCGGAGCGCCAGGCGGCCGCCGCCAGCGCCAACATCGGCGTCGCCGTGGCCGGCTACTTCCCGAACCTCACCCTGACCGGAGCCGGAGGGACCGAGGCGACCAAGATCAGCCAGCTCTTCAGCGGCCCGAGCTTCTTCTGGAACGCCGCCGCTTCGGCCGCCCAGACCATCTTCAACGGCGGCCTCACGCACGCCCAGGTGCAGGCCGCGCGGGCCGGCTACGACCAGGCGGTGGCCAACTACCGCCAGGCGACGCTCACGGCGTTCCAGCAGGTGGAGAACAACCTCGCCGCCCAGCGGTTCTTGGCGGCCGAGCAGCCGGACCTGCAGGCGGCGCTGCGCTCGGCCAACGAGGCCCTGCAGATCACCCAGAACCAGTACGCCGCCGGCACCGTCGACTACACGACCGTGGTGGTGGCTCAGGCAACCGCCCTCGCCGCGCGGAACGCCGAGCTCAGCCTCGAAGCCAGCCGGCTGACCACCACCGTCGACCTGATCACCGCCCTGGGCGGCGGGTGGACTACTGCGGACCCGCTCCTGACGGCGCGCCAGTAGCGCGCTCGGCCGGACGGCCCGCGCGCCAGTCGGCGGCCGTGGCCACGAAGAGCTGGGCGATGTCGGCCAGATGCCGGGCCTGGGTGGTCGCGCGGCTTCGCCGGATCAAGGAAAGCTGGCGCTCGGCGTCGATGACCGGGAACAGCGCCCCGCCGCCGATCCTGAACGACAGCTCGGCGTCTGTCTGGGTCTGCGTCGCGGCGGCCTCGCTTCTGTCCAGGGCGGCCAATTCAGCCTCGTCGTTGGCGATCGCCTGCATCACGTCGGCCACCTGGACGAAGGCTGAGATCACAGTCTGCTGGTAGCGGGCGAGGACCGCGCGGGCGTCGGCCTCGGCCGCCGCCTTGCGAGCCTTGAGCGCGCCTCCGTGGAAAATCGGCTGGGTGAGGTTGCCGGCGACGTTCCAGCCGCTGGCGGCGTAGGTGAAGATCTGCGAGGGGGTGATGGTGGTCTGGGTGATGCTCGCCGTGAGCTTGATGTCCGGATAGAGATCGGCCGTGGCCGCGCCAACCTCGGCGGTGGCTGCGTGAAGCTCGGCTTCGGCCGCCAGGATGTCCGGGCGTCGGCGCACCAGGCGCGAGGGCAGGCTGACCGGGACGCCCGCAGGCGGGCTGAAGTCGGCGAGCTCGAAGTCAGGAACGGCCCAGGTCGCGGGGGTGCGTCCAACCAGCATCGCCAGGCTGTGGCGGGCCTGCGCCAACTGCTGCTGGAGGGGAGCCAGCTGGGTCTGGTCCTGCGCGAGCTGGGCCAGGAGCGAATCGACCGCGGACCTCGGCTGTCCCCCGGCCTCGAACGCCCGGCGGGTGAGGTCGATCAGCCGCTCGTCGTTCGCAACCGCGCGGGTCACCGCATCGATCTGCGCCCGCGTCGCGGCGATCTGCAGCGCGGCCATGGCGGTCTGGCCGGTGAGGGTCAGATAGGCCGCATCGGTCCGGTCCGCCTCTTCCTCGGCGCGCGCCTCTGCCGCTTCGGTGGTCCGGCGCAAGCGGCCGAACAGGTCGAAGTCGAAGGTCACCGCTCCACCGATGTTGTAGAGGAAGATGGTCGGGTTCGGAAAACCGGTGAATCCCAGCGACTGGACGTTGATCCGCTGCCCCTGCGGCCCGGCGCTGAAATCCGCCTGGGGGGCCTGGGCGCCGCGCGTGACCGCGGCCTGGGCGCGCACCCGCTCGAGGTTGGCGTTGGCCTCTGCGAGGGTGCGGTTGCCCGCCAGCGCCTCGTCCATCACCCCATCGAGCTTGGCCGAGCCCAGGGCCTTCCACCAACCGCCGGCCCCGCTGTGGTCCTGCGCCGCCTGGATGAGCGGGCTCTGGACATCACCCGTTCCGAGATAGCCGGCGTCGGTGGGCGGGGCGGGGCTGTGGAAGTCGGGACCGACCGTCTTGCAGGAAGCCAAGGCGAGCGCGAGCGCCCCTGCCAGGGCGACAGGCGCGCGTTTGGCGACGTTGCAGGCGCGAACCATGTCCTAGTCGCGGCCGGCCGAACGCTGCTCGTCCGAGCGCACGTCGACCGTCACCACGGCGCTGAGTCCGGCCCGCCCCGCCATGTCGGGGGGCTGTTCGTCGAACGCGATCCGCACCGGAAGCCGCTGGACGACCTTCACCCAGTTGCCGGTGGCGTTCTGGGCCGGAAGCGGCGAGAAGGCCTGGCCGGAGCCGGGGCTGAAGCTCTGGACGTGGCCTTGAAAGACATGGCCCGCCGCGGCGTCCACCTTGATGCGGACGGGCTGGCCCACCCGCATCCGGGCCAGCTGGTCCTCCTTGAAATTGGCCTCGACCCAGGGCTGGCCGGACACCAGCCAGAAGAGCGTCTGGGCGGCGTTGATGTAGCTGCCGACCTGCAGCTCGGACACCCGGGTGACCACCCCGTCCTGGGCCGCGACCACCGTGCCGTCCGCCACGTTGATCGCCGCCTTGTCGACGGCCGCCTTCGCCTGCAGCACCGAAGGGTGGTTCTCCACGGTGACGTTCGCGCCGCCGAGGTTGGCGAGCGCCTGGGCGACCTGCTGCTGGGCGCGGGCGACGTCTTGGCGCGCCACGTCGGCGTTGTGGACCGCCGTCTCGTACTGGTCCCGCGAGGCGACCCCGGCGTCCACCAACGCCTTCTGCCGGGCAGCCTCGCGGTCGGCGTAGGCGGCGGTCGCCATGGCCATCTTGAGGTTCGCCTGCTGCAGGGCGTGGCCCGCCTGCAGGGCCTGGACCTGCAGGCGGGCGGAGGCCAGCTGCGCCCGAGCCTGCTCGAGCACCGCGGAGTAGTCGTTCACGTCGAGGCGGAACAGCGTCTGCCCCTTGACGACGCGCTGGTTCTCCTTGACGTCGACCTCGACCACGCGGCCGCCGATGCTGGCGCTGACCGGCACCCGGGCCGCCTGCACGTAGGCGTCGTCGGTGGTCTGGAACCTGCCCGCCGTGAGCACGAAATAGGCGACGACGGCGAGGATCAGCAGCGGGCCGCCGACCATCAATGGCCAGCGCCAGCGCCTCGCCCAGTTGACGGGGGGACGGGCGGCGATGACGCCTTCGTCGTGGTCGACTATCGATCTCTCAGCACTCGCCACCGCGGCGATCTCTCACTTTCCGAGCATACAGGCGCGCGAAGGCGCGCTCGCCGCGCGATTCCCCGGCGCTCCGCCTTGCAGGTAAGCGGCGACGTGGCATGATGAAAATGAGAAGTTGTCACTGCCCGAATGAGTTCCATGCATCTTGCCAGTATCGACCTCAATCTGCTTCGGGTCTTCGACGTCCTTCTGGAAGAACGAAGCGTGACCCGCGCCGGCGTGCGGCTGGGCCTCACCCAATCGGCGGTCAGCCACGCCCTCAATCGGCTCCGCTACCATCTGGACGACGACCTGTTCCAGCGCAACGCGCACGGCATGCAGCCGACCCCGCGGGCCCTGGAAATCGGACCGAATCTCCACGCGGCGCTCGCCCAGCTGCAGAGCGCCCTCACGCCCGCCGACTTCGATCCGGCGGTAAGCGAGCGCGCCTTCAGCATCGTGGGCGGGTCCTACGTCTGTGCAGTGCTGCTGCCGCAACTGGTCGCCGAGCTTCAGGTGAGCGCGCCACGGGTGCAGCTGCAGATCCGTGACAGCCTCGCGGACCTCGCCGAGCGGATGGACAGCGGCGCGGTGGACTTCGTGATCGGCATCGTCGACCAGGCGCCCGAGCGCTTCGTCCGGGAGCGGCTGATTCAGGAGCGGCTGGCCTGGGTGGTCCGCCGGGAGCATCCGCTGGCCAATTCGCAGGCGAGCCTCGAGGATCTGCTCAGCATCCAGCATGTGGTGGTGGCGGCGCCCCCCGAGGTCGACCGGCGTCGGGCGATCAGCCTGCGCGCGGCCTGGGAGGACTTCGGCGAGCTGCAGGGCGAGCTCGCGCGCCGGGGACTGAGCCGCAGGGTCGGGGTGGTGGCCCCCGACACCTTCGCCGCCACCGCGATCGTCGCCCGTTCGGAAATGGCGGCGCTGATCCCTCGCCGCCTGGCGCTGCTGCTCTCGCAGAGCGGGCGCCTGGCGGTGCTCGAGCCGCCCTACGAATCCTCGCCGGTGGAGATGTCCCTGCTCTACCGCAAGGACCGGATCCACGAGCCGCCCGTGGCGTGGATGCGCGGCCTGCTGCGTCAGGCGGCCGAGGCTACCTAGGCGGGACCGGACGAAGGCCCGGCGCGGTCCAGTCGGCTACTCCAGCTGCGCGGCCAAGGCGTCCAGGAGGAGATAGGCGCGCCCGGCGCCCGAGGTCAGCAAGGCGGCCGCCTGGAAGCCTTGCTTGTCCAGACGCGCGGCCTCCTGGACCAGATCGGCGTAACGCCCCACGAGCTGGCGGCCCCGGCTGCGGAAGGCCGCATCGGAAAGCAGTCGTCTCGAGAGCCGGCGGATAGCCGCCGGCGCCAGGGCGCGCACGACCTCGCGAGCCCCGCCGGCGTCGCCGGTCTGGATGACGGCCGCGATCTCCTCGACGCGCGCCCGCGGAAGCAGGGCGGCCGGATCGATGCCCATGCCCTCGATCTCGGCGAACAGGGCCTCCCCGAGCTTCACATCGTCGCCCGCCGCCTCGCCGTCGATGGAGGTCAGCAGCTCCTTCCAGGTCCAGGCCGACTCCTCCGCCGCCGGCGTCGGCGCCCCGCTCACGGCGTTGAACACCGCCTTGAAATCCTGTTCCGAGGCGGTCGGGGTGAGGCGCAGGCGCCCGCGCAAGCTGGTCTCGCCCGAACCGGGCTCCGACGGCTGCGCCGCAGGGGAAGCGCTGGACGGCGCAGGCCCGGACGCGGCGGGCGCTCCGTCCGTGGGCGCCGTTGCGGCCGCCGGCGGCGCAGCGGCGGGCGGGGCCGCCAAGGGCTCGGGCGCGGCGGGCGGCAGCGCCGGCAGGCCGATGCGGCTTCGCCCGCGCTCCACCGCCGATGGCCGGGTCAGAGCGGTGGCGTCCGAGCCGCGCGAAGCGACGACGCCCATCAATTGAACCGCTTCGCTCAGCATCTCGTAATTGCGCCTGACTCTTTCCTGGAACGCCGCGTCGATCGCCTGGGTCTCCTCGGCGGCCCGGCGGGAGGCGGCCATCAGCTCGGAGAGGCCCTGCTCGACGGCCTTGGTTATCTCCTGGGCCTGGGCCGTGGCGTCCTGCGGCAGCCTGGCGGTCCGCGCCGCCAGATCCTCGACCATCGCGCCCAGGCCGTCGAACGCCTTGCGGATGTCCGTGACCTGGACGTCCAGCTTGGCGGCGGCGCGGTCGCCGGCTTCCTCCACCAGCTTGGCCGACTGCTCGATGAGGCCCCGCGCCTCGGTGAGCCTGGCCTCGAACACCTGATCGGCCTTCTGGCCGGCGGCGAAGGCGGCCTCGTTCAGCAGGTCCACCCGCGCGCGGGCCGCCTCGGCGTGCACCTCGGCTGCCTCGCGCGCCTCCGTCGCAGCGGTCGACAGCGCCGTGAGGGTCGAGCGCATCGCTGCATCCAGCTGCTCGCGCTCGCGGGCCCCGGCTTCGGAGAGCCCCTTCAGCGTGTCCTCGGCTGACCTGGCGAAACCGTCGCGCTGCTCGGCCGCCGCCTCGGCCAACTCGTGGAACTTGGCCCGCGCCTGGCCAATGAGGTCGCTCAGCGAGCGAGCGCCTTCGCTGGTCGCCTCGTTGAGCGCGACGATGTCGCCGCGCGACGAGGTGATGAACTCGGCGAGCTGGGCGGTGCGGCTCTCGGCGAGCGAGGCGAAGTCTTCCTGGTCCGCGCGCAGGGCGTGGGCCACCGTCACCAGCGCCGCCCGCTGCTGGGTCAGGCCCTCCTCCAGAGAGCGGACCTGGTCACCGACGCCGGTCCCGGCGACTTCGAGGCGTCCTACCTGCCGGCCAAGGTCGTCGGCGGCGATCCGGGACGCATCCACGGCCTCGCCGGCGGCGGCGGCCAGGTCGGCCGCCCGGGCCGCCAGGGTCGCCTCCGCTTCGCGCAGCTGGGTCTCGGCGAGGTCCGAGGCCTCGGCGACCATCCGCGCCTGCCGGTTGATGGCGTCGGTGACGGCCGCCGAGCGGGCGTCCAGCGTCACGGCGAGGGTGTTGAGCTCGCCCCGCTCGCGCGAGAGGGTCTCGACCAGGGTGACGGCGGTTCGCGAGGCGTGGGCGGTGGCCTCGGCGAGCTGTTCGGTCTGCTGCGCCAGGGCCTCGCGCAGGACGACCAAGTGGTCCTTGGCCTGATTAGCCACCTCCGAGGCGGTGGCGATCTGGCCGCGCATGGCCTCGACCACGGCGCCGGCCTGGGCGGCGGCCAGCGCCGTGGGGCCGATCAGTTCGTCGGTGAGCCGCTTGGCGCGCCGGGCCTCGAACCCCAGGACGCGCGCCTGGGCGACCGCGTAGGCCGCAGCCCAGATCAGGCCCACCGGCGCCAGGGCGACGAGGGCGAGCAGGGCGATCGTCTCCGGCGCCAGCGCGCCGCGGCCGTAGCGGTAGGCCAGGCCCGCCGCCCCGCCCAGCCACAGGAGGCTCACCGCCGCAGCCAGCAGGTAGATCCCCCGCGACGGCCGCGGGTGGTCGGCGATCCGAGTGAGAATGGTCCCGGAGTCCAGGGGCGCGGCCAGCGGAACGGCGGCCTCGGGCGACGGCGCCACCGCGGACGACGGCCCGGCGGACGAGGGCGCGGCGGAAGGCGGCGCGGACGCCGCCTCTTGGCCCTCGGAGGGCGGGGGCATGCGTCCCACCTTGACGGACGAGAAGCTCAACGGGCTGGTTCGCGTAGAAGCCATGGTCGTTTCGATCGTACCTCTTGGCGCAGCCGGGTCACAAAGCCTGCCCCGGACGGGCCTGCCCCCTGACCGTCAATAACCCCGACCGAAATCCCGGCAAAGCCGGTTCGCCGATTGCGGGCGCTCGGCGCTGACGCCGCGTTGTCGCGGGCGCCGTCTTGCGCGCCGGCGCCCGCTCCCCTAGCTTTGGGGCAGGGCCGGTCCGTCAGATCCGCGATCTTGCGCGGCGGCGGGCTTTTTTGTCACGCTCGGATCGATCCCTGCATGTCCTCAACGCTGAAGTCTCACCCCGCCGCCGCCCGCGCCGGATCCGATGCGGTGTCCTTGACGCACCTTCAGCGCCTGGAGGCGGAGAGCATCCACATCCTGCGGGAGGTGGTGGCCGAGTGCGAGCGGCCGGTGATGCTCTATTCGATCGGCAAGGATTCGTCGGTGATGCTGCACCTGGCGGCGAAGGCGTTCTGGCCCTCGAGGCCGCCGTTTCCGCTGCTGCACGTGGACACGACCTGGAAGTTCCGGGCGATGTACGAGATGCGCGAGCGGATGCCGAGGGAGCTGGGGTTCGAGCTCCTGGTGCACCAGAACCCGGAGGCCAAGGCCAAGGGGATCAACCCCTTCGACCACGGCCCCTTGCACACCGACATGTGGAAGACCGAGGGTCTGAAGCAGGCGCTGGACAAGTACGGGTTCGACGCGGCCTTCGGGGGCGCGCGCCGGGACGAGGAGAAGAGCCGGGCCAAGGAGCGGATCTTC
>JAFBAO010000031.1 GCA_019247715.1 Caulobacteraceae bacterium
ATTCGCTCGCCGAATGCGGCCTGACCGAACGGGACATCGACGAGCACTTCGGGGAATACATGGAGCGCTACGGCGTCACCCGCGAGGAGCGGATCTAGGCGCGGCGCGATCGGGAGGAAAGCCGATGGCGTTCGGCGACACGATCCATCCGCGATCTGGAACGAGCCCTGGGCGCTCGTGCTCGACAGCGAGCCGCTGCTGGGCCCCGACATCGTCGTCGAGCCCGACGGAACGATGGAGATCATCTGCAGCAAGGCGCGGCCGCCCGGCGCCAAGAACTGGCTGCGCATCACCGAGGCCACCAACCACATCCGCGTGCGCCAGCTGTTCGACGACTGGAACGCCGAAGAGCCGATGGCCATCCACATCGAGCGGATCGGCGGCGAGGCGGGCGAAGCGCCGCCGCCGCTGCTCGAGCCCCAGGAGATGATCGCGGCGCTGGGGAAAGCGGCGGCCTTCGTGCGCAAGTCCGCCTCCGCCTGGGGTCCTCCGCCACTCGAAGGGCGGGTGGAGAACCAGGTGTACGACCTGCCGACCCCGCCCACCCGGATCGGCGGGATCGACGCCAACCCCGGCGGCGTCATGTCGGTGGCCTGGTGGGCGCTGGCGCCCGACGAGGCGCTGGTGATCGAGTTCACGCCCGTCCCCTCGCTGATGTGGTCGGTGGAGCTGGAGAACGTCTGGTGGGTGACGGCCGACTACCGCTGGCGGCTCGTCGAGGTGACCGACGCCCAGGCGGCGCTGGAGGACGATGGCCGCTGCCGTCTGGTGGTCGCCCACCAGGACCCCGGGACCCCGAATTGGCTCGACACCGGAACCTTCTCGGAAGGCTGGGTGCGCTACCGCGGAATGCTCTCCGAAGGCGGCCGCAGCCCGGCCTGGACCTCGCGCCTGGTCAAGCTGGGGGACTTCGCCAAGACCCTTCCGGCGGGCGCCAAGCGCATCACGCCCGAGGCGCGGAAGCAGCAGATCGCCCTGCGCGCGGCGGGTGTTCGCAAGCGTTACCGGGACTGAGGAGGCGGTTGTTATTCTAGACAGAATGCTCTAGAAAATGCGCTTCTGATAAGAGCCGGCGGCGAGCCCCCCGACGGCCCGAAGAACGAGACGGATCGCCCAGCGGCGCCCAAGACTGCGCCCGCCCAACCTCGCCAGCGGAGCTGAGCTATGAGCAAGCCCCAATCCTTCGATCCCGCCGAATATGTGAAGCGCCTGAAGGTGCATTCGCCCGAGTTCGCGGCGCACCACAACGAGGTGATCTCCCACATTCCCCAGCACTGCCCGGTGTTCCACGCCCATATGGAGTCCTTCTCGCCCACCGAAATCGACGTTGCGGTGATCGGCGGCTACGAGGCGATCATGGCCACCGCCCGGGATCCCGAGATCCTTTCCTCCCAGGGCGAGCCGGAGATGTTCGAGGCGGCCAAGGCGGGGCTCATCTCGCTGAACCTGCCCACCTACGTCGACCCGCCCCTGGCGTTCGAATACCGGAACATCGTCGATCCCTTCGTCTCGCCGCGCGCCGCCAAGGAGCTCGAGCCCCGGGTGCGGGAGCTGGTGCGCAAGCTCAACGACCGGATGGTCGAGAAGGGAAGCCTCGACATCGTCCAGGACGTCGCCCAGCCGCTGACGGCGATCCTGACCATGTGGGTTACCGGTCTGCCCGAGGAAAAATGGTTCTTCTACTCCGACATTATCCACCGGATGCTCTGGCGTGACGGCGACCCGCTGGCGATCCACGCCGAGATGGAGGCGTACCGGAAGGTGCTGCGCGAGGATATCGAGCGCATCCGCGCCGACCCCAACGCCACCGGGGTGCTGGGCGCCACGCGCACGGCCAAGATCCAGGGCCGCCCGCTGGAGCACTGGGAAGCGGAAGGCATGCTCATGCTGCTGCTGCTCGGCGGGGTCGACACCACCCAGGCCCTCACCGGCAGCGCCACGGTGTTCCTCGGACACAACCCCGGACATCGCCAGCAGATCATCAACAACCCCGAAATCCTGCCCGAGGCCATCGAGGAGTTCCTGCGCTATCACGCCCCGGTGCTCGGCACCTCGCGCAAGCTCGCCAAGGACGTCGAGGTCGAGGGCGTCAAGCTGAAGGCCGGCGAGCAGACGCTGGTCTGCTGGGCGGCGGCCAACCGCGATCCGGCCGCCTTCGAGGATCCCAACGAGGTGCGTTTCGACCGCCCGTCGAACCGACACCTGACCTTCAGCGTGGGACCGCACCGGTGTCTTGGCTCGCACGTGGCGCGAATGGAGATCCGGGTGATGCTCGAGGAGATGTTCCGCCTCTATCCGGACTTCAAGCTGGTCGAGGAGGGGCTGCAGTTCGCCCCCGACGTCGCCATCATCTATGGCTACAAGGCCGTGCCGCTGACCTTCCCGCCGCGCAAGCGCGAACTGCCTGAGGATCCCCAGCTCGAGAAGCTGCTGGCCCCCATGTACGCCAAGCGCTGAGGCGCTAGCTTTCCGGCCTACCTGCGGGCGAACGACAGCCAAGCCATAGGCCGGTCAGAATCGCCGGCAGGATGAGCTCGACGTCCGTGCGCAGCGCGAAGACGCGGTAAGCGCGCCGCCGAAGCGCCACGGCCACGTAACGCGGCGGCTCAAACCTCGACAAAGGTGCGGATCCGCGCCGGGGTCCACGCCGATTGCATAAGTTCCCTTTATTAGTTACTCCACTTTTCCATTATGGACGCTCGCTGTTCCGTGTCGGTGTCGGCGTCCGCCCTCGACATCGAGGCGGACGCCCTGAGACGTTTCGTGGACCTGGTTTCGCATCGTGCGGGCCAAGCGCTTGCGCGCATGGAGGAGGCCGGCGTCACGCTCCCGCAGGTTCTGCTCATGGTCCGCGTGGAGCGCGCCGGCGCCGCCTCGATCTCAGAACTGGCCGGGGTCTCCCCTGGATCGGCCGCCGCGGTGAGTCAGATGGTGGATCGGCTCGTGCGGCGGGACTGGCTGGCGCGGAGCGAGGATCAGGGCGACCGGCGGCGCAAGACGGTGTCGCTGACTGCGGCGGGGGTGCGGCTTCTGCGCGATATGGAAGCGGCGCGGACGGCGGACTACGCGGCGGGCCTCTCCCGGTTGCCGCCGGCTTTGCGCGCCGAGCTCCATGGCTGGCTCGAGCGCGCGCTTGCCGAGGTGAACCGCGAGGCCTCGCAATGATCGCGCGCTGGCTGCTCCTGGCCGTCTTCGCGCTCAGTCTCTACGGCGCCGGCCAAGTCTGGCTGGTCCAGGTTTCGAGCTATCCGCTGTGGCGCTACGTCGGCGACGCGCAGTTCGCCGCCTATCACCGAGCCTGGTGGCGCAGCATCTGGGCCGTGGTTCTAGGGCCGGCGGCGCTCGTGCTGCTAGGCGCCCTTCTGATGCTTTGGTGGCGACCTCCCCAAACGCCTGCGTGGTTCAGTTGGCTCGGCGCGGGCTTGCAGCTTGCGCTGGTGGTCGGGACGGCGCTCTGGTGGGCGCCGTTGATGGCGCGTCTCGAAGGCCCGGGCGGCGGCCCGGATCCAGCGCGCTTCAGGCTGCTCCTGAATACGCACTGGCTGCGGGTAGGCCTGGTCAGCGCCTATGCGATCTTGGTCGGTTGGATGGTGCTCCAGAATCTCCGCCCGGGCTGAACGCAGGTTCACCCGCAGCGAAGCCGCGGCGCGCCGCGCTTACGCCGCCAGCGACCGGCCCAGCGCGTCCAACAGCTCGCCCGTGCCCTTTTCGCGCGAACCGGCGTCGTCGTAGCCGTCGAGGAACGCGCCCTGCTCGGTCACCATAAGCCGGGTCCGGTTCCCGTCCGCTTTCAACTGCATGGTCGCCAGGGAGACCGAGATCTTCCGGTCGTCCAGATGCATCTCGTAGCCGTAGACCAGCCGTTCGTTCTCGATCACGTCGTGATAGGTCGCCTCGAAGGTCGAGATGACGCGGCCGCCCCAACGCCCCTTGAGCCGCTCGCGTCCGCCGGGACGCACGTCCATCCCGCGTTCGATGATCTCCAGCTGTTCGGACGCAGCGCCGAACCACTGGGCTTTCGCGGCCGGGTCTGTCAGCGCCTTCCATACCCGTGCGCACGACGCGTCGTAGGTGCGCTCCAGGTGGAAGGTGGCGTGCGTCACCGAGCGCCTGATCTCGTCTGGAATACGCGCCTTGGCGGCGGCGTGGGTTTCGACAGCGCCGTCGGAGGCTGGCTGGGTCATGGAGGTGCTCCTCGTGTCTAGATCACGCCGCCCCGGCGGCCAGGAAGCGCGGCTCGAGCGCCTCGACGAACGGAAAGTACCGGAACCAGGGT
The DNA here is from genome assembly GCA_019247715.1 of Caulobacteraceae bacterium. Lineage (GTDB taxonomy): Bacteria > Pseudomonadota > Alphaproteobacteria > Caulobacterales > Caulobacteraceae > Acaudatibacter. The sequence goes on from JAFBAO010000031.1 coordinate 4,277, forward strand.
TGGGCCTCGCGAACCACCCGTTGAGCGGAAGGGCGACCGGCGAGCCGCTCGAAATAGGCGGCCAGGGCCGGATAGGCGCCGCGGTAGGGATGCATGGCCTCGACATAGAACAGCGGCGGCATGGCGGCGCAGTCGGCCATCGAGAAGGCCTCGCCCGCCGCCCATGTGCGCCCCGCCATCCGCCGCTCGAGCATGGCGTAGGCGGTGTCCAGGGTCGCCCGCGCTTCGGCGACGCCGACGGCGTCCTTGGCCTCCGCCGCGCGCATCCGATCCGACACGAGCTTCTGCATCGGCGTATGGACGTAGAGGTCGAAGAAGCGGTCCCACAGCCTTACCTCGCGGGCCGCGTCGGGATCGGCGGGGATCAGGATGGCCGAGCCCGGGTGGCGGGCCTGGAGATAGTCGATGATGATCGACGTCTCAGGCAGGAAGAGTCCGCCGTCCTGCAACAGCGGCATCTTGGCGATGGGCCACCGCTCCGCGTACGCCTTGTCATCCTTCGGGACGCCGTCGATCTGGACCGTCTGGAACGGGGTTTCCGCCTCGTAGAGCGCCAGCAGCACCTTCCAGCAGTAGGACGCCAGAGGGTGCATGTGCAGGGTGAGGACGGGTCGGTCATCCGGCATCGTCGCCTCCTCGTCAGGAAGGGTCGCAAGGTAGTCGCCCAGCCGGTCGAGGCGCCGTCCCCATTCTGCGCGCCGGGCGTTGATCCATTGCTCGGCCAGGCCGAGCGCGCCGGGCTCGACCCGGCAGATCCGCACTCGCCCAACCTTTTCGGACCGCACCAGTCCGGCGTCCTCCAGCACGCCGAGGTGCTGCAGGGCAGCCGGCAGTGACATCGGCAGCGGCTTGGCCAGCTCGCTCACCCGCGCCGGGCCGCGGCTCAGCCGTTCCACCATCGCCCGTCGCGTTGGATCGGCGAGGGCGCTGAATAGCCGGCTGAGATCGGGCGATTGGTTAAGCACCCGCCTAACTATCACGCCGAAAACAGTTAGGCAATGACTTCAGTGTTCGTCGATGAGCGCCGGTCAGTCGGCCTGCGGAATCATTCCCACTCGATGGTGCCTGGCGGCTTGCTGGTGACGTCGTAGACCACGCGGTTGACGCCGCGCACCTCGTTGACGATCCGGGTGGCGGCGCGGGTGAGGATTTCCCACGGGAACTCGAAGACGTCGGCGGTCATGCCGTCGGTGGAGGTGACCGCCCTGAGCGCCAGCACCTCCTCGTAGGTGCGCGCATCGCCCATCACCCCCACGGTCCGCACCGGCAGCAGCACCGCGAACGCCTGCCAGATGGAATCGTAGAGCCCGGCCTTGCGGATCTCGTCCAGCCAGATGGCGTCGGCCTTCTGGAGCACGGAGACCTTCTCGGGCGTCACCGCGCCTGGAATGCGGATGCCGAGGCCGGGACCGGGGAAGGGGTGGCGCCCCACGAAGGCCGGCGGCAGGCCGAGCTCGACGCCCAGCGCCCGCACCTCGTCCTTGAAGAGCTCGCGCAGCGGCTCGACCAGCCTCAGCTTCATCCGTTCGGGCAGGCCGCCGACGTTGTGGTGGCTCTTGATCACCGCCGAGGGTCCGCCGCGGGCCGAGACGCTCTCGATCACGTCCGGATAGAGGGTGCCCTGCGCGAGAAAGGCCGCGCCCTCGATCCGCGCCGCCTCCCGATCGAACACCTCGATGAAGGTTCGGCCGATGGCCTTGCGCTTCTCCTCGGGGTCCGACACCCCCGCGAGAGCGCCCAGGAATTGCTCCGCGGCGTCAACATGGATGAGCGGAATATTGTAGTGGTCCCTGAAGAGGCTCACGACCTCCTCGGCCTCGTTGAGGCGCATAAGGCCGGTGTCCACGAAGACGCAGGTGAGCTGGTCGCCGATCGCCTCGTGGATCAGCACCGCCGCCACCGAGGAGTCGACGCCGCCGGAGAGCCCGCAGATCACCCTCCCCTTCCCCACCTGCTGGCGGATCCGGCCGACCGCCTCGTCGCGGAACGCGGCCATGGTCCAATCGCCCGAGAGACCGGCGATCTCGTGGGTGAAGTTGCGCAGGATGAGCGCGCCGCGGGGCGTATGGGCGACCTCCGGGTGGAACTGGACGCCGTAGAGCCGGCGCCCCTCGTCGGCGATCACCGCGAAGGGCGAGCCCGCCGAGGTGGCGGCCACCTCGAAGCCCAGCGGAATGGCGGTGATCTTGTCGCCGTGGCTCATCCAGACCGGCTCCTCGTGGCCGATCTCGCCGAGGCCCGCCAACAGCGGACTCTCCCGCTCGATTCGGATTTCGGCGCGGCCGAACTCGCGGGCATGGCCGCCCTCGACCGCTCCGCCGAGCTGAGCGCACATGGTCATTTCGCCATAGCAGACGCCGAGCACCGGAACGCCCAGCTCGAAGACCCTTCGCGGCGCGGCCGGGCTCTCGGCCTCGTGGACGCTGGCGGGGCCTCCGGAGAGGATCACCGCCTTCGGGGCGAAGGCGTCCAGCATCGCGTCCACCCCGTCATAGGGATGGATCTCGCAATAGACCCCGCTCTCGCGAACCCGGCGGGCGATGAGCTGGGTCACCTGGCTGCCGAAATCGACGATCAGGACGCGTTCATGGTGGGGCGCCGACATGGCCGGGATGTAGGGGAGAATCGGCGGCGCGTCATCGGCGTCCCGCAAAGGCGTCTCAAGGCGCTTCCCTGCCGCCAGCCCGACCTGCTGGCGGTCGCGGTCGGCTGCGCGGTGTCGCGCGCCCGGCTCCGGAGAGCACGCTGGCTCCGAGGCGCTACGGGCCGGGGGCAGGCCCGGCCGCGGCGCAACGCGGCGCGTCTGCGCCCACGCCGCAGCCGGAACGCGGCCGCGGGTTGTGACCCTGTGGATACACTGTGCAAAAAAGCTCGAGCTGCCCCGGCGCCCTGATACGCCGCGTCATGTTGTAGCCGCGCAGGGTCCCTCGGCCCGCTTTGGCGGCCACCCTCGTATCGTCCGACTGCTGATCGGCCGCGGGGCCGAGTTCAAGCTTCCGGCTACAAGCGATTGTACCGTCGGATGATTGCCATGCCGCGCATCGCCGATCGGTGCGAGCCAGTAACGTCAGGAGCTGTCTGACGGCACGCTCGCCAAGTGGGCGTCGGCGTCGATCTTCGCTGAGTGAGCGAAAATGGCGAGCCGCGCCCTACGGCCGCAGTTTGCTTGTGATCGCACGAACGTTTGTTGCTGAACACAGCTCAACGTTGATAGCCTTTCGACTCGGGTTGGGAGAGCGAAATGGGCAGCGCTTTCGCGTCCACTATCCGAGCAACGCCCGCCGGCGCCAGTTGGCGGCAGGACCGGTACTACCGGGCCTATTGGGAAGCCGCGCACGAGGGCCTCTACGTCATCCGCTGCCTCGCCGACGACGAATTCGTCTACGAGGACATCAATCCCGCCCACGAACGGGCCACGGGACTCTTGAGATCGCGCATCGTCGGACGCCGTCCGGAGGAGTGCCTCGAGGCGAAGGTCGCGAAGATCGTGTCCGGCCACTATCGGACCTGCGTCAGGGCGGGACGGCCCTTCCACTATGTCGAAACCCTCGACCTTCCTGCCGGGCGGACCGTCTGGGAGACGACGCTCGTGCCGGTCCGCGGGGCCGGGGGCGAGATCGAGGTGCTGCTCGGCAGCTGCCGGGACATCACCCGCTCGATGCATGCGCAGCGTGAGCTTTCCGAGCTCGCCGAGCGCCTGATCAAGGTCCAAGAAGAGGAGCGTCGGCGGATCGCCGTGGAGCTGCACGACTCCACCGCCCAGCACCTGGTGGCCCTGTCGTTCGGGCTGGGGGCGCTGCGCCGCGGACGGGCCAACGCCGAGACGCTCGACGATATGACCAGCGAGCTGGGCGAGGCCCTGAGGGAGGTGCGCACCCTCTCCTATCTGCTGCACCCGCCGACCCTCGCCAAGGACGGCCTCAGGAAGACCCTGCAGGCCTTTGTCCGCGGCTTTGGCCGGCGTACCGGCCTTTCGGTCACGGTGAACGTCAGGGGCGCCGTCGACAGCCTGCCGCAGCGGGCGCAGCGGGCGCTGTTCAGGGTCGCCCAGGAGGCGATCGCGAACGCCCATCGTCACTCGCCGGCCCGCCAGATCTCCATCAATCTGCGGCGGGGCCGCCACGGCGTACGCCTGACCGTCACCGACGACGGCGGGGGAACCCACAAGGCGCCCGGCAAGATCCAGCGGGGCGTCGGCATTCCGGGCATGGAGGCCCGCATTCAGCGCCTCGGCGGCGCCTTCGCCATCAATGCGACCGCCTCGGGCACGCAGGTGACCGCCTACCTGCCCACGGCCGCAGTTGTCGACGCCGCCCAGATCCTTCTCGTTCCCGAACCTTCGTATTGACGAGTGGGCGCGCGCGGTTGCGTCCGCCACCCGTCCGCCGTTCCAGAATCGAGAGTCTCGGGCGCGTTCTAGAGGCGGTTGAGTTGGGGCTGAATCGCTCATCTCACCCCGGACGGCCTGCAAGGCCGATCCGGAGCCAGACCCTCCGGTTCTCAGACGAACTCCAGCTTGGCGTCGGCCCTCAACGCGTCCTAGTGTCCCGATTCCGAAGTTCGCTAGCGTGAGCGGCGCCTCCCGTCGAACTTCGGAATCGATAAGGACATTAGCCAAGTATAAGTTTTTAGTGTGGTTTACGGATCAGAAGTTCGCCACAGCGCCCGCCGCGACAATGGGGCGAACTTCTGATCCACCACACTAGTCGGAACGCGTCCTGGCGCCCGCCGACCCCGAAACATTCAGATCGACAAACGTCCGGATGCCGGCGACACGTCCGCGACTGCCGTATTGCCAGAAAGTCCACGACCCGCTGGGCCTGGGCTGCGACGAGATCGATCGGCGCCACATCGGACGCTTTGGCAGGTAGTCGCAATACGTCTGGTAGAATTGCGGGGTCACGTAGAGAACCGCGCGCCTGCGATGGCGCGCCTCGACCATCGCCAGGAAGACGCGCAGCTCCTTGCGCACTTCGGCGCCGGTGAGCCCGGCCGCGCAGCCCCGCGCCATCTCGAGATCGACGGCGGGGGGCAACGCCCCGGCTCGGGGCGGCGCTACGGCCAGGAAGTTGCGCGCCTGGGCCCGGGCGGAGCGGCAAAAGACGAAGTAATGGTAGGCGCCGGCGCGGATGCCGGCCCGCCGGGCGCCCCGCCAGTTGCTCGCGAATTCGGTGTCCCGCCCGTGGACGCCTTCGGTGGCTTTGAGATAGGCGAAGGCCACGTCGTCGCCGGCGACCGCCGGCCAGTCGATGGCGCCCTGGTAGTGGGAAACGTCGATCCCCCTCACGGGATAGCGCCGCCGGTCGGGCTCGCCGCGCCGGTCGCGCGCCAGGGCGCCCGTGACCGCGCCCGAGGCGAGAAGCATGCAGATGAGGCTGGCCGAAACGGCGGCGCGGATGATCTTTCGGGCCTTGGCGAGACCAATTTGCACTTTCGGACGCAGCCCGGACCGCGATGGAGCAGCCAAGCCTGCCACACCCGCGGGCGACGTCCATCGGGTTGAACCTAGGGCGCAGGGAGCCGGAGCAGTAGGTGACAGTCCCCCAAATTCCCCATGGTCCCGACCGCTGCTGAAGTTCGCCTAGAGCGCGTTCCGCAAAAGTGGAACCGCTTTTGCGACGAGAACGCGCTCCAAGTCTTTGAATTCTAGAGCACGATTCAACAATCAGACGATTGCGTCTGATCGCATCGTGCTCTAGGCACCCGCCCCATCAATCGAGCGAACTTCAAACTCACCACACTAGCCTGCGCGCCAGGCGCCAGGGCTCGTGCCCATCTCGCGCTTGAAGGCGCGGCTGAAGGCGGCCTCGCTTTCGTAACCGACGCCCTCGGCGATGCGGGCGAGGGGCTCGCGGCTCGATCTTAGGCGCTCGGCCGCCAGCTGGATCCGCCAGCCGGTGAGGTACTCGATCGGCGGCTTGCCGACGAACTGGTTGAACCGCTCGGCAAGCACGGTGCGCGAGGCCCCGGCCTCGGCCGCCAGATCCTCGATGGTCCACTTGCGGGCCGGGTCCTTGTGCAGGTGATGGATGGCCCGGGCCACCACCGGGTCGCGCATCGCCGCCAGCATCCCCGCCGCGCCCTCCGGCAGGCGCGCCGCGTGCCGGCGCAGCACCTCCACGAACAGCAGCTCCATCAGCCGCCCAAGCAGAAAGGGCGCGCCAGGCGCGGCGTCGTCCACCTGGCGCAGGATCTGGGCCGCCGTGGCGGTGAGCATGCCCGAGACCGTATCCTCGCCGGTGCGCTCGAGGAGCAGGGAAGGCAGCGAGCGGAACAGCGGCGCGGCCATGAGCTCGGCCGACTCCAGGAAACCACACACTAGCCGCGTCACCTGCCCGCCGCCGCCGTGGCTGACCACGCCGACGCCGCTGATCGGCCCGGGCGACACGAGGTCGGGGCCGAAGCCGAAGCGGTCCGGCGCCCCGCTCCAGAACCGGTGCTCGGCGGTGAACGGCAGGAGCAGCAGATCGCCGGCCCGCACGTCGCACACGGCGCCGTCGGCGGTCTGAAGCTGGCACTCGCCCTCGGCGATGAGGTGGAAGACGCTGGCGTGCCGCAGGCGCGCCATGGCGTCCTGGCTGTCCCAGCGCGCCGGGCTGATCACGCCGAACGGGGCGGAAAAGCGACCGTGCATGAACACCGAGCCGGTCAGGCGCACCGCCCGCAGGAGCTCGGAAAGCACGTCTGGCGGATCGGCAATGGTTCGCGGCGTTGCGGTCATGGCGAGCTCTCACATGTCCCTGCACATTTCAGATGCAAGCTGGCCGTTGCGTTCGAGGGCGCCGGCCGATGCCAGACAAACCCTCATTCAGGAGACTGGAAATGAACGCGATCACCTCGCCCACCGCCCAAGCGGGCGCCACCGACGCTAGCTGGCGGGACCTGCTCGCGGGCGTCGGCCCCAAGATAGAAGCGAACGGCCGCGAATGCGACCGCAGCGGCGCTTTCGTGTCTGAGAATCTCGACCTCCTGCAGAGCCTGGGCTTTTTCGCCCTCGGCGTCCCCAAGGATTGCGGCGGCGGCGGGCTTTCCTATCCCGAGGTCGCCGCCGCGCTCCGAGCCATCGCCCGGCTGGACGGCTCCACGGCCCTGACGCTCTCCATGCACACCCACCAGGTGATGGTGGCCGACTGGAAGCGCCGGCATATGGGCGCGCCCACAGAAGGCATGCTCCGCAAGGTCGCCGAAGAGGGCCTGAGGATCGTCTCCAGCGGCGGCTCGGACTGGCTGCCGGGCTCTGGCGAAGCTCGGAAGGCCGAGGGCGGCTATCGAATCTACGCCCGCAAGGTCTTCTCCTCCGGCGCCCCCGACGGCGACGTCATGAACACCAGCGCCGTCTACGACGACCCGGAGGCCGGCCCCACGGTGCTGCACTTCGCCCTGCCCCTCCAGGACGCGAATGTCCAGGTGCTCGCCAACTGGGACACGCTGGGGATGCGCGGCACCGGCTCCCAGGACGTGGAGATCGACGGCGTCTTCGTCCCCGACGCGGCGGTCATCGCGGCCCGCCCGCCGGGAAAGTGGCACCCGCTCTTCCACCTGATCAGCATGATCGCCTTCCCGCTCGTCTACTCCGTCTACGCCGGGGTGGCCGACGGGGCGCGGGAGACGGCCCTGTCGCTGGCGCGCCGCAAGCCGTCGTCTGACGCCGCGACCCTCACGATGGTCGGGGAGCTGGAGAACGCCCACGCGGCCATGGACCTCGCCCACGGCGCCATCGTCGAGGCGGGCGCGGGCGATACGCCGTCGCCCGAGACGACCCACCGGGTGATGACGCTTCGCACCCTGGTCGGACGCTCCGCGCTCGAGGTGGGATCGCGGGCGCTGGAGGTGGCGGGCGGCGCAGGCTTCTACCGCGCGGCCGGTCTGGAGCAGCGCTTCCGCGACCTGCAGGCGGCGCGGTTCCACCCGCTGCAGGAGCGTCAGCAACAGCTCTACGCCGCCCGCAGTGTGCTCGGGCTGAGCATCGACGGCTGACCCGCCCCTTCCGCGCGGCCGCCCGAGAGGGAGGAGACCTCGGTCTCCTCCCTCTTCCTCTTTCAGGACGACCGCCGCAGCGTCGCCACGAAGAACCCGTCGCTTCCTGCGGTGCGGGGCGTCAGCCGCAGGAATCCCTCCGCCGTCCGCCACCGTTGCGCGCCCTCGAGCTCTGCCGGCGCCGGCGCGAAGTCTGGGCGCGAGGCCGTCAGCGCCGCTACGCGGTCCTCGTTCTCCTCAGCGAACAGGGAGCAGGTGACGTACACGAGCCGCCCCCCGGGCTTCACGAATCGCGCCGCCGCGGCCAACGCCGCGTCCTGCTCGGCGATCCGGCGCTCCAGCTGCTGAGGGGTAAGCCGCCACTTGGCGTCCGGACGCCGCCGCCAGGTCCCCGAGCCGGTGCAGGGCGCGTCCACGAACACCAGGTCCATCCGCCCCTCGAGGCCGGAAAGCGCATCGGGGTCGATCGGCGAGCGGACCTGCAGGTTGCGCACCCCCGCCCGCGCGCCGCGGCGGACCGTGTCGGTGAGGCGCCGCGCGTCGGCGTCGTAGGCGTAGAGCTGGCCGGTGTTTCCCATCAGCGCCGCCAGCGCCAGGGTCTTGCCGCCGCCGCCGGCGCAGAAGTCCAGCACCTGGCGCCCCGGGATGTCGCCGGCCGCGGCCGCGGCGACCTGCGAGGCCGCATCCTGCACCTCGAACCAGCCCTTCTGGAACGCCGGCGAGGCTTCCACGGGAGCGGCCCGCTCGCTGGCCGCTGGCGGCGGGATGCGGACGGCGGACGGCGGAAAATCCAGCGCCGCGGGACCGAACGGCGCCAAGACTTTCAATACATGCGCGACATCCGTCTTCAGAGTGTTGACGCGCAGGTCCACCGGCGCCCGCGCGGCGAGGGCCTCGCCCTCGGCGGCCCGCGCTTCGCCGAACGCGCGCACCATGGCCGGCTCCAGCCAGTCCGGATAGTCGCCGCGGACCGGGGCGGGCGCCTCTGCGAGGGACGCTGGCTCCATGAGGCGCGCCCGCTCCGTCTCGCCCAGCGGCCCGGGTCCATGGTCCTCGGCGGCCGCCGCCTCCAGCCGCTCCGGCGGCCAGTCCCACAGGAACCGCAGCGCGCCCAGGACCCGCGCCCGATCGCTCTCCTCGCTCATCCGCCAGCCCAGCGAGCGCCGGCGTCGGAGCACGTCGAGCACCAGGCCGGAGACGAACGCGCGGTCCTTGGCCCCGGCGTAGCGGGCGCCCTCGCCCCAGGCCTTCAGCGCCAGGTGCGCGGGCCTATGGCGCGCCGCGATGTCGCCCAGCACCTCGATCGCCGCCGCCATGCGGCCGCCGTCACGCACGACATCAGCCTCTTTTGACTGCTTCTAGGAGAGGCCACGAGGCTCACGAAGAACCACGAGCCCGGTCGGACGGTTCGTGTCGTTCGTGGCCATCAAACCTGGCTCGGGTAGTTCGGCGCCTCGCGGGTGATCATCACGTCGTGGACGTGGCTTTCGCGCAGTCCCGCGCCGGTGATGCGCACGAACTTCGCCTGCTTCTGGAAGGATGGGATGTCGGGCGCGCCCACATAGCCCATCGCGGCCCTGAGGCCGCCGACCAGCTGGTGGACCACCGGCTGGATCGGCCCCTTGTACGGCGTCTGGCCCTCGATGCCTTCGGGCACCAGCTTCAGGGCGTCCTCCACCTCCTTCTGGAAGTAGCGGTCGGCCGAGCCGCTGGCCATGGCCCCGAGGCTGCCCATACCCCGGTACGACTTGTACGACCGGCCTTGGTAGAGGAACACCTCGCCCGGCGATTCGTCGGTGCCGGCGAACATCGAGCCCAGCATGGCGGTGGCGGCGCCGGCCGCGATGGCCTTGGCGAGGTCGCCCGAATACTTGATGCCCCCGTCGGCTATCACCGGGACGCCCGACCCTTCGGCCGCGCGCACCGCTTCGGTCACCGCGGTGAGCTGCGGCACGCCGACGCCCGCCACCACCCGCGTGGTACAGATGGAGCCCGGGCCGATCCCGACCTTCACCGCATCGGCGCCTGCATCGATGAGCGCCTTGGCCGCCGCGTAGGTGGCGACGTTGCCGGCGACGATCTGGACCCGGTTGGTCTCGCGCGCCAGGCGCCGGACCGCGTCGGCGACTTGCCGCGAATGGCCGTGGGCGGTGTCGATCACCACCACGTCGACCCCC
>JAFBAO010000067.1 GCA_019247715.1 Caulobacteraceae bacterium
CCGAAGGCCTGGTGCCGGTTGGGGAAGCGCTCGAAATCGACCTCGTCCGGCGCGTCGAACGCGGTCGGATCGTGGTTGGCGGCGGACCAGGCGAGCATCACCTTCTCGCCCTTCTTGATCCGGACCCCGCCGATCTCGGTGTCCTTCATGGCGGTGCGCGCCAGGGCCGTCTGGGGCGAGAAATAGCGCAGATACTCGTCGATGGCGCTGGGGATGAGGTCCGGCTGGTCGATCAGCTTGCGCCGGGCGGCGGGGTTCTCGTCCAGGTGCTTGAAGACATTCCCCGCCAGGCTGGTGGTCGTGTCGAAGCCGCCGGCCATGATGAGATTGCAGATGCCGACGATGGTCTCGTCGGACATCAGCTCGTCCTCGACCCGGGCCTGGACGAGGTCGCCCAGCATGCTCTTGCTGGGGTGCTTGCGCTCCTGGGCCACCAGGTCGTGGAGGTTCCGCACGATCTCGTGCCCCCCCTGGATCGCCGCGTCGAACTCCGACGTTCCAGGGATGCTGTAGACCAGCTCATGCATGGGCCGCGCGTAGATCGCCCAGTTCTCGATGGGAAGGCCGATGAACTCGCAGGTGAACAAGGCCGGCAGCGGGTTCGCCAGGTCCATGATCAGGTCTATCCGGCCGGTCTCGATCACCTGGTCGACGCAGACCGAGCCCCAGCGCCGCACCCGCGGCGTCCAGTATTCCACCGCGCGCGGGGAAAAGTAGGGCAGGAGAAGCCGGCGGTACGGCTCCGACTGCGGCGGATCCATGTCGATGGGGATCGACCGCTCGGCCGACGGAGGGATGGTGATGCCGTTCGTCGAGGAGAAGGTGGCGTCGTCGCGGGCCACCTGGGCGATGTCCTCGTAGCGGCTCAGGACCCAGAAGCCGCCGTGGGCCCCGGTGTAGGCCACCGGGCAACGAGCGCGGAGATCGTCATAGATCTTCCAGCATCCGTCGACGTAGCCATGCGAATGGTGGTCGAAGTCGACGACCGGACCGCGCTGGGCGGGATCGTTGGTCAGGACAGCATCGTCGGACAAGGGCGTCGCCTCCGCTGCGGGCCGCCGGATGTCCGTCGCGGCCTCAACCTTTGTGGCTTAGAAGCCTTTCTAGACGGGATACTCTATTTTGCGCGAGCCGCCCTATCAAGCCCGTCGTCGTCGGGCGCCGGCGGCTGCTCGTCATCGGGTTGACACCGCCAGGGCCTTGGCCTCCGATCGTCGCGAAGACAAATGGCGCCGACCGCCGGGGCGCCGTCGCCAGGGAGGAGACCGATGGAGCAGCGCGCGATCGGCAGCCTGCGCGTCTCGGTGGTCGGCCTGGGCTGCAATCAGATCGGCACCACCTGCGATGCGCGCGCATCCAAGGCGATCGTCCACCGCGCCCTCGATCTGGGGATCAACTGCTTCGACACCGCCGAGGAGTACGGGGACGGGCGGTCCGAGGAGGTCCTGGCCGAGGCCCTGCAGGGCCGCCGCCAGGGCGTGGTGATCGCCACCAAGTTCGCCGGGTGGGTCGACGGGGCGCCCAGTTCCGGACGCGCCACCGCCGCCGGCGTGGTGGAAGCCGTCGAGGGCAGCCTTCGTCGTCTCAAGACCGACGTCATCGATCTCTACCAGCTGCACTTTCCGGACCCGGCGACGCCGATCGAGGAGACCCTCAGGGCGCTGGATAGGCTGACGGCCAGCGGCAAGGTGCGCGAGATCGGCTGCTGCAACCTCTCCGGCGCGGAGATCGACGAGGCGGCGCGGATCTGCGCCGAGGCCGGTCTGCGCCCCTTCGTCAGCGCCCAGAACCGGCTCAACCTGCTGCGCCAGGAGGCCCTGGACGACGTCGCGCCGGCCTGCGAGCGACACCGGATGGGCCTCTTGCCCTACTTCCCGCTGGCGGCCGGGGTGCTGACCGGCAAGTATCGCCGCGGCGAGCCGCCCCCGGCCGACAGCCGCATGGGCCGTGGCGACGTCGCCGCCGAGCGGGCGCAGAAGATCCTCACCCGGGCGTTCGGCCCCGTCGAGGCGCTGGAGGCCTTCGCCCGCGCACGAGGCCATACGGTGGCCGAGCTCGCCGTGGCCTGGCTGGCCGCCCAGCCCACGGTCGCCTCGGTGATCGCCGGCGCCACCCGGCCGCAGCAGGTCGAGGCCAACGTCAGGGCCGCGGCGTGGCGGCTCACGGCCGAGGAAGCCGCGCAGGCGGCCAAGGTCGCGCGAGCGGACGCCAAGGTGGCCGGCGCGGCGCAGGGGGGCTGACGGGCATGCCGCGGCGCCTCGACCCCAACCTCGTCGTCTGGACGGCGGCCTTGCCTGGCCGCGGCTTTGCCGAGACCGTCGCGGCGGCGGCCGCGAGCGGCCACGGCGCGATCTCGCTGGCCCGGCGCTTCGTGATGCGCGCCATGCGCAAGGAGCGGCTTTCCGCCGAGCAGATGCGCGCAATTCTGGCCGAAGCCGGGGTGCGGGTGGCCTGCGTCGAATCCTGCTCGGCCTGGTACGGCGGCGCGGTGTCGGAGGACGGCGGCGAGCCGGTCACGACGGCGGAGATGATCGCCCTCGCCCGGACTTTCGGCGCTCCCCTCATGGCGGCGAGCAGCGCCGAGCACGCTGAGCGCCCGATCGGCGAGGTGGTTCAGGCTTTCGCCGAACTCTGCCGCGAAGCCGCCGATTCCGGCGTGGCCGTCGCCCTGGAGCCGGTGGCCATGTGGACGCTCAAGGACACCGGCCTTGCGCTCGAGATCGTGGAGCGCGCCGACGCGCCCAACGGCGGCCTGTTGCTCGACACCTGGCATCATGCGCGCAGCTCGAGCCGCGACGAAGTGCTCGACCGGATTCCGCCGGAGCTGGTCTACGCCGTCCAGCTCGCGGACGCGCCGGCGGCGCCGGAGCCCGACATCAAGGACGAATGCTTCCACCGCCGGCGGATGCCCGGCGATGGCGATCTCGATCTCGCCGGTTTTCTGCGCCGCATCGGCGCAGGGGCCCGCGCGCCCATCGGGGTCGAGACCTGGACATCCGAGCTGGCGCGCCAGGACGTGGGCGCGGTCGCCGAGGCGTTCGCGCGCGCCACGGACGAGGTCAGGGCGGCGGCCCGGACCTGACGGGCGGGGAGGGGGCTTTGACAACGCCGCTGCAAATCGGCCCCGACCGCCTATAGTCGCGCTGGCGGCCGCAGAGGGAGCGTCGGTTGGATCAGAGACAGCGGCTCCTGTGGGGCTTCGCCATCGCCGTCCTCGGCGTGGCGGTGGCTGCCGGCGCGCGCTACCTGCTGCAGCCCGTCCTCGGCGACCGGGCCGTCTATCTGATGTTCATCCCGCCGGTCCTTGCCGCCGCAGCGCTCGGGGGGGCTGCGGCGGGCCTGCTCGCCACGCTGCTCTCTATCGGCGCCACGCTCGTGGTCGAGTTGAGCACAGGGCTGAGCGTCGATGGGCCGAGCCTGGCGCTCTTCGCCCTGATCAGCGTCGGCCTCGCCGTCGGGGGCGAGACCGTCGCGGTCGGCCGTCGCCGCAACGAGGCCCGCCGCCAGGCGCTGTTCGCGCGCGAGGCGCACCTGCAGTCGATCCTCGACACGATCCCGGACGCCATGATCGTGATCGACACCAAGGGGCTGATGCAGTCGTTCAGCGCCGCCGCCGAGCGCCTGTTCGGCTGGACCCGCAGCGAGGTCGTGGGGCGCAACGTGAACGTCCTGATGCCCTCGCCCTACCACGACGCCCATGACGGCTACATCGAGCGGTACCTCACTACCGGCGAGCGGCGGATCATCGGCATCGGGCGTGTGGTGGTGGGCCAAAGGCGCGACGGATCCACCTTCCCCATGGAGCTTTCGGTGGGCGAGATGCGGGTCGGGGACAGCCGCTACTTCACCGGCTTCGTGCGCGATCTCACCGAGCGGCAGGAGACCGAGGCGCGCCTGCAGGAGCTGCAGAGCGAGCTCGTGCACGTCTCGCGGCTGACCGCGATGGGCGAGATGGCCCAGGCGCTGGCGCACGAGCTCAACCAGCCGCTTTCGGCCATCGCCAACTATCTGCGCGGCGCGCGCCGGCTGCTCGACAAGGGCGACCCGGCCGACCTGCCGCGGCTGGCGGAGGCGCTGGACAAGGCCGGCGATCAGGCGCTGCGCGCCGGCGACGTGATCCACCGCCTGCGGGATTTCATCGGCCGCGGCGAGACCGAGCGGCGGATCGAGAGCATCTCGAAGCTGATCGAGGAGGCGAGCGCCTTGGCCCTGGTGGGCGTCAAGGAGCTGGGCGTGCGCGTCACCATGCAGTTCGACCCGAAGGCCGACCTCGTGCTGGCCGACCGGGTGCAGATCCAGCAAGTGGTGGTCAACCTGCTGCGCAACGCCATCGACGCGATGCGCGGCGCGAGGCCCGCCGAGCTCAAGGTGAGGGTCGCTCTGGAGCCGCCCGGATTTACGGTCATCTCGGTTTCCGATACCGGTTCGGGTATCGGCGAAGAGGTGCGGGGGCGGCTCTTCGAGCCGTTCATGACGACCAAGAAGGAAGGCATGGGCGTGGGCCTCTCCATCTGCCGGACCATCGTCGAGGCGCACGGGGGCTCGATCAAGGGCGAAAACAACCCTGGACCGGGCGCGACCTTCTCGTTCACCCTGCCGCTGGCGGAGGTGGGGGTCCATGCCTGAGGCCAAGGCGCATGTGATCGACGACGACGACGCCCGCGACTCGCTGGCGTTCCTCCTCTCCACAGCGGACGTGGCGGTGGCGACCTATGCGAGCGCGAAGGCCTTCCTGGAGGTGGCTGCCGAAGCCCAGGGGGTCGTGGTGACGGACGTGCGCATGCCCGAGATGGACGGCATCGAGCTGGTCCGGCGTCTGGGCGCCATGGGCGTGACGCTGCCGGTGGTGGTCATGACCGGTCACGGCGACGTGCCGCTGGCGGTGGAGGCTATGAAGGCGGGAGTGCTCGATTTCATCGAGAAGCCCTACGACGACGAGCTGATGCTGGGCGCGGTCCGCGCCGCCCTGGCCCAGCACAGCCAGAGCAAGGCGCGGGACGACGAGCGGGCCGACTTCCTTCGTCGCATCGGAACCCTCTCGCCGCGCGAGCGCCAGGTGATGGAAGGCCTCATCGCGGGCAAGGCCAACAAGGTGATCGCCTACGACCTCGACATCAGCCAGCGCACCGTCGAGATCTACCGGGCGCACGTGATGACCAAGACCCAGGCCAAGAGCCTCTCCGAGCTGGTGCGGATGGCGATGGTGGCGGGGCTGGCCTGATCGGCGAAGCGGTTCGAGGTCAGGGCGCGGTGTTGAATCGGATCGGGATCGTCACCTGCGCCCCGTCCACCGCCGCGCCGTCCTCGGTTCGCGGGCGCATCCGGAAGAAGGGCGCGAGTTTGAGCGCCGCGGCCCCAAACCCCTCGTGCTTCGGCGACTCGGCCGCCACGCGGCAGTCCTGCGCCTGACCGGACGCGGAGACGCGGCAGGCGAGGCTGACCGCACCCGAAACGCCTTCCTCCAGGGCGCCGGCCGGATAGAAGCGCGAGAACGCGTCCGATCCAGGGCGCTGGATCCAGTCCGGTTCGGCGATCACCCGCGAGTTGGGCGCCGGCGGCGGCGTCTCGGGGACGCCCGGCGCGGGCGGGTTCAAGGTGGGCTGCGGCTGCGGCGCAAACGGCGTCAGGGTCAGGATGGCGGTCGGGGGCGCCGGCGTCTCCGGGGTCGGGCGCGGCGCCATGATCGGCGTCTTCGGCTGCGGCGCCTTGGCCGGCGCGACCGTCACGTCGGTCAGCAGGGTGGTGGCGATCGAGGGCGTCTCCGGCGGCGCGGCGGGCGCGAACACCTGGTATTTCTGGGTCAGGATGTAGGCGCCGGCGACGAGGTGCGCGGCGATCGAGACGCCGATCGCCAGGCTCGCCGTGCGTGAGGGGCGAAGACTTGGCGGGCGCGCGCCGGGAATGGCGTGGACGAGCACGGGCTCGAAAGGCTGGCGGATCACCATCTGCGGACCTCCTCCCAGGGTTCTCTTGGTGTCACGAGTGATCGGGATGGTCAGCCCGATCGTCGTAAAAGTAAATCGTCCTCACGGTCAAGAATCCGAGAGCGTGGCTTGCGGCATATCAAGGATCCATCAGGCATTGATCCTGCCCCACCTGTGCCCGTGAAGATGGCGGCGGGTAGTCCTGCCGCTGCAATTCGCTGGCATCGTTATTCTCTCATGTTGCTGGCAGGGATACGCGGGGCTGGGCCGAACGGGGTTAGTCGCGCTAGATTTCTTTAGGGGCGCCCCTTGGCGCGGCCCGCGCCGCGGAAGCGACACAATGGAATTGTGAAGCCTCCCCGATCATCTCCAACGACCGACGGAGCTCGACCATTCACCTCTCGGCGCACGGCTCGCGTGGGCAAGGTCCGGGATCAAGGATCCTCGCCGCCGCGCTCGGACTTGCGGTCCTCTGGCTCGGACCGTGCGGTCCGGCGCCGTCCGCGTTCGCCAGCGCCAGCGCCAGCGCCGATGCGGGCGCCGGTCAGCAGCCTCCTCAGGGACTTTCGGCGACGGCGGCCCGGGTGGCCGGCTGGGTGATGGCGTCTGGCGACAACCATGGCCGGCCGTTCGTGATCGTCGACAAGACGGCGGCGCAGGTCTTCGTCTTCCACGCCGACGGACGCTTGCGGGGCGCGGCGCCCGTGCTGGTGGGCTTCGCGCGCGGAGACGACTCCGCGGCCGGCGTCGGCGAGCGCGCCCTCTCGGCGATCCGACCCGACCAACGCACGACGCCGGCCGGCCGGTTCGTGGCGCGGTTTGGACGCGCCAAGGGCGAGCGCAGGGTCCTGTGGGTCGACTACGTCGACGCGATCTCGCTGCATCCGGTGGTCACCGCCAATCCGACCGAGCACCGCCTGAGACGCATCCGCTCGAGCGCGCCGGAGGATCACCGCATCAGCTACGGCTGCATCAACGTCCCGGCGCGATTCTATCGGGAGGTGGTGCTGAAGGCTTTCGCGCGGGGCAGCGGCGTCGTCTACATCCTGCCCGACACCAAGTCGCTCGAGGAAGTCTTCCCAGGTCTGGCGGTTCGGCCGATCGCCGCCTCGCAAGAGCCTGCCGAAGCCTCCGGGCAGACGCCTAGCGACTTCCGTTGATGGCGGCCACGATCCGGCGGCCGAGCTCGGCGCCGATCAGCGGCTTCTCGACGATGGCGACGCTGGCGGCGGCGGCGCGCGCCTGGATGCGACGGCCCGGATTGGTGGTGATGAGGATCGCCGGCGCCCCCACCCCCCGACCCCGCAGCTCGCTGATGAGGTCCAGCCCGTCGGCGTCGGGCAGCTTGAGGTCCACCACCAGGCAATCGGTCTGGCCGGGCTCGACCAGCAGCGCCGCCGCACTCGCGTAGGGCTGCACGGCGAACCCCTCCTCCTCCAGCGCGAAGGCGAGGGCGCTCAGCAGCGAGGCGTCGTCCTCGACGACCGTAACCCGTCCGCGATGCGAGGCTTCCTTGCCCATTGAGGAAGATTGCGGGCGTCCGGCCCGGACCGCCTTGATCTGGCTCAAGCCGGGGCTGTCCCTAAGGAAGACTACTTAGGCACAAGCCACGAATATCGACGCGACGTGCCCGGCGGTACCCATCAGCCATCGAAACACCTGATGGGGCGACCCCAATGCAGCTTCAGTCCCTGGCTCTTGCCCCCGCTCCGGCGCCGGTGGTCGGCTTCGACGCCGAGTCGGACGAGGAGCTGAAGATCGTCGGCGCCATAAAGACCTACGGCCGCGACGAGGAAGTCTTCGCCGAAGGCGATCGGGCGGACTTCGTCTACCGGGTGGTCTCCGGCGCCGTCCGGATGACCCGCGTGCTCGCCGACGGCCGCCGGCAGGTGGCGGACTTCTATTTGCCGGGCGACGTGTTCGGGGTCGAGCTCGGCGCCGAGCGGACCGCCACCGCCGAGGCGGTCGGGGAGGTGATGCTGGTGGTGGCGCGGCGCGCCGTTCTCGCCAGCGACCCGGCTCAGGCGCAGAAGCTGTGGCGCCAGGCGCTCGGGGAGCTTGGCCGCTGCCGCGACCACCTGCTGACCGTCACCCACCGTTCCGCCACCGAGCGGGTCGCCAGGTTCCTCCTCGACCTCGGTGTGCGGCTGGGGGGCGAGGCGCAGATCGACCTGCCCATGAGCCGTCAAGACATCGCCGACTACCTCGGCCTCACCATCGAGACCGTTTCGCGCACCATGACCCAGCTACAGGCCGACGGCCTCGTGCGGCTGAGCGGCTGCCGGCAGGTCACTTTCGCCCGTCCCGCGGCGCTCGCCGGCCTTTGCGAATAGGAGGGACCTATGCCCGTCGCACAACTGATCTTCCTCGGCGTGGTCCTGTCGGTGTTCGCGATCTTCATGATCGTCCTGATGGCGGTCTCGATCTATGTCTCCATGGGCGGCAAGTCCAAGGAGGCGAAGACGTCGGTGATCCCCGCGCGCCGCGCGGGGGAGACGAGCCTGCCGCACGCCTGATCCCCGCAAAAGGGGGCCGTTCCGATCCCACAGGAAGGACACGAGGGGCCCCTTCGTGTCCTTCGGGCGTTTATGGTGTCGCCAGCCTCGCCGTTCGTGCCTTTCGTTCGGCGCCCAAGAGTCAGCGCGCCTGCTGCATACGGACCTAGAGCCTTAGCGTCGCCCGCGTCAGCGAGGGGTCGGCGTCGGCGGCCGGGGTGAACCCGAGCGCCTTGGCCAGCGACTGCATCCGCTCGTTCGCGCGGGCGATCGAGCCCCAGAGCTCGCGATAGCCGCGCTGACGGGCATAGCCGATCAGGATCTCCATGAGCGTCCGGCCGAGGCCCCGTCCCTGATGGTCGGACCGGATCATCAGCGCAAACTCCGCGGTCTCGCCCTCCGGATCGCCGGCCAGGCGCGCGACGCCCACGACACCGCCCTGCGGGTCGGTCGCCACGAAGGCCATCTCCCGGTCGTAGTCGATCTGCGACAGGCGCGCGGCCCAGACGTCCGGCAGTTTGCGCAGGCTGAGGCCGAAGCGCAGCCGCACGTCTTCGGCCTCGCTCCTCGCCACCAGAGTCGCAAGCCTGTCCGCATCGTCGGGTCGGACGGGTCGCACCTCGAGCGCCTCTCCGCCTGCGTCGACCCGTCGGGCCAGGGCGGCGGGATAGGGGCGGATCGCGGGTGGCGGGCGCGGGCCGGAGGCCACGCGGATCCGCGCGTCGAGCGCCAGGACCCCTTTCTCGTCGGCGAGCAGGGGATTGATGTCGAGCTCGGCCACGGCCGGCAGATCGACCGCCAGGGCCGCCAGGGCCGTGAGCACGTCGGCGATCGCCGCCGCGTCGGCCGCCGGCCGGTCGCGGTAACCGGCGAGCAGCTTGGCCACCCGCGTGCGGCTGATCATGTCCTGCGCCAGAGGCCCGTTCAGAGGCGGCAGGCCGACCGTGCGATCGGCGAGCACCTCGACGGCCGTCCCGCCGGCGCCGAAGAGCACGACCGGACCGAAGGTGGGGTCGCTGGCAAGGCCGGCGATCAACTCGTGGGCCCGCGGCCGATCGGCCATCGCCTGGACCATGAACCCTTGCAGCCGGGCGCGCGGCGCGGCGGCGGCCACGCGTTCCAGCATCGCCTGCGCCGCCGCCTCCACGCCCTCGGGGGCGAGGTTCAGCGCCACGCCGCCCAGATCGGACTTGTGGCTGATGTCGGGCGACAGGATCTTCAGCGCCACCGCGCCCCCGATCCGACGGGCGACCTCGGCCGCCGCCGCCGGGGTCGGCGCGGTTTCGGTCGCCAGCACCGGGACGCCGTACGCCGCGAGCACCGCCTTCGCCTCGGCGTCGGCGAGCAGGGTGCGCTCCTCGGCCAGCGCCCTCGCCACGATCGCAGCGGCGGCCTCGCGGTCCGGAACCGGCGTCGATCGCTCGGCGGGCGCCTGCAGCAGGAGGCGCTGGTTCCGGGCGTGATCGGCCAGGTGCATGAAGGCGCGCACCGCCTCGTCGGGGGTTTCGTGGCTGGGGATGCGGGCGGCGGCGAAACGCCCCCGCGCGGTCGCCGGCGCTCTCTCGCCCAGCCAGGCGGTCAGCACGGCGGGCCGCCGCTCCTGCCGCTCGACTACCTTCAGCACCGCCTCGGCCGCGGCGGTGGAGTCGGTGACGGCGGTGGGGCAGTTGATCACCAGCACGGCGTCGGCGTCGGGGTCGGCCAGCACCGCCTCGAGGGCGGCCTCGTAGCGCTGCGGGCCGGCGTCACCGAGGATGTCGACCGGATCGCCCTTCGACCAGGCCGCCGGCAGCGCCTTGCCGAGCGCCGCGATGGTCGCCGGGACGAGCTCGGCGATCCGTCCGCCGCGCGCCTCCAGCGCATCCGCCGCCAGGACGCCCGCGCCGCCGCCGTTGCTGACGATCGCCAGCCGGTCGCCCTCGACCTTCATCCGGGAGCTGAGCGTCGTCACCGCGTCGAACAGCTCGCGAAGCTCGTAGACCCGCAGGAGACCCGCCCGGCGGAAGGCGGCGTCGTAGACGGCGTCGGCGCCGGCCAGCGCCCCGGTGTGGGAGAGGGCGGCCCGGGCGCCGGCGGCGCTGCGTCCGGCCTTGATCACCGCGACGGGCTTGGTGCGCCCGGCCGCCCGCGCCGCCGACATGAACTTGCGCGCATCGGTCAGGCTTTCGACGTAGAGCAGGACTCCATCGGTCGCCTCGTCGAGGGCCAGGAGGTCGAGCATGTCGCCGAAGTCGACGTCGACCGTGTCGCCAAGGGTGACGATGCGCGAGAAGCCGTAGCCGCGCGCGTCGGCCCAATCGAGCGCGGCGGTGGTGACGGCGCCGGACTGGGCGATGAGCGCCAGGGCGCCAGCCCTGGGCGTCAGCTGGGCGAAGCTGGCGTTGATCCCGGTCGCCGGGGAGATCACCCCCAGGCAGTTCGGACCGACGATGCGGGTGAGGGTGGGGCGCGCCGCTTCGAGCACCTGGCGCCGGAGCGCCGCGCCGTCGCCGCCGGCTTCGCCGAACCCGGCCGTGATCACCACCGCGGCGCGGCACCCCCTGGCGGCGAGCTCGCCCACCAGACCCGGCACGGTCGGCGGCGGCGTCGCGATCACCGCCAGCTCGGGAGAGACCGGAAGCTCGGCGACGTTTCGGTAGCTGAGCGCCGAGCGGATCGCCGCCTCGTGCGGGTTGACCGCCATCACCGGGCCCCGAAAGCCGCTCTCCATGAGGTTGCGCGCCAGGACCGCGCCCACCGAGCCGGGCCGGTTGCTCGCGCCGATGAGGGCGACGGCGGACGGCGCGAAGAGCGCGCCAAGGTTCCGGGTGGTCACGCGGCGCGCTCCCTCGAAGAGGCTCCTGTCCCGAGGGCCGAGGTTCACTCGGCGCCCATCCCATTCACTGGCGAACTTCGGACTCGGGAAACTAGTGGCTGATCAGCACATAGACCTCGTCTTGTGACAGGAGATCGGCGGTCATGCCGCCGAACACCCATTCGCCGAGCCGGCTGTGGCCATAGGCGCCGGCCACGATCAGGTCGGCGCCGGCCAGGCTCGCCTGGCGCAGAACCTGGAAGCCGCTGGGGTGCGCATCATGGACAACCTCGGCGGTGGCGTGCGCGCCGCGCCGGTTCAGCGCCGCGGCGACGTCGTCCACCTGCGCCTGGGCTGCGGGGGCGTCGGCGACGGAGGAAATGGCGATCACCTTCACCTGCTCGGCCATTTCCAGGAACGGCGTCGCGTCCGTGAGCGCCCGTCGGGCTTCGCGGGTGTCCTTCCAGGCGACCAGGACCCGCTTGGCCTCGAGCGCCGGCGCCCTCGAAGGGGCGACCAGCACCGGCCGGCCGGAGAGGATCGCGAGCTCGGCGGTGTCGCATGCGGAGTAGATGTCGCGCGTCCCGCGCGACGCGCCGCCGGCGATGATCAGGTCGGCCGCTCTGGAGGCGGCGGCCATGGCCGGGGTCGGCAGCTCGAGGCCCTCGAGGAAGATCGCCCTGTCGCCGAAGGACTCGGTCGCCTCGCGGAAAGTGGCGCCCGCCGCCTTCAGGCGCTTCTCGATCGTCTCGCGCATCGCCAGGAACCAGTCGGCCTGCATGCTGTAGTAGCCGCCGTCGAAGGCCAGAGGCGGGACCGATTCGGCCCCCACGCCGATGATCGCGGCGTTGAAACGCCGGGCGACCTCGACGGCGCACTTGAGCCGTGGCGCCGCCTGCGGGTCGGCCTGCACGTGGGCGATGACGGCGGCGTAGGTCATGTCGCAAACCCCCTTGCTCGCGCAGGTATCTAGGCCGATCGGCTCACGTTCGCCTTGAGGTAAGTCAACCTGTCTTTCCCGTGCGGCTGGCGCCAGGGGGTCATGTATGGACGACCTCCAAGACGCAAGGGCGGAGTGGACGTCTGGCGCTCGGTCGAGTGCAGTCATGTATGGACGACCTCCAAGACGCAAGGGCGGAGTGGACGTCTGGCGCTCGGTCGAGTGCAGTCATGTATACGGCCTGTCGCTGCAGCTGGTCGAAGCTGCTGGCCTTGATGAAGTCCGCGGACCGGCTCCCTGAT
>JAFBAO010000090.1 GCA_019247715.1 Caulobacteraceae bacterium
GCGCGGGCCAGCGTCTCGGCCAGGGCGGCGGCGTACTCGGCCCTCCCCGCGGCGGTCGCGAACTGCACGTCGCCCCGCAGCCGCGCGCCGGCTTCCGACTCCAGGAGCTGGCGCCATTCGTCGTCGTTGGTCACGGCCAGGAAGACCCAGCCGTCCGCCGTGCGGTACAGCCGGTAGAGCGGCCCCACGCCATTGAGCTCGCTGTCCACCAGCGGCCGTTCCGGCTTGCCCGGATAGCGGATCCAGTCGTCGCTCATGGCGTAGGCGTTGGCGCCCAGCATGGTGGTGACCATCGATTGGCCGAGGCCGTGCCGGTCCAGCGCCGTCAGGCCGAGCAGCATGGCGCTGCCCACCACCATGGCCGCATTCACGTCCGGATTGCCCTCGTTGGCGTTGATCAGCCGGCGCGAGGCGGCC
The DNA here is from genome assembly GCA_019247715.1 of Caulobacteraceae bacterium. Lineage (GTDB taxonomy): Bacteria > Pseudomonadota > Alphaproteobacteria > Caulobacterales > Caulobacteraceae > Acaudatibacter. The sequence goes on from JAFBAO010000090.1 coordinate 418, forward strand.
CGTGTCTCGGCCATGTCGAGCTCGGCCCCGGGGGGCGGCGGATATCCGGCGCCGGCCTGCAGCACCGCGTTGCCGCACACCGCGCCGGCGATGGGGTGGTAGGCCGGCAGCCGGGCGTAGGGCCCATCGACGCCATAGGCGCCGGCGTAGAGGTAGACGAGCTCGGGGTTCGCCGCCCTCAGCGCCTCGTAGCCTATGCCCAGCCGCTCCGGCACCCCGGGACGGTAGTTGTGCATGAAGAGGTCGGCGCGCTCCACCAGCTTGCGCACGATGGCCTGCGCCTCGGGCTGCTTGAGGTCGAGGGCGATGCTCTCCTTGTCCTGCACGGCCTTGAAACCCAGGAAGCCGTTCTTTCGCATCAGGTCGCCCTCCAGGGGCTCGACCTTGATCACCCGGGCGCCCAGGTCGGCCAGCAGGCTCGGGCCGAAGGGGGCGGCGTACATGGCAGCGGCCTCGATCACCACGACATCGGCGAGCGGGCCGCCGCGGCCGGAGTCCGAACGGGGGGGCCGAGGGGCGGGCGGCGCGCCTTTTCCGGCGGCCGCCGACGCCGGCGCGGCGATGGCCGAAGGGGTCGCGCTCATGGTGGCCACCGCCCCCACTTGCTCGGTCTCGCCGAGCTCGGGATCCTGCACCCGGACCACATGTCCGTTGTGGCGGATCTGCGGGTGGTCCATGCCGCCCTGGGTGTCGGTGAAGCGGTCCGCGCCGACCTGGCCCGAGGCCAAGATCTTGTCCATGAACTGGGCGCCGCCGAACTGGCGCACCGCCGCCAGGATCTTCTCGACCACCTCGTGCTGGATCTCGACCGACACGCCCATCGGCAGCCCCTGGTAGCGCGGGTCGTCCTTCAGGCCCCCAAGGCCGAGCAGCTCCATCTGCAGCCAGAAGAGGTGGGGGGCGAAGTTGGCGAACTGGATCCAGGCGCCGTCGCGCGTGCGGGCGGGGATGTACTGCAGCGACTGGGTGGGATTGGGATTGACGGGGCGCTTGCCGGACGGCGGCCCGAAGGCGAGATGCGGGAATTTGTCCGCAAGCTGCACCGCGAGCCAGCCGCCCATCTCGTAGGCGGAGAATGCCTGCAAGAGGCTGGTCTCGACCTTCTGGCCGAGGCCGCTGCGGGTTCGCTCATGCAGGGCCGCACAGATCCCTTGCACCGCCGCCTGCGAGGCGCCGAAGCTCGCCATCGGCGGCGCCGTGAACGCCGGCCGGTCGAGGTTGAACATGCTGCCGAAGTCCACCATGCGCCCGGCGAGGGCCATCACCAGGCCGTCGTATCCGGGCAGGTCGCGGTAGCGGCCCTTGGTCCCGAAACCGGTGATCGTGCAGTGGATCAGCCGCGGGTTGTCCGCCGCCAGGGTCTCGTAGTCCAGGCCGAGCCGCTCCAGGACCCCCGGCCGGAAGGCGGCCGCCAGCACGTCGGCCTCGCGGGCGAGGGCCTGGGCGCGTGCGCGCCCCTCGGGCGACTTCAGGTTCAGCACCAGGCGCGTCTTGCCGCGCCGCCACTGCTTGAACCCCCCTGAACCGCGGTTGGGGTCGCCCCGGTAGCCGGCGTCCTCGGGCGGCTCGATGCGGGTCACCGCCGCACCGTTGTCGGCCAAGATCATGGTGGCGACCGCCCCGGCGAAGCCGTGCGTGAGATCGAGCACCTTCACGCCGTCGAAAACCCTCGGACTCATCGTTTCCTCCCTATGGCGTCGATCTTTTTGGGCCAATCGGCGAGAGCGCGGGTCAGTGCGCCGACCGCCCACCGTCGGCTTGGAGTTCAGGGTTGGGTGATGAAGGAGCCCTCGTCCGAACGCAAGAAGCAGGCGGCCGCCGCCATGGCCGAACCTCCATCAGACCCTTGCGCTCGGCCGCGGCTGCAGGCACGACCATCAAGGAACCCGGTGGGCCCTCAGCGCCCGACCGGGAACCGCGTACGGCAGATCGGCCAGGGAGGCGCATGATGTCGGAAGAACCCCAGGAGCGGACGGGCGGCCTGGTGTTGCGCGAAGACGCCGGCGGCGTCTGCACCCTCACGCTCAATCGCCCCGAGAAGCGTAACGCCATCAACCAGGCGCTGTTCGACGAGCTGCGCCGCCACATCCGCGACATCGACACCAACGGGGCCGACATCGGCATCGTCGTCCTCAAGGGCGCGGGAAGCGCCTTCTGCGGCGGTCACGACCTAGGCGAGCCGCGCAAGGCCGACGGTTTCGCCTGGCTGCGCGTGGAGGCCCTGACGCTGGAGAAGCTCTCGCAGCTGCGCCAGCCGGTGATCGCCCAGGTGCATGGCGGCTGCTACACGGCCGGGCTGGAGCTGGTCCTGGCCGCCGACTTCATCCTCTGCTCGGAATCGGCCCTTTTCGCCGACACCCACGGCAAGTTCGGCCTGGTGCCGGGCGGCTGGGGCATGAGCCAGCGCCTGCCACGCCGGGTGGGGGCGTCCAAGTCGCTGGAGATGTCGATCACCTGCCGCAGCTACACCGGCGCCGAGGCCGCGGCCATGGGCCTGGCCAACGAGTGCGTGCCCGACGACCGGCTCGACGTGCGGGTGGCCGAATGGTGCGAGATGATCCTCGCCAACTCCTGGCACAGCAACGCCGCCAACAAGCGGGCGGTCTACGACACCGACGGCCTGCCGCTGGCGGAGGGCATCAATCACGAAATCACGCGCAATGCGGGCTTCGACAAGACGCACCGGAACAAGGCCGCCGGCGCCTTTCTGAAGGACAAGGCGCGCTAGTGTGGTGAATTTGAAGTTCGCTCGATTGATGGGGCGGGCGCTGAAGCGAACTTCAAATTCGTAAACCACACTCGATTCAAAGCTTTGCTAGCGTCCTCGTCGAGTCCGAAGTTCGCTCGGCGCCCATCCCATCCACTGGCGAACTTCGGACTCGGGACACTAGGACCGCCCGGGTCGCGCCTCTAGGCGCCCCACTCGCTCAGGACGTCGTCGGCCTGCGCACCCCCGGGCTCGGCGCGGGGGCCGGCCGCCGACGGCGTGCGCGAGAACCTCGGAGCCGGACCCGGCTCCCACACCCCATCCACCTGGATGAAGACGTTGCGCGCGACGTTGGCAGGGTGGAGGGGCGCCTCGGTCATGCTGAGAACGGGGCCGAAGCAGATGTCGAGGCCCTCCAGCGCCGCGCACCACTCGTCTCGGGTCTTGGAGGCGAACCGCTCGGCGAGCGCCTGCTGCAGGGCCGGCTGCCGCTCGGGATCGTTCTGCGGATAGGCCGCCGGATCGAGGTCCATCACGTCGAGCAGGGCGCGGTAGAACTGCGGCTCGAGCGGTCCGATGCTGACCCAGCCGCCGCCGGCGCACGCATAGACGCCGTACCAGGCCCTGCCGCCGTCGAGGAAGTTGGCGCCGCGCGGGCCCCAGGCGCCGGTCTGCGCGCCGGGAAAGAGGCTGGTGAGCAGCGAGGCCGAGCCGTCGACCATCGCGCAATCGACGACCTGCCCTTTGCCGCTGGCGCGCGCCTCGATGATCGCGGCCAAAAGGCCCATGGCCAGATAGAGCGAGCCGCCGCCGAAGTCGCCGGCGACGTTCAGCGGCTGCATCGGCTTTTCGGGCGGGCCGAAGGCGCTCAGCGCGCCGGAGAGGCCGATGTAATTGATGTCGTGGCCGGCACGCTCGGCCATGGGACCGGTCTGGCCCCAGCCGGTCATGCGCCCGTAGACGATCTTCGGATTGCGGGCCAGGACCTCGTCCGGACCGAGGCCGAGACGCTCCATGACCCCGGGCCGGAAGGGCTCGATGACGGCGTCGGCCGCGGCCATCAAGGCGAGCGCCGCGCTGCGGCCCGCATCGCTCTTCAGGTCCAGGATGACGGAGCGCTTGCCGCGGGCGAAGGGGCCGCCGGCGGCGTTCCGGTCGCGGTCGATCCGCACCAGGTCCGCCCCCATGTCAGCCAGCAGCATCCCGCAGAACGGCCCGGGCCCGATGCCCGCGAACTCGACGATCCGCACTCCCGTCAGCGGTCCTTGCCGCATGCGCCAACTCCCTCGAACTTGCGTGGTCACGGCCATCCCGCGGCCAAGGCCGCCTCGGCCGAAAGAGTGAAGTGTCCCATTCGGTACGACAAGTGCGAAAGAGGAAGGGCCAACCTCGGCCCGACGGGCTAGGATCACCGGCCACAAGATCGTCCGCGCCCATCCCGCGCCAAGAAGGAGATGCGTTCGCCATGAAGGCTGTTCAGATTCGGACGCCGGCCACCCTGGAGTCGCTGTCCTATGTCGACCTGCCCGATCCGCCCGCGCCCCGGCCGGGCGAAATCACCGTGCGGATCCGCGCGAGCTCGCTCAACTTCCACGACCTCGGCGTCGTCACCGGCCGTGGCGCGCCGGCCGCGGATGGCCGAATCCCGATGTCGGACGGCGCCGGCGACGTCGTCGCGGTCGGCGAAGGGGTGACGGAATTTTCGGCGGGCGATCGGGTGGTATCTACCTTCTTCCCCTTCTGGCTGGACGGCGAGGCCCCCGACGACGGCTTCGTCGGCGTACCGGGCGACGGCGTGGACGGCTACGCGCGGGAACTGGTGACCGCCCCCGCCACCTGGTTCACCCGCCAGCCGCGGGGCTACTCGCACGCGGAGGCCGCGACCTTGACCTGCGCGGGCCTCACGGCCTGGCGCGCCCTGGTGGTCGACGGAAGGCTGAAGGCCGGCGACACCGTCCTCGTGCAGGGCAGCGGGGGGGTTTCCGTCTTCGCGCTGCAGATCGCCAAGGCCATGGGCGCCAGCGTCATCGCCACCTCCTCGTCCGACGAGAAGCTGGAGCGGCTCAAGGCCCTCGGCGCCGACCACCTGATCAACTACAGGAGCGAACCGAAATGGGGCAAGGCGGCCCGCGCCGCCACCGGAGGCCGCGGCGTCGACTATGTCGTCGAAGTGGGAGGCGGCACGATGGGCGAGTCGGCGACGGCCGTGCGCACGGGCGGGCAGATCGCCGTCATCGGCCTGCTGTCGGGCGTTCCCACCGCCTCATTCCACCTGATCGTCAAGCAGCTGCGGATGATCGGTCTCGTGGTGGGGAGCCGAAGGCATCAGCTCGACTTCATACGCGGGATCGAGGCGACCGGCATCCGGCCGGTCCTGGACCAGGCCTTCCCCCTGCGGGACCTTGCGGCGGCTTTCCGCCGGCAGCAGGCCGGGGCCCATTTCGGGAAGATCGTGGTCGAGGTCTAGGCGCGGTCAGGCCGAGGCCAGCCGGCCTAGCTGGGCCTCGGTGAGCCGCAGCGACGCGGCCGCGACGTTCTCTTCCAGGTGGGCGATCTGCGAGGTGCCGGGGATCGGCAGCATCACCGGCGATCGGCCGAGCAGCCAGGCCAGGGCCACCTGGGAGGGCCGCGCGCCGGTCTCGGCGGCCAAGGCCTCCAGCGGCGCGTCGGCGCCGGTCTGCAGCGGACCCCAGGGCAGGAAGGCGATCCCCCGCGCCGCGCAGAGCTCGAGCACCCGCTCTGAGGCGCGGTCGGTGTGATTGAAGCGGTTCTGCACCGAGGCGATCGGCGTCAGCTCCAGCGCCTCCTGGATGTGGCCGCGCCCGATATTCGAGAGGCCGATGTGGGCGATCTTGCCCTCGTCCCGGAGCTCGATGAGGGCGCCCATCGAGTCGGCGAAGGGCACGGCGGGATCGGGCGTGTGCAGCTGATAGAGGTCGATGCGCTCCAGCCGCAGGCGCCGCAGGCTCTCCTCGCAGACCCGCTTCAGCCGCTCGGGGCGCCCGTCGGCCGGCAGCATCCGCTGGCCCGGCTGCAGCTTGCCGGGGATGAAGCCGCCCTTGGTGGCGATCAGAACCTGCCGGGGATAGGGGTGGAGGGCCTCGGCGATCAGGCGCTCGCTTTCACCGTCGCCGTAGATGTCGGCGGTGTCGATGAACTCGACGCCCAGCTCGACCACCCGGCGCATCAGGGCCAGGGGGTCCGGCGCGCCCATGATCCGCATGGCCCCGAACCCCAGCCGCCGCACCTTGCGACCGGCGACCTCGATGGTCTGCTCCGGAGCCGTCACCCGGACGCGCCCGCCCTGGCGCTACGGTCCTTGAAGCTGCTCATGAGATCCCTCCCCTACTCGACCGGGCGGCGACCATATGCGTCGGCCGGAGCCCTTGAGTCCAACGCCAACTGCTCGGGGCGCCAGGCTGGATGCCGGTCGCCTGGGCTGCGGTTTTCCGCAGAGGGCGGACGCCCCTCAGGCTTCGTTCAGCACCGCCCCGATCACCAGGGCGTGGTCCTGGCGCAGCTCGTCGGCCAGCGTCTTGGCCTCCGCCACGAAGCTGTGGTCGCGACGGGCCACGATCAGGCTGTAGCCGACGACGCTGCTGATCAGCCTGGCGTCCGCACAGCGGCTGGCTGGCGGGGTGTCGACGATTGTGACGTCGTATTCGCGCAGGCAGAAATCCATCAGCGCCCGGAACCGCTCGCTGGAGAGCAGCTCCGGGGCGTCCGAGGCCGCCTCGCCCGCGTACATGACCGAGAGCCCCGTGGCGGCGTCGGTGACGATGGTCTTGCTGACCGCCGCGCCGCCGTTCAGGCATTCGTAGAGGCCGGGCGCGCCCGGCCTCTGGCCCGGGAAGAACCGTTGCAGCGACGGGTCCCGCAGGTCGCCGTCGATGAGCAGGGTGCGCGCGCCGATCTGGGACAAGGCGACGGCGAGGTTGGCCGCCACGAAGGTGCAGCCTGCCTGGGGGTTCGGCGCGCAGACCACCAACGCGCGCCGCCCCAGTTGCAGGTGCGAGGTCAGGATGTGGGTCCGCAGCGCGCGGATCGCCTCGGCCTGCGGTCCGGCGGGGTCGCTGATCATCACGAGATCGCTCGCCGGCTGCAGGCGGACCCTTGCGCGCGGGTCATCTCCGAGCGGCCCCAGAGCCTTGCCGCCGGAAACCAGCGTCAGCCTCTTGCCCGGGTCGGTGTGTTGCAAGGTCGCGATCACGATTGCGCCGCCCATCCGTTGTTCATCCGCCGGGCGAGCCACGCACGCCAGCGCGGGCCGGCCTTGACCGGCGGCTCGGGCGGACCCGGCACCATCGCCAGTAGTGGCGCGTCGATCGCCGATTCGAGATCCTCGTGCCCCCGAATCCGGCGCGCCATCAACTCCAGGAGCAGGGCCGCCAGCACCCCCACCCCCAGGCCCAGGACGAAGGCGCCTGGAATAATCAGCAGCTTGTTGGGGAACTTCGGGCTCTGCGGGGTGACCGCAGCGGCCAGCGGCGTCAGTCCCACGTCGGCCTCGGTCGCGGCCTGACGCAGCTCGGCGGCCTTGGCGGACGCCTTCTGGTACTGGTCGCGGCGCAGGTCGACGTCGGACTGGAGCTGGCTGAGCGTCTTCAGCTTGTCGCCCTGGGCGATGACCCGGGCCTTCTGCGCCGCCAGCGCGCTTTCCAAGGCCGCCGCGCCGCCGGTCCCAGCCATGACGGCGCGGGCCGCGGCCGCGTCCTGGGCCGCGAGCTTGGCCACCGCCGCCCGCTGGGCGCGCAGTTGCTGCAGCTCCGGATGGTTCGGGCCGAGGGTTCGCTCGGCCTCGGCGATCTGGGCGTCCAGCTGGGCCAGCTGAATGGCGCTCTGCGAGGCGGTCGGCGCGGCGGCGGTCGCCGGCCCGGCCATCCCCTGGGCGGAAAGAGCCCGCAGCCGGGCGGTGTCGAGGTCGGTCTTCTCGTCGGCCATCAAGACGCCGTTGGCGCGCTCGAAATCGGTTTCCGCCTTCTGAGCGGCGTCGAGAGCGACCTTCGCCTTCTGCGCCTCGGTCTCATACCACTGGGCGTCCCGGGCGGCGTCGTCGCGGTGGAAGTCGAGGCTGACCTCGATGTAGCTCTTGCGCAGGGCGTCGGCCACGCGCCTGGCCTCGTCGGAGCTGGGGCCGCCGTAGGAGATCTCGAGGATGTTGCTGCCCTCGAGCACCTTGGCCTTGGTCCGGTCGATCAGCCGCTGCGCGAGCCAATGCTGGAAATCCCGCGCGTCCCGTTTCGACCGATGCCGGTATTTCTCCATCAGCGTCCGGTCGGTCGTCCAGCCGAGCTTCTCGGCGGTCCGCTCGGCCACCGTGTAGTCGGTGATGAGCTCGGTCTGGGTGGCGATGTAGCCCCGCTCGGCGGGCCCAGCGATGACCGCCCCGGTGATCGGGTCGGGCTTCAGGGTGTTGAGCATCACCCGCGCATGGGCTTCCCAGCGCGGTGGGGCCACCAGGCAGACGAGGACGCCGCCCGCAAGGGCCCCGAGGGCGGCGGCCGCGACCAGCCTCCGCCAGGCCCAGAGGATCCTCAGGAACTGCAGCAAACTCATCGTGATGGTCTCGTAGCCATACGCTCTAGAAGAAGCGCTCGCCGACCACAATCACGTCGCCGGCTTCGATCTTGGAGTCCAGTTGAACGGCGCGCAGCCGCACGCCGCTGCGCGTGATGCTGACAGCACGATCCGTGCCACGGTAGGTGAGGCCCCCGCCCCGCGCGATCGCCTCGCGCACGGTCATCCCGGAGGTCATCGGGTAGCCGCCCGGGCGCTGCACCTCTCCTTGCACGTAGAACTGATCGGCGGCGGGGCTGAAGATCTTGTCGCCCGGCCACACGAGGGGATCTTCGGCAGCGCCGCCCGTCATCAGATCCTTGATGAGAAAGCGTCTTTCTTCACCGGTCTGGGAGCGAACGATCACGTAGTCGGCGGCGGTGTCGCGGGTGCCCCCCACGCGCGCGATGATCTCCGAGACCCGATATGGCCGGTCGATCGGCACCAGGCCGGGAGTCATCACCGCGCCTAGGACCGTGACGTACTGGCTGGCGTAGCCGACGATGTCGACCCTCATGACCGGATTGGAGAAATAGCCGCCGCCCACCAGCGCCTTGGCGAGGGCGTCGCCGAGGTCCTTGGCCGTCTCGCCGGCGGCGTGAACCGCGCCTAGGTAGGGGACCTGGATCGCGCCCTCCGCATCGACCTTGACGCGGGTCGTGAAATCCTGCCGCCCGACCACCTGCACCTCGACGGTGTCTCCGGGACCGAGGGTGTACTCGCGCTGGGCGGTCGATGGGGTCGGCTGGCTGAACACGGGACACGGGCAGCCGGCGACGGCCGTCGCCGCAGCCAGAACCGCCGCGAGCAGCATCCGCAAACCCATGGGCTACGTCTCCCCGTTGTCACCGCCGGCGCGAGGCCAAAAACTCGCCCCAAGCCTGCAAGTCGTGTGCCGACCATAGGCGCTCCCGTCCGCCGCCGCGCGCCTGCTTCGTCATGCCACCCTTGTGGCGCTTCCTCTTGTCGCGGGAAAGGCGCTACGACCAGGAGGCGACAACCTTCGCCGCCAAGACTTCTCTAAGGACTGCCGTGCTTAAGGACTGGAATGGAGCCGGCGAGCGAGAATCCCACAGCCAGCCCCCTGGGCGAGGCTCGGGCGACTCCCCCGTGACGGCGGACCTCGCCGAGCCGGCGACGGCCCGCAGCGGCGGCTCCCTCTATTTCGCCGCCATCCTGATCTCTCTGGGGGCCGCGGTCCTGCGCTATGTCGCCGTGGCGCGGCTGCTGGGACCCGAACAGCTCGGGATCGCCGCCATCCTCCTGATCACCGGCGCATTCTTCGATCTGATCACCGACACCGGCGGCGACCGTTTCCTGATCCAGGATCGGCACGGTGGCGCCTTCCGCGTCCAGAAGCTGGTCCAGCTCGTCTGGGCCGCAAGGGGCGTGACCATAGCCGTGGCCCTGGTCGTGCTCGCCGAGCCCATCGCCAGGTTCTACCGGGCCCCCCGCCTCGCCGAGGGACTGATGCTGCTGGCGCTCTCGCCGCTGATCCAAGGGTTCCTTCACCTGGACGTCCGACGGGCGCAGCGGGACCACGATTTCCGCCCGCACGGGATCTCCATGATCGCCGCTGAGCTGGCTGGCCTGGCCGCCACGGTGGCGGCCGCCTGGCTCACCGGCGACTTCACCGCCGTGGTCTACGGGCTGATCGCCCGGTCCCTCGTCCTTGTGGCGGCCTCCCACCTGATGGCCGAGCGCCCCTACCGACTGGGCTGGGATCGCCGCTACGCGCCGCGCCTGGCCCGCTTCGCGGCGCCGCTGACGGTTAACGGCATGTTGCTGTTCCTGGCGGCCCAGGGGGATCGGGTGATCATCAGCCAGCAGCTGGGGCTGACCGCGCTCGGCTACTACTCGGCCGTCTCGCAGTTGATCGCCTATCCCTCGATCGTGGTGGCGAACTACCTGCACGCCATCTACATTCCGCTGATCGCCGCCCAGCGCGACATGCCGGGGGGCGCCGAGCGGGTCGGCGACTGGCTTGGCGGCCAGGTTCTGGTGCTGGCGGTTATCATGGCGGCGGGTTTCGCCCTGGTGGCCCCGGTCGCGACCCCGCTGCTGTTCGGCGCCCGTTTCGCCCAGCCGGTCCTGATGATCGCGCTGGTCGGGGTGCTGCAGATGGCGCGGTCCCTGCTCACTTGGCCCACGACCGTCGCCTTGGCCGTGGGCCGCAGCGCCACCGTCGCCCTCAGCAACCTCGCGCACGTCGTCGCCCTGCTCACCGCGTTCATCGGCCTGCGCGTCTGGGGCGGGATCGATGGGCTGCTCGGCGGCCTCGTCGTCGGCGAGCTCGCGGCGAGCGCCTTCGCCGTGGTCATGCTCAACCGCGACACCGGCTCACGCGTCTCGCACGGCATGGACCGGCTGGCCCTCTTCGCCCTTTCGGCCGCCGTGGTGGTGGCCTGGACCCTCGTGTGGGAGGTGAAGTCGTGGGCCGCCGCCGGGGCCATGCTGCTGGTCTCGGCGGGATTGGCCGCCTTCTTGCTTCGCCGCGAGGCCGAAGCGATCGCGCTTGGCATGGATGAGATTCGGCGCCTGGCCGCTCCCCTGTGGCCGCGCCAGCGAGCACGGCAGGAAGGATGAGTTTGCCCTGGGCGCGCCGAGAGGCGCTGGGAGAAGCGCCGGAAGCGGACCGCAGCCGCCGCGGAAGCCTTCGCGCCCTCCTCCCGGAGTTGGCCCGTCCGGCGGCCGTCGCGGGCCCCTGGGTGATCGGCGTCGTCGCCGCCGGCGCGCTTCTTTACGGGGTGGGCTTCGCGCTGCTCGCCCCCGAGCTGCTGGCGCCCTTGACCGCGCCCCTGCTCCTGCTGGCCCTGACGGTCATCTGGGCCCTGCCCGACACCCGCAAGGCGCCCGAACGCGCCCTGGCGGCGCTGTTGTTCGCCTTCGCGGTAAGCGTCGTCATGTGGCCAAACTACCTGGCGATCGCGCCCCCGGGCCTGCCCTGGATCACCATGGTGCGGCTGACCGGCTTCCCGCTGGTGCTGGTCCTCCTCCTGTGCGTCTCGACGTCCCGGCGCCTGCGGACCCAGAGTGGCGCAGCGCTGAGGGCGGTGGGGCCCGTGTGGCGGCTCCTCGTCGCCTTCACCATCGTGGCCGCCGTCTCGATCGCCCTCTCCGCGGATCCCGGCCTCTCCTTCGACCGGTTCATCGTCGCGCAGACGGGCTGGACCGCCATCTTCTTCGCCAGCGTGGGCGTGTTCCTCGTCCCGGGCCGGGCGTGGAGAATGATCCGTCTGATGTGGGCGATGGCCATCGTCGTGGGCGTCATCGCCATCATCGAGTGGCGCGCCCAGCACATTCTGTGGGCCGACCACATCCCCTCCTTCCTCAAGGTCGAAGACGACAACGTGCTGCTGGCCCTGGCGGGAGCCCACCGCCTGAGCGGGGTCTACCGGGCGCAGAGCACCTTCACCACCCCGCTCGGCCTGGGCGAGTACATGGCCCTCACACTGCCGTTCGTGGGCCACTACGCCGTCGTGTCCCGCAATCTTGCGATGCGCGCCCTCGCGGTGGCCTCGGCGGGGCTGATCCTGCTGGTGACCATTGCGAGCGGCGCGCGCCTGGGGGTGATCGGCTGCCTGCTCGGCGCCTTGCTCTACGTGATCGCCTGGGCGCTGCTGAAATGGCGGCGCGAGCGGACCAGCCTGCTCGGGACGGCCACCGTCCTGGCCTATCCGGTGATGTTCCTGGGGGCCATCGCCGCCTCCTTCTTCGTCGGCCGGATCCACAACGTGGTGTGGGGCGACGGTTCGCAGGATACAAGCAATCAAGCCCGCATTGACCAATGGATCATGGGTATTCCGAAGGTCCTCAGCCACCCCGAGGGCTACGGCATCGGGATGGGTGCGACGACGTTGGGCTACCACCCGTACGACATAACGACGATCGACAACTACTACCTTTGCGTAATGCTGGAAGTCGGCATCGCTGGCTTTATTTTTTACTACGGCATGCTTGCTCTGTCGATTTACTATAGCGCCAAGACCATCTGGAAGCGGAAGTCTCTGGCGGGTGAAGCCGGCCTGCTGGCGCCGATCGCCATCGCCCTGACCATCTTCTTCATCGAGAAATCGGTCTTTAGCGAACAAGACAACCATCCCTTGGTGTTCATGCTGATGGGGATGATCGCCGCGCTCGTCGCCCGGAGCCGACGCGAGGAGAACGCCGGGGCGGCCAAACCTGCGCAGGCGCCGGCGCTGTCCGGCCCGGCGGCGGTGCGCTCGTTCAGGCCAGGTCACCGAATAGCGTAGATTTTCACCTGGTAGTCGGCGTGGTGGGCGCCCAGGGTGTCGGAGAAGCGTCCGTCGGCATCCAGCGCCGCCTTGAAGCCCTGCGCCGAATGGGCCGGGTCGTAGCGGTCGTTGGAGTCGTAGACGAGGGTCGCGGTTTTCGAGGCCATCCCGCTGAGGGTGAAGGTGAACCGGGCCCCCGCCTCGCTCCTCCGGTCGGACTGGGCGAACAGGTAGATGACGTCGCCCAGCTGCTTGACCATCGCCATGCCCGGGACGGCGCGGTTGTCGGTGGCCATGCTCAGGACGCCGTCGTGGCAGCTTTCGGTGGTCCAGGCCTCGCCGCTGTCGAAGTTCTGCTGCTGCATGGAGCAGGACGCGGCGGTCGGCGCGTTCAGAGCCGGCGCGAACTTCAAGATCGTGGCGTTGACATAGGCAAGGTTGGCCGCCGCGACCGCGGCGGCCGGCCCGCCGGCCGCGTCCCCGAGGCAGAAGGAGTAGGAGGCCCGGTCGTGGCAGAAATACCCGATGCCCCTCGCGCCGTTGATGAGGCTGATCCAGACTTCGGCGTTCACCTGGGCGGGCGTGGGCCGGTATTCGTTCCCGTTCACGATGCAAAGGTTGACCCGCTCCACGCAATCGGAATCGAAGGCGCCGCCGGTGACCGTGACGTCGGCCTTGTCGGCGCTCGCCGAGGCCGGGGCGCTCAGCTTCGCATGGGTCGGATCCACGACGCCGACGATCTGCGTCTTGGGCGCCAGGCCCGCACCTGAGACCACTAGGCCGACCCAGGCGCTGGTGAACCTCGACCACCCGCTCTCATTGACCAGCACGTCGGAGCCGGCGGCGACGGCGCCCTTGAAGGTGTTGTTGGCCTCGGAAAATCCGAAATTGTCGCCGCCGGCGCCCACCACCGCCCACATCGGCTGGTCGGGCCGGCCGAAGTGGACCAGGGCGCGGGTGGTGAGGCCCTGGAGGAACAGGCCGTCGTTGGGGACCGACTCGAAGTCCGAGCCGCCGTAACCCGGCGAAAACGACAGCCAGGGGTCGGTCAGCGGGTAGAGGTCGAAGGACCCGATGCTGGTGGCCCGCAGGGCGGCGATCGACGCCGGCAGGCACTGGCTCCATTGGGGCGACTTCATCCAGGCGGTGTGGTTGTAGAGGACCACCCGCGACGGGTCGAACCGGCCGATGGCCGCCACGACGGCCGGAACAGCCTGCATCTGGCCGTCGCAACTCGGCTCGTCCCCGGCGTTGTAGCCGATCAGGTTGCGCTCGGCGCCGATCGCCTTGGCCAGGGCCAGCATCGAGGCCACGGAGGCGGCGGAGGTGTTCTGGTCGGAAGGGGTGTTGATCCCTCCGATGACGTAGAGCTGGTTCGCCTTGATCGCCTCGAGCTCGCCCTCATCCCGACCGAACCGCTCGGGCCAGGAATCGGGCGCGCCGCTCGGGCCGCTGAGACCGTGAAAGATGTTGATCCCGGCGGCGGCGGCGGCCGCGGCAAGCGTCGGATGCGGACCGCTGTGGCCGGTGGCGGTGGGCGACTGCCACCAAACGGCGATGGGGAAGAAGCTGGGCTTGGCAGGCGGCCCGTTCGGCCAGGGGGCATAGGGGCTGGACGGCTGCGAGGCGCCGGTGGGTGCGCAACACAGGGCTGCGGCGCAGAAACAGAGCGCGATCAGGGGGGACGGCGACGGTTTCATCCAAGCAAGGCTCACGCTAGCAGAATCAGGAGGGGCCCATAAGCCTTGGAAGCCGAGAGACAATTCTTTGCGGGCTTCACACCGTCAGCCAGGTCGGGGCGCCCCGCCGGTTCATGACCCCGGCCAGCCAGCCTGCGAGGCCATGGCCGAGCTGAGGCCAGGCCGCGCTCTTGGCGTAGCGCAGCACCAGGAGGCCCAGCGAGGCCACGATCACGACCGGCAGGTGGGAGGGGAAGCGGTCGCGGGTCAGCAGGATCCCGTTGCGCTCCAGAAGATAGGCGCACAGGCGCGAGCGCCGTCGCCGGTCCACGTCGTCGCCGGTGGTGGTGCCGTGGTGGTGAAGGACGACCGCATCGGGCGCCGATCCCAGCCGCATCCGCCTGGCGGTGGCGCGCAGGCACCATTCGGTCTCCTCGCAATAGAGGAAGTAGTCCTCCCGCATCGGCCCGGTCGTCTCGACGAAGCGGCGCGCCACCATCATCGAGGCCCCGCAAAGGTAGCCCAGCCGCCGCTCGACCTCCGCCGCCGTACGGAACACCCCGTCGTGGCCGATGCCCACCGCCCTCGCCAGCCATGACTGCCAGGTCCCGCCATAGGACTGCGCTCGGCCGTCCGGCCAGTGGAGCGCGCTCCCCACGGCGTCGCAGTCCCCCCGGGACAGGCGCTCCACCAGGCGGCCCATGGCCCCGGGCGAGGCTTCCGTGTCGGGATTGAGCAGCCACCAGGCGTCAGCGCCCGCCGCTTCGCTCAGGCCCACGTTGACCCCGCCCGCAAATCCGAGGTTGGCGCCCCCGTCGATGATGCGAACCGCCTGGCCGCCTTTCAGCCGGGTCGGCGCGCGCCGCGTCAGTTCGTCGTAGGCCGCCCGGCCTCCATTCTCGCAGACAACCACCTCGTAATCGGCGTACTCTGATTGTTCCAGCGCCGCGATGCAGCGAAGAACGTCGTCGCTGTTCCTATAGCCGACGATGACGACCGCGACATGCATGATTCGGTGGATAATCGAGAACGGGGCCGACATGAACCTTGACCTAGATGTGGCGCCCATTCCTTTACAATTGACCTCATCCCGCAGTTGCGTGGGCTCTCGGCCGCCGCCCTCGGCGGCCCGGCATACGCTTTGCTAGCATCCCCGCGAGGCATGGTGTGGAAAGGCGTTCGGCTACCGTGGACTGGCTCATTAAGATACGTCCGCCGGCGACGAACGCGCGCGCGGACGACAACCAGGCGCCGGCCCCCAGATTGAAACGGCTCGCCGCTCGCACGCCCGCCGCCGAGCCCCAGGCTCTCCCCCGCTTCCTGATGACCGCCGCCGACCAGGCGGATCCCCAAAGCTCCGACGAGTCGGCCGAGACCCGCAGCAGGCTCAGCGCCGCCTATACCCCCTCGAGGCCGGTGAGCGACTGGCGGATGTTCGCGGGCCGGACCGGGGTGCTTTCGACCCTCATCCGCTCGATCGAGCATCACCGGATGCACGCGGTGATCTTCGGGGAGCGCGGCATCGGCAAGACCTCGCTGATGCACGTCCTCGCCCACGCCGCGCGCGAGGCGCGCTACCTCATCGTCTATATTTCGTGCGGCGCCAGCTCGAACTTCGACGACGTGTTCCGGGCGGTCGTCGCCGGCGTGCCCCTGCTCTTCCACCGCGACTTCGGACCGGCCTCGGCGGAGGCCGAGCGCGGCGACACCTTCGCCGACCTGCTGGCGCCGGGTCCCGTGTCGGTGCACGCCGCGGGCGACCTGCTGGGCCGGATCAGCGGCACCCGGCTGATCGTAATGCTCGACGAGTTCGACCGCTCCGAATCGTCCGAGTTCAAACGGAACATCGCCGAGCTGCTCAAGAACCTTTCGGACCGCTCCGTGCGGGCCCAGGTGGTGATCGGGGGCGTCGCCGCGAACCTCACCGAGCTCATCGAGCATATCCCGTCCATCCAGCGCAACGTCCTGGCGCTGCAAGTGCCCAGGATGACCGACGAGGAGGTCCGCAGCTTCATCGGCAACGGCGAGGCCTTCAGCGGGATCCGGTTCAGCGAGGCGGCCGTGGAGCTGGTGGTGACGGCCGCCGGCGGCATGCCGTACCTGGCCAGCCTGCTATGCCACCACGCCGGGCTGGTCGCCATCGACGGCGGCAAGCCGGCCGTCGCCGCCGAGGAGGTCGCCGCGGCGATGGAGGTCGCTCTCCAGGAGCTGAAGGGACGGATCTCCAGGCGCTCGCAGCTGGAGAGCGCCATCCTGATGGGCCGCCCCATGCGTCTGCTCGTGCGGCTTTCCGATGCGCTCGGCGCCTCGACCAGCAGCTTCACCGAGGACGACATCCACGCCGCGTTCCCGCGAGCCCAGGATCTCATGCGCTGCCGGGAACTGGTGGAGGGCCTTGCCGAAGAGGGGATCCTGCTCACCCGGGAAGAGGACGAGTGGGGGACCAATTACCGGTTCGTCGAACACAGCGCGGTGGCCTACCTGCGCCTGCTCTACGCCCGGGCGCTGGCGCTTCCGAACCGCCGGCTGGCCCAGTCGAAGGCGCTGGAAGACTAGAGGTCGGCGCCCGCTCCGCGGAACGGGCTCCAGCAGCGAGCGCGAGGCGCCGCCAGGCGCGGTCGCATCGCCGCCCCTACGGATTGCCGGACGAACCGCCGCCGCTCGGGCTCGAGCCGCTTGGGGGCGGGCTGGTGGTTGCGCCGCCGCCGGTGTTGTCGCCGCCGGAATTGGCGCCCGTCCCGCTGGGCGCGCCCGAAGTCTCGCCGCCGCTGCTGGTGGATCCCGCGCCAGTTCCGGCGCCCGCCGGCGCGCTGTTGCCATTGTCCGAGTGCATGCAGGCCCCGAGACTGCCGGCGGCGATGAGGGCGGCGGCGAACGCTGCAGTCGTGCTTAGCTTCGGCATTTCAGTTCTCCCATTAGTTCCGGAGAACGCCTTCATCTTCCGCCTGTTCCGAGCTTAGGGAGAATCCTGCACTGTTGTTCGCCGCGCCACGGCGCGTCTGGGAGGTGAAGCAAAGTTGTTATCGAGCAGCGACGCCCCCGACCGTGCGCGCGGCCCCGCCCGTTCCTTGCCGGCGCCGAATCGACGAACTTCGCTGTGGGGCGCGGCGACCTGACTGGACCACTGTCGTGACTTGCGGGCCTGCGCGCTGTCGCCCATAACGATCTGGGCTGGGAGGACGCGGTTTGATCCGAGATGCGATCTCCGGGTGACGGGAACGCGAGAGCTGACAATGGGGCGCGCCTCGTGAACGACATCGGCACGCGGCTGGAAGCCATCAGCGTGTGGCTACGCAAGCTCGACCCGGAAGCGACGTTCGATGCTCGCGACCGCAAGCTTCTCAGCGAAGCCGTCGCCGATCTGCACGCCTTCAGGGCGGGCCAGGTCCTCTCGAACGAAGGCGATGGCGTCGGGACGGCGGTCCTCATCGTGCGGGGCATCGCCTGCCGCAGCAAGGAGACGCTCGGGGGTCGCCGACAGATCATCGCCATCTGCCTGCCGGGGGACCTCTCCGAGCCGGGCGGCGCGGCGCTGGAAAAGACCGACTATTCGGTGCAGGCCCTGACCGCCGGCTGCGCGGCGCTGGTCCCCGCCCGGTCCCTGCGGGGGCTGGAAAAGCGCGAATCGATCGCCTTTGCGCTGAGGCGCGCCGAGGCCCGCGACAACGCGATCAGCCGCGAATGGATTTTGAACCTCGCGGCGCGGCCGGCCAAGGAGCGGATCGCCCACCTGCTGTGCGAGCTCGTGTCGCGGCTGCGCCAAGTCGGTCTGGTGCGCGGGAACGCTTGCGAGTTTCCGCTCTCGCAGCAGGTCTTGGCGGAAGCCACCGGCCTGTCGGCGGTCCACGTCAACCGGATCCTGCAGGATCTGCGCGCAGCCGGCCTCATCCGTCTGCAGGCGGGCAAGCTGGAGTTCCCGGACCCGCTTCGCCTCGAGGCGCTGGCGGAATTCAGCCCGCTCGTCTGAAGCACGATGCGATCAGGCACCGCCTGATAGGGCGCGCGGCGCTTCGCTTTGGACGCCGATCAAAAAGACGTGTGGCCCACGCCGATGTCATTTGCAGTTCGACGGGGGCGAACACAGTCTTTGGAGAGGTTCGCCGCGTGTCGAAGGAGGGGGCCGAGCTCCACCGGCCCAGGCGACGGCGGTGTCCATCGTCGTTTCGGGGACGTGACCGCCATGAACCGTCACACCTTCTACCTGGAGCAGGCCGCGCGTTGCTCCGAACGGAGCCGCAGGGTTCGCGATCCGCGGCGCCGCCAGCTTCTGATGATGGAACGTCAGGACTGGCTCGCCCTGGCCCATCGGCTGGAGAGGGCCAGCGCCGACGCCATCCAAGCCAAGCTGAAGGCCCTGGTGGCGCTTCAGTCCTGCCCGGGCGCTGACGCCTCGAGCGCCAGGATCACCGAGAGGGCGCCGGCCCTCTCGCCTGCGCCGCCCACGCCGGGTCGCGCGCCTATCGTCCCTCCAGCAGCCGGAGCGTCGCCCGGATAGCTTCGATCGTGTCGCGGGCCTGCCTGATGCCGGCGGCCACCTCGGCGCCCAGAGCCATTCGCTCCCGATGCATCGCGCTGAGCCGCGCGTGCAGTTCGCCAAACCGGTCTCGGAACGCCGGCCGCGACGGCTGAAGCGCTTCCTCGAACGGCAGTTCCGCGAGCAACCGGCGATCTCGGTCGCGGATCTCCAGCCGGTGCGACATGGGATCCTCGCGACGCCCCAGCATGTCGCTGCTCATTTCGAGAACCGCCTGGTGAGCGTCCAGGTAGGCCGCCTCGAAGCTCTCGAATTCGCACCCGTGCTCGTCTTCGCTTCGCTCGGCGCGGCTGACCAGATCGAAGAAATACAGACCCATCGGCTTCCACCCGGTTTGGTTGTCCGCTGACCGAATTCTACAGGAGCGTCCTCCGCTTATAACGCACTGTGCGGCGCAGGCGCCATACAGCCTGCCCGCGGCGGGTTCAAACGAGCGAGAAGGGATAGGGCGAGATCGACTTGCTGAAATCGTCCACCAGCAGGGTGCGGCTCAAGGGCTCGGCCGCGCGCTGCGGACAGGCCGCCCGCTCGCAGATCCGGCAGGCCGGTCCGATCTCGGTGACGATCGGTGAGGCCAAGTCGAGCCCCCGCGCATAGATGAGCCTCGGCGCATACTTGAGCTCGCATCCGAGGCCCAGGGCCAGCTCGGCGTCCTCCTCCGAATAGGGGCCGGAAACCCTGGTCACGGTCCGCGCCAAGGTGAAGAAGCGCGCCCCGTCTGGCGTCTCGACGATCTGGGTGACGATCCGGCCGGGCGTGCGGAAGGCCTGATGGACCCGCCACCTGGGGCAGGCGCCGCCGAACCGAGAAAAGGGAAAATTGGCGCCGGCGAACCGCTTGGACACGTTGCCGGCCGAATCCACCCTCAGCATGAAGAAGGGGATTCCCCTGGCCGTGGGCCTGGAGAGGGTCGTCACCCGATGGCAGACCTGCTCGAAGCTGGCGCCGAAGCGCGCGCCGATCTGCTCGAGGTCGTGGTCGGTCCGCTGGCAGGCCTCGAGGAACGCCGGGTAGGGCATCAGCATGGCGCCGGCCAGATAGTTGGCCAGCGAGACCTTGAGCAGGCGCCGGGTGGGGGAATCCGGCGGCCTCGCCTTCTCGAGCAGCGTCCCGATCGCGCCGTCTTGCTCGGCCAGCGCCAGCTGATAGGCCACCGCGAAGGCGGACCCCGAGGCGGGCAGCATTTCCGAGATCATCAGCCGGCGGCGGTGATGATCGTAGCGGCGCACCGAATCCGGCAGCACGTCCGGCGGCACGATGCGCACCTGGATGTTGTGGCGCTCGGCGAGCCGCGCGCGGCCGGCGGCGAAGAAGCCGTGCGGCTCGGCCTTCAGCTCGGCGGCGACCCGCTCGCCCGCCTCGTCGAGCTCGGCGAAGAAGTTGCGCTGGCCCTGGATATAGTCGCGCACCCAGTCGGAGGGGGTGAGCGCCACGCCTTCGGCGCCGTCCTCGGCCCTGGCGGTCGCCCCGAGTTCGGCGAAGCGTCGCCGCTCCGCATAGGCCCGGTAGAGCCGGACGATCGCGTCGGCGACCCCCGGGGTGTTCTCGGCGACGTCGGCGATCTCATGGCGGGCGAGGCCGAGGTCCCGAAACAGCGGATCGGCGAAGACCTCGCCAAGGTCCTGGGCCCCCGCCGCTTCGTGGTCGGCCGACAGGCTGCGGATGTCGATGTCGTACACCTCGGCGAGCCGCAGCAGCACCTGGGCGGTCACGGGCCGCTGGTTGTGCTCGAGGTGGTTCAGATAGCTCGGCGAGACCCCCAGGTCCTCGGCCATCCGCGTCTGGGTGCGGCCGAGCTCGCGCCGCAGCCTGCGGAGCCTCGGCCCCAAAAACAGTTTCCGTTCCGGCGCCTGAGCCATGGTCGAGCTTTGTCACATCTTTACATGTTTGTCTACGTATACTTTGACTAAATGGCCTTTGAACGCTCATTCCCCTCTATTCCCGCGGAACGCCAGCGCTTATCGGTCAATTCTGTACAACGGCACTTGTCCGCTGGAGCGAGCCATGAGCGATTTCGACAGTCTGATCCCCAACGCGCCCAAGGGCCGCTTCGACGGCGTCAAGCGTCCCTATTCGCAGGCCGACGTGGAGCGTCTGCGCGGCTCGTTCCCGGTGGCCTACACCCTGGCCGAGCGGGGCGCGAACCGGCTCTGGCGCAGCCTGCACGAGGAGCCCTACGTCAACGCCCTGGGCGCCATGACCGGCGGCCAGGCCATGCAGATGGTCCGCGGCGGCCTGAAGGCCATCTATCTTTCTGGCTGGCAGGTGGCGGCCGACAACAACACCGCCGGCGCCATGTACCCCGACCAGAGCCTCTACCCGGCCAACGCCGCCCCCGAGCTCTGCCGCCGGATCAACCGCACGCTCCAGCGCGCCGACCAGATCGAGCACTCCGAGGGCGGCGCCCGGCGCGACTGGTTCGCGCCCATCGTCGCCGACGCGGAAGCCGGCTTCGGCGGGCCGCTCAACAGCTTCGAGATCATGAAGGCCTTCATCGAGGCCGGCGCGGCGGGCGTCCACTTCGAGGACCAGCTGGCTTCGGAAAAGAAGTGCGGCCACATGGGCGGCAAGGTGCTGATCCCCACGGCGGCCCACATCCGCAACCTGGTCGCCGCCCGCCTGGCGGCCGACGTCTGCGGCGTTCCCACCCTGGTCGTCGCCCGCACCGACGCCGAGAGCGCCAAGCTCATCACCTCCGACGTCGACGAGCGCGACCGGCGCTTCATCGTCGAGGGCGAGCGGACTGCCGAGGGTTTCTATCGGCTGAAGGACGGAACCGGGCTCGACCACTGCATCGCCCGGGGCCTGGCCTATGCGGACTACGCCGACCTGCTCTGGTGGGAGACCTCCAAGCCCAACCTCGAGGAGGCGCGCGCCTTCGCCGAGGCGGTCCATCGCCGCTATCCGGGCAAGCTGCTCGCCTACAACTGCTCGCCCTCCTTCAACTGGCGCGCCAACCTCGACGAGGCGACCATCGCCCGCTTCCAGCGGGAGCTGGGGGCCATGGGCTACAAGTTCCAGTTCGTCACCCTGGCGGGGTTCCACAGCCTGAACCACGGGATGTTCGAACTGGCGCGCGGCTACAAGGACCGGGGCATGGCCGCCTATTCCGAGCTGCAGCAGGCGGAGTTCGGCTCCGAGGCGGCCGGCTACTCGGCCACCCGCCACCAGCGGGAGGTGGGGACCGGCTACTTCGACCAGGTCGCCCTCACCATCTCCGGCGGCGCCTCCTCCACGACCGCGCTGGCCGAGTCCACCGAGGCGGCGCAGTTCGAGGCGGTCCCGGCCTGAGCTCCTGGCTCGAACGTGCGGGCGCGCCGCGTCGTAGATTCAACACGATGCAGGGCTCGATTTGAGGGGTCGGACCGGTTCGGTCCGACCCCGCCGGGCTCAAGCGGGGCGCAGCTCGCCCCTTAGGAGGCCCCCATGGCCGAAACCCACCTGCTTCCCCGCCCGGCCGACGTCCTGGCGCCGGTGGAAGGACGCGCGGTCGAGATCCTGACGCCGCAAGCCCTCGCCTTTCTGGCGCAGCTGCACCGCCGGTTCGACGCGCGCCGGCGCGCCCTGCTGGCGGCGCGGGCCGAGCGCCAGAGGCGCTTCGACGCCGGCGCGGCGCCGGACTTCCTCCCCGAGACCGCCTCCATCCGCGAGGCCGACTGGCGGATCGCTCCGATCCCGGCCGACCTCCTCGACCGGCGGGTGGAGATCACCGGCCCCACCGACCGCAAGATGGTCATCAACGCCCTGAACTCCGGCGCCCGGGTGTTCATGGCCGATTTCGAGGACGCCAATTCGCCGACCTGGTCCAACCTGATCGAAGGCCAGGTCAACCTGAAGGATCGCTGGGACGGACGGCTCAGCCACGTCGATCCGGCGAGCGGCAAGGCCTACGCCCTCAAGGACCGGCCGGCGGTGCTGATGGTCCGGCCCCGCGGTTGGCACCTGCCGGAACGGCACATGGCCGTCGACGGCGAGCCGATGGCCGGGGCCCTGATGGATTTCGGCCTCTACTTCTTCGCCAACGCCCAGGCGATCCTCGCCCAGGGCGCCGGACCCTACTTCTATCTTCCGAAGCTCGAGAGCCATCTCGAGGCGCGGCTCTGGAACGACGTCTTCCTTTTCGCCCAGGAGACGCTCGGCTTGCCGGCGGGGACCATCAAGGCCACGGTGCTGATCGAGACTCTCCCCGCCGCCTTCGAGATGGACGAGATCCTCTACGAGCTTCGCGAACACATCGTCGGGCTGAACTGCGGGCGCTGGGACTACATCTTCTCCTACATCAAGCGCCTGCGCGGCCACCCTGAGGCGCTCACGCCCGACCGGTCCGTGATGGGGATGGGCGCGGCGTTCCTGCGCGCCTATTCGCTGAAGCTCATCCAGACCTGCCACCGGCGCGGCGCGCTGGCCATGGGCGGCATGGCCGCGCAGATCCCGGTGAAGGGGGATGCGGCGGCCAACGCGGCGGCGTTCGCCAAGGTGCGGGCCGACAAGGAGCGCGAGGCGAGCGACGGCCACGACGGCACCTGGGTCGCCCACCCGGATCTGGTTCCCATCGCCCTCGAGGTCTTCGACCGCCTGATGCCCGCGGCCAACCAGCTGGCCAAGCTGCGCGAGGACGTGTCGGTGAGCCGCGAGGACCTGCTGAAGGTTCACGAAGGGGCGCGCACCGAAGAGGGCCTGCGCGAGAACATCCGGGTCGGCGTCCAGTACATCGAGGCCTGGTTGCGCGGACGCGGCGCCGTGCCGCTCTACAATTTGATGGAGGACGCGGCGACGGCCGAGATCAGCCGCGCCCAGATCTGGCAATGGATCCAGCGGCGCGCCGCCTTGGCGGACGGGCGCATCGTCACGCCGGAGCTCTTCGCGGCGCTTCTCGACGAGGAGATGGCCGGCCTGCGCCAGGCGCTGGGCGCTGCGTTCGAGGCCGGCCGGTTCGACCAGGCGATCTCGATCTTCGCCGAGATGAGCCTCTCGCCCAGCTTCGAGGAATTCCTCACCCTGCCGGCTTACGAGGCGCTCCTGGCCGGGAACGCCCCGCGTCCATAGCGGCCACCTGCCGATTGCAAAGGCAGATGTGAAATTCTTGTGAGTCTCGTCGGCCTGCCCGTGACACCGGTCGCCCTCCGGATTTATGGTCAAAACATGGCGATCGAGATCACCCGCTTCGATCCTGACCAGGCGCCCCTGGATGCGCCCGGCGCCGTGATCGTGCGCGAGCTGACGCCTGGCCATACCGACGTGCGGTTCATCGCCAAACAGGGACCGCTGCTGGTCTATTCCTCGGACCTGGAGCGGGGCGATGATCTCGAGCAGGCAGTCGGCTGGGCGGTGAACTGGGCCACCCTGCGAAAGATCGACCGTATCTACGTCGAGGGGCGTTCGTCCGCCATGACCTTCCCCGGCTGACGCCTCGCCGGTCGGTCACTCCGCCTGCCCCGGCCGTCCCCGATAGACGTAAGGCCCGAAACTGCCGTCCAGCACGTCGGCGTGGCCGAGCACCCGGCCGGTGACCCGGCTGGGATCGACCAGGCAGAGGCGGACCGCCGCCTCGGCGAACGCCTCCGGCGTCGCCGTCTCGGCGTGGCCGCGTGAATAGTAGGCAAGGCCCGGCGTCATGATGGGAAGGGTGGGCGCGAGGGCGTTGATGACGATGCGGCGGTCGGCGAGCTCGTAGGCGCAGCACTGGGTCAGGTGCTCCAGCGCCGCCTTCGAACCTCCATATCCGGCCAGCACCCCGTCGCTGCGCGCCGGATACGGCCCCTCGCCGGGCATCCGCGAGGCGCCGGAGCTGATGTTGACGATCGCGCCGCCGCCGGCCGCCAGCATGTCGGGGACCACGAGCTGGCTCAGCTCGTAAGCGGCGAACACCAGCTCGAAGTGCCGGCGATAGGCGGGCAGCGGCGTGGTCACGAAGGTCGGGAAGTCGGCCTTGGCGGCCGAGTTTGCGCCGGCGGCGGGAGCGCGCTGCGGTTTCGCCCCCTCCCCCGCTCTCGGCGGGCGTCCCGGCGCGGTGAAGGCGGCGTTGTTCACCAGGATGCTGATCGGCCCGAGCGCGGTCCGGGCGTCTTCCACCAGCCGTCGCCGGTCCTCGGGCTCGAGCAGGTCGGCCTGGATCGCCACCGCCCGTCCGCCGGCTTCGATGATCGCCGCCACCGTCTCGCCGATCGTGCCCGGAAGCCGCTCGTCCCAGACCTCCACCGTACGCGCCGCCACCGCGATCTTGGCGCCCTCGGCGGCCATCGCCATGGCGATGGCCCGGCCCAGTCCGCGGCTCGCGCCGGTGACGATGGCGGTGCGTCCCTCGAGCCTTCCCATGCCTGTCTTCCTCCTACCGCACGAGCCTAGAGGGGATGGCCGACGATGGGAACCAGGCGGCCTGCGACCGGCCGCGGCGAGGCTCCCCGGCTGGCGCTGGGCGTTGGCAGCCTTCCGCCGTCTCGTCCGTTGACGCTGCGGGTCCTCGCGGACCCTGCGCCAGGAGGGCGAGGTGAGCGTCGCCGAAACGGGAGGCCGAGGGCCGCGCCGATCGCTGATCGGGGTTCGCTCGTTCGCCCTTGGCCTCGCGGCCGGCCTGCTGGCCGCCTTCGTGGAGGCCAGTCGGGCGCGCGACGCAAAGCCGAACCGTCCGCGTTGGTTGGCCGAGGTCCACGAAACGCCCACCTCCATCCCCCTCTCGGGCTGGCGCCGCGCGGCGGTCCGGAGCCTTCGGAAGTTCGGCCAGGACCGCATTCCCGCCGCCGCCGCCGGGGTCACCTACTTCACCCTGCTGGCGCTCTTCCCCGCCATCAGCGGCTTCGTTTCCCTCTACGGCCTCATCGCCAATGTCTCCGACGTGCGCCGCGAGGTGGTGGCGCTCTCCGGGATCCTGCCGAGCGGCGCCATCAGCGTGGTGAGCGACGAGCTCACCCGCCTCACCAGCACCGACCATGCAGGGCTGGGCGTGGCGTTCTTCGTGAGCCTCGCGGTTTCGATCTGGAGCGCCAACGCCGGGGTCAAGTCCGTCATCGACGGGCTCAACGTCGCCTACGAGACCAAGGAGCACCGGGGTTTCATCAGCCTCACCTTGACCTCCCTCGCCTTCACCACCATCGGCATCCTGGTCTCGGTGCTCGGCCTCGCCCTGGTGGTCGGGGCGCCGGCGGGGATGGAGGCGCTGGGGCTGCCGGGCTGGGCGGCCGGCGCGTTCGACGCCGCCCTGCTGGTCACCGTCGTGACCCTCGCCCTGTCGCTGCTCTACAAGTTCGGCCCTTGCCGCCCCCGCGCCCGCTGGCGCTGGATCACCCCCGGCGGCGTCATCGGATCGGTGGGGTGGATCGCCATGTCGGCGCTCTTCTCCTGGTACGTGGCCAACTTCGGCCACTACAACAGAACCTACGGGTCGCTCGGCGCCGTCATCGGCGCGCTCACCTGGATCTGGCTTTCGGTGATGGTGGTGCTGCTCGGGGCAGAGTTCAATTCCCAGATCGAACGGGAATCGAACACCTCGAAGGCCGAGCGGTCGGCTTAGTCCTTGGCCCGCTCCACGTACGAGCCGTCGGCGGTCATGACCACGATGCGCGTGCCGGCGGTGATGTAGGTGGGCACCATGGTGCGCACGCCGTTGGAGAGCACGGCAGGCTTGTAGGAGCCGGAGGCGGTCTGGCCCTTCACGGTGGGTTCGGTCTCGACGATCTCGAGGGTGGCTCGGGTGGGAAGCTCGATGGCGATGGGCGAGCCGTCGTGGAGCGAGAGGGTCACCGCCATCCCGTCGGCGAGGTAGGCCGCGCCGTCCCCCACCATCTCGGCGCTCACGGTCACCTGGTCATAGGTCTCCGGGTTCATGAAATGGAACCCCTCCCCGTCCTGGTAGAGGAAGGTGAACTCCCGCTCGTCCACGAAGGCGCGCTCCACCTGCTCGGTGGTGCGGTAGCGCTCGGAAACCTTCACCCCGTCGGAGATGCGCCGCATGTCGAGCTGGGTCACCGGGGTGCCTTTGCCCGGATGGATGTTCTCGACGCTGAGCACGACGTAGAGCCGCCCGTCGATGTCCACGACCGAGCCCTTGCGGAGCGAACTGGCTGCAACCTTCACGAACAGACCTCGAGGCTTGGCCGCGGCGCCCCCAGCGTCCCGGCTCTCTCTGCGCGCGCACCTACACGCCGGGCGCCGGGAAGACCAGGGGTCTGTCGGCGCTATCGCAGCTGGATACAGCCCAGCCGATCAGGCTTCCGGACGCCTACGCCTGCCCGGATTCGCCGTCGCTGTCCGCCAAGCCGAAATCCTTGGACATGATATCGGGATCGCTGACCGAGAACCCCTCGGCGACCAGCCCCCGCTTTAGGAGCTCCCGCACCGCCGATGCGCGGCTGGGCATGCGCCGCGAAAATCGCCAATCGTCCACCAGCGCCAGCTCCGCCTTCGTAAGCATGATCTGGAGGCGTTCGCCTCGGTTCGGCTCGGACATGTCGCTCACCACCCGTCGCCATTTACGGCTTCGGCTATAAGGCAGTCAACAACATATGTTACGCCGGAGGCTATTAAACCGTCTCTTACTCAAAAAGCGCCAAAGACGCCGTTTTTGGTCCCCGCGCATTCGTAGCAAGAGACCGGATCAGCGTGTAGTGTGCAAAATTGGGTTAATATCGACACTGTTCAAATAAAACTGGTTGATATGCGATATCTCACAAACTAAAATCAATATTTGTCGGGTGTGATCTGAGGGTGATTCATCGTCCGATCTTCGTGACCGACGACCGATATGCGGTTCCCACGCTCAGGATCGTGCAGGCGGCCTCGACCGCCCTGGCCGTTGAGCTAGCCAAGCGCGTGCTGCAGGAATCGTCTCACCACAAGGGCGTCGAGCTCTGGGAAGCCGACGCGCTGGTGCTTTCGCTCGGCGAAAGGATGGCGCACGCCTCCTCCTCTTGAGGCGCTTACGGCCAGGCGAATTCATGCCCGCCGCGCCGGCTTGCGGCGCTTGCGTGTTGGGGGCATCAGAGCCTCGCCTTGTCCGATACGCCGCCTTCGTCCCGCGCCGAGCTCCACCAAGGCCGCCGCCCGCGGCTGCTGGCCAGGAACGCGCTCACGCGCGCGGTCCGCGGATGGTTCGAGGCGCAAGCATTCGTCGAGGTGGAGACGGCCGCGCTGCAGGTCTCGCCGGCGGCCGAGGCCCACCTGCACCCCTTCTCCGCCGATCTGATCGCCCCTTCGGGCGAACGACGCCCGCTGCATCTGCGCACCTCGCCGGAATTCGCCTGCAAGAAGCTGCTGGCGGCGGGCGAGACCAGGATCTTCGAGTTGGCCAGGGTCTGGCGCAACCGCGAGCGCGGCCCCCTCCACCATCCGGAGTTCACCCTCCTCGAATGGTACCGTGCGCAGGCGCCCTACGAGGCGCTGATGGAGGACTGCGCCGCCTTGCTGGCGCTGGCGGCCCGGACCGGCGGCCGTGAGCGCTTCGCCTGGCGCGGGCGCGAGATGGACCCCTTCGCCGAACCCGGGCGCCTAAGCCTGGCCGAGGCTTTCGACCGTTTCGCCGGGATCGATCTGCTGGCCACCGTCGCCGCGGACGGCGAGGCCGACCGCGACGCCCTGGCCCACGCCGGGCGGGCCGCCGGCGTGCGGGTCGCGGACGACGACAACTGGAGCGACGTGTTCAGCAAGGTGCTCACCGCCCTCGTCGAGCCCCGCCTCGGGCTTGGCCGGGCGACCATCCTCTGCGAATACCCGGCCCCGGCGGCGGCGCTCGCCCGCCTGAAACCCGCGGAGCCCAGGGTCGCCGAGCGGTTCGAGCTCTACGCCTGCGGCGTTGAGCTCGCCAACGCCTTCGCCGAGCTCACCGATGCCGCCGAGCAGCGCCGGCGGCTCGAGGCCGAGATGGCCGAGAAGCAGAGGCTTTATGGCGAGCGCTTCCCCATCGACGACGACTTCATCGCCGCGGTGGGCGAGATGCCCCCCGCCGCCGGCGCCGCCCTCGGCTTCGACCGCCTGGCGATGCTGGCGCTGGGCGCGGACAGGATCGACGACGTCCTCTGGTCGCCGGTGGCGGACGTTCGCTGAGCCAGTCGCGAGCTTCGTGGTTGAGACAGCCGTGCGGGGCGGGCGCCGGCGTTGATCGCAAGCCCGCCAGGGCCTAAGCGGCCCGGATGATCCGCGCCAAGCCCCTGACGACCCCGGCCGCGCTCGCCGGCGCCGGCCTCGTGGCGCGGGAACGGGTGGCTGCGCTGGGAAAGGTCGCGGCGCGCTACGCCGTGGCGGTGACGCCGGCCATCGCCGCGCTGATCGACCCTGCCGATCCGGCCGATCCCATCGCCCGCCAGTTCGTCCCCCAGGAGGCGGAGCTCGCCATCTCGCCCGAGGAGCTGGCCGACCCGATCGGCGACGCCGCAAAGAGCCCGGTTCCGGGCATCGTCCACCGCTATCCCGACCGGGTCCTGCTCATGGCGACCCACACCTGCGCCACCTACTGCCGGTTCTGTTTCCGGCGCGAGCGGGTGGGCCCCAAGGGCGGCGGCCCCCTCTCCGGGACGGCGCTGGAGACGGCGCTGGCCTATATCGCGGCGCGCCCGCAGATCTGGGAGGTGATCCTGACCGGGGGCGATCCGCTGGTTCTCTCGCCCCGCCGGCTGGGCGCGCTGATCGCGCGGCTGGGCGACATCCCGCACGTGAAGGTGCTGCGGGTCCACACGCGCGCGCCGGCGGTCGACCCTGAGCGGATCACCGCGGCGCTCGTCAGGGCGCTGAAGCAGACGCCCAAGACGGTCTACGTCGCCCTCCACGCCAACCATCCCAAGGAGCTGACGCCCGCCGCCCGGGCGGCCTGCGCGCGGCTGATCGACGCCGGGATCCCCATGCTCAGCCAGACGGTGCTGCTGCGCGGGGTCAACGACGACGTCCATATCCTCGAGGCCCTGATGCGCGCCTTCGTCGAGACCCGCATCAAGCCCTATTACCTGCACCATGGCGACCTCGCCCCCGGGACGTCGCACCTGCGCGCCACGATCGCCGAAGGGCAGGCGCTGATGCGGGCCCTGCGCGGGCGGGTCTCGGGGCTGTGCCAGCCGACCTATGTGCTGGACATCCCGGGCGGCCACGGCAAGGTCCCGATCGGTCCCGCCTACGTGCAGGCGGTCCAGGGCGGCCTGAGCATCGAGGATCCCGCCGGCCACACCCGCCCCTACCCGCCCCGAGCCGCGGGCGCTTGCCCGCCGGCCCCAGTTGGTGAAGAGGTGGCGTTCGAAGCCAGCGTCACCGACGCGGCGAAAAAAGCGAGAGACCCATGAAGATCGACGGCAGAATCCCTTCCGGCCTGGCCGAGGCGGGACCTGCGGCGCGCGCGCTGGAGGCTGCGGGCTACGACTGCGGGGCCACCGCCGAGACCAAGCACGACCCCTTCCTGCCGCTGGCGGCGGCCGCCCTCACCACGACCAGCCTCGAGCTCCTCACGTCCATCACCGTGGCCTTCGCCCGCAACCCGATGACCCTCGCCCAGGTCGCCCACGACCTCAACGCCGGCTCCAGCGGCCGCTTCATCCTGGGCCTCGGGACCCAGATCGCCCCGCACATCACCCGTCGATTCTCGATGCCCTGGTCGCATCCGGCCCCGCGCATGCGCGAGATGATCTCGGCCATGCATGCGATCTGGGACGCCTGGTACGACGGCAAGCCGCTGGAATTCCGGGGCGAGTTCTACACCCACACGCTGATGACGCCCTACTTCGTCCCGGAGGACCTTCAGTACGGGCGCCCCCGGATCATGCTGGCGGCCGTGGGCCCCGGGATGACCAAGGTGGCCGCCGAGGTCGCCGACGGCGTGCTCTGCCACTCCTTCACCACCCCGAAGTACATGCACGAGGTGACCATTCCGCAGATCGAGCAGACGCTCGCCGCCGGCGGCCGGGACCGCAAGAAGTTCGACATCGTGGCCCAGCTCTTCACCGTCGTCGGAGACACGGACGAAGAGATCGCCAAGGGCCTTCAGTTCATCCGTGGCCAGATCTCGTTCTACGGCTCGACCCCCGCCTACAAGGGGGTGCTCGAGCGCCACGGCTGGCACGACCTGCAGCCACAGCTGCACGCCCTGTCGCGCCAGGGCAAGTGGGACGAGATGGCCAAGCTGCTCACCGACGAGGTGGTGGAGACCTTCGCCGTGATCGGAACCGCCGAGCAGGTGGCCGACAAGCTGGTGAAGCTCTACGCCGGCAAGGTGGACCGCACGGGCTTCCCGTTCACCGACCTCGACCCGGATCGCCAAAAGGCGCTGCTGGCCAAGCTGAAGAGCGCCTGAGCCGGATTCGGGGACCTCCGCCCGCCGCGCCCCCGCCCGGGCGCGCTGGACAGGGACGGCCCATGCCTTTTAGTAGGCTCTTGACGGCTTGCCGCCCCTGCGGAAAGCCCAGAGAAGGGCGTCGCGCTTCCACGCCCACAGAGGAGCCCAGGAATGACCGTCGGCAGCGCCTACGACTATTCGAAATACACCGGCCTCAAGCTTTCCCTGGCCGAGGGCATCATGACGGTGACCCTTTCGAACCCCGGCCGGCGCAACGCCATGACGCCGGAGATGAGCTCCGACCTCACCACTATCTGGGACGACCTGCTTCAGGACGACGAGGTCAAGGTCATCATCCTCACTGGCGAGGGCGCCGACTTCTCGTCGGGCGCCGACGTCGCCCGGCTGTCGGCGGGGACGTCCCAGCCGAAGCCGATGCGGCCGGTGAACGGTGTCTTCCGCGCGGCCCGGCGCCACATCCTCTCGCTGCTCGACTGTGACAAGCCGGTGATCGCCAAGGTCCGGGGCGTCGCCTACGGTCTTGGGGTCAGCCTGGTGATGGGTTGCGACATGGTCTTCGCCGCCGAAGGCGCCCGCTTCTGCGACTCCCACGTGAAGGCCGGCATGGTGGCGGGCGACGGCGGCGTGCTGCTCTGGCCGCTGCTGTGCGGCATGCACCGCGCCAAGGAGTACCTGATGACCGGCGAGCCGGTGCCGGCCGACGTCGCCGAGCGGATCGGCCTCATCAACCGCTGCCTGCCGGACGATCAGCTCGACGCCCACGTCCAGGCCATGGCGGAGAAGCTGCGCGATCTGCCCCCTCACGCGGTGAACTACACGAAATCGGCGATGAACATCGCCCTGCGGCAGATGACGGCCTCCGGGTTCGAGGCCTCCTTGGCCTACGAGGTCTACACCATGGGCATGGACGACTTCAAAGAAGCGACCCGCGCCTTCGTCGAGAAGCGCAAGGGCGTGTTCAAGGGGATCTGAGGCCCCGGCCCCGCCGGGCCGTCCGCGTTACGAGAGGGAGGTCGAGATGCAGTTCTCTATGGTTGGGGCTGACGCGCAGGGCCGTTCCACGGTGGTGAGCGTCAAGTCGGTGGAGTTCCCGCACGATCCGCAGGGGCTGGCCGTGGAGACCCTGTGGGCGATGGCCGCGGAGGAGATCAAGGCGGCCCCGCCCCACGCGAAGGACAGCCACTGGATGGATCTCGGCCTGGCGGACGGCGCGCTTCGCTGGGTGATGTGGCGGCTGCCGCCGGGCTCGACCAGCCAGATGCACCATACCGACACCGTCGACTGCCAGGTCATCCTGGCCGGCGAGGTGACCTGCGAGCTCGGCGCCGGGGAAGTTCGGCTGCGGCCGGGCGACGCCATCCTGATCCCCGGGCTGGAGCACAAGTGGGTGGCGAGCTCCGAGGGCTGCACCCTGGCTGGCGTCTGCCGCGGGCTGCCGGCGAGGCCGCCGGCCTGATCCGACCGCGGCCCTTTGGCGTCACTCTCGCGGCGGCAGTCCCTCGACCACCAGGAAATCGAACTCCGAGCCCTTGTGCCGATGCGCCGCCGCCTTCTGGTACTCTTCAGAGTTGTACCAGGCCTTCGCCGCTTCGTAACTTGGGAACTCCGCCAGGATGACGCCGTCGACCGGCCCCCCTTCGAGGGCCTCGAACTTGCCCCCCATGGCAAGGAGCCGGTACCCCGCAGGGAACGGACTCTTCATCGCCAGGGCGCCGTATTTGGCCATCTCCTCCGGATCGGTGACGCGCTTGCGGATGGCCAAGATGTAAGCCGGCATGAGGAACCCCGTTTCGGGCGGCGCCGCGCGCCGCAGGCGTGCGCCACTCTATTTGGCTTCCCCGCTTGCGCAACCGGGCCCCGCCGCCCGCCGCCCGCCGCCCCGGATCCGGCTGCAGGGTGACGGCCGCAACCGCTTCTGATACCGACGATCCCATATTCGACGGCATCGACGCCCGCGACGCGCGGCGCACAGGAGGATTTCAGGTGGAAGACGTTTGGATCATCGATACGGTGAGGACCCCGCGCGGGATCGGCAAGATCGGCAAGGGCGCCCTGGCCGAGCTGCATCCGCAGCATCTGCTGGCGACCTGCCTGCAGGCGATCCAAAAGCGCAACGATCTCAAGACCGGCGAGGTCGACGACGTCATCGCCGGCTGCAGCAGCCAGACCGGCAAGCAGGGCGCCTGCATCGGCCGGATGTCGCAGCTGCTGGCCGGCTGGGACCAGAACTCCACCGGCCTCACCATCGACCGGTTCTGCGGCTCCAGCCTCAGCGCCGTCAACCTGGCGGCCATGGGCATCGCATCTGGCATGCAGGACTGCATGGTGGCCGGCGGCGTGGAGATGATGTCGTACACCCCGACCGCGCCCAGAATGGAAGGGCCGCCCCTGGCGGACGGCGGCAACGAGCGGCTGCGGGCCATGTACCCCACCCCCAACGTCGGCATCGCCGCCGACGTGATCGCCACTCTCGAGGGCTTCAGCCGCGAGCAGGTGGACCAGCTGGGCTACGAGAGCCAGCGGCGCGCCGCCGTGGCCATCTCCGAGGGCCGCTTCGACCGCAGCCTGGCGCCCGTCTACAGGGAGGACGGGACGCTGGCCCTCGACCGTGAGGAATATCCCCGGCCGCAGACGACGCTGGAGGGCCTCGCGGCGCTGAAGCCGGCCTTCGAGGCCGTCTATGACGCGCCGCTCGACGAGCACGGCCTCAGTTTCCGCAAGATCGTTGAGTCCCGTTTCCCCGACCTGAAGGTCAAGCACATCCACCACGCCGGCAACTCGTCCGGCGTCGTCGACGGGGCCTCGGCGGTGCTCCTGGCTTCGCCCGAATACGCCAGGGCCCAGGGGTGGAAGCCCCGGGCCCGGGTGAAGGCGCTGGCCGACGCCGGCGACCGTCCGGAGTTGATCCTGAACGCCCCCGTCCCGGCCACCAAGAAGGCGCTCAAGAAGGCGGGGATGAACATCCGCGACATCGAGCTCTTCGAGGTCAACGAGGCCTTTGCGGTGGTGCCCCTGAAGTTCATGCGCGACCTCGACGTCGATCCGGAGCTGGTGAACGTCAACGGCGGCGCCTGCGCCCTCGGCCACCCCATCGGCGCCACCGGCGCCATGCTCCTCGGCACCCTGCTCGACGAGCTGGAGCGGCGGGACCTCGCCACCGGCCTCGTCACCATGTGCGCGGCCGGGGCCATGGCGCCGGCAACCATCATCGAACGCATCTGACCTCTCGTCGGGATCGGCGATCTGGGGGCCGCCGGCTTGATCGCCGGCGGCCCCTGCGCTTGAAGTGGTCGGCCGCGCGCCTCCAGTCCGAGGAGGACCGGCGCAGGGAGGGCAAGCCATGACCGGTGATCTGCTGGGCCTTCAGGGCAAGGTCGCGCTGGTGATCGGGGGCGGCCAGGGCATCGGCGAGGCGAGCGCGCTGTGCCTCGCCCACGCCGGCGCCGCGGTGGCCGTGGTCGATATCGAGGCCGACCGCGCGCAGAAGGTCTGCGACGAGGTGGTCGGCGCCGGCGGCAAGGCGATCGCCATCGCCGCCGACGCCCTCGATCCGGCTCAGGCGGAGCGGGTGATCGGCGAGACCGAGAAGGCGCTCGGCGGCCTCGACATCCTGATCACCATCATCGGCGGCTCCCGGCTCGGCGGCGTCCTGGAGCTCAGCCTGGAGGACTGGGACACCGACTTTTCCCGCAACGTCCGCTACGTCTTCGTCTACGCCCAGGCGGCGGCCCGCTCGTTCATCCGCCGCGGCGTGCCAGGCTCGATCGTGGTCACCGCGACGGGGGGCGCCCTGCGCTCGATGCCGTTCCGCGCTTCCTACGGCGCCGCCAAGGCCGCCCTCGTCCACCTGGTGAAGAGCATGGCGGTGGAGCTCGGCGAATACGGGGTGCGGATCAACGCCGTGGCGCCCGGCGCCACCTTCAGTTCGAACGCGGCGGGCTACATGGACACCCCCGCCTTCCAGGCCGAGATCGAGAAGATCCCCCTCGGCCGGCTCGCCCAGCCCGACGACGTCGCCCGGGGGCTGGTGTTCCTCGCCTCCGACATGGCCCGCCACATCACCGGCTCGACCCTCGCCGTCGACGGCGGCTCGACCTGGGCGCCGCTGTACGACCTACGCTCGTCGAAGGTGAAGGCGAGGCGCAAGCTGATGGCGCAGCTGGGGCTGGACCAGGACCGCTGAGGGTTTGCTGCTGGCGGCGCCGGCGCGCAACTTCTATCTGGGACGTGAGGCAAAGACGCCGGCCCTTGCCACGGCAAGGCGGCCAGACCGACGAGGGCGCAACCGATGGACATAAGGCTCGACGGGCGATGCGCCCTCATCACCGGGGCGAGCCAGGGGCTGGGGCTGGCCATGTCCGTCAAGTTCGCCGCCGCGGGAGCGAAAGTCGCGATGGTGGCGCGCACGCCGGGGCCGCTCGAGGCGGCCAGGGCGCAGGCGGAGGCGGCCGGCTCGCCCGGCGCCGCCCTCGCTGTCGTCGCCGACATCTCCACGGCCGAAGGGACCGAGGCCGCCTACCAGGCCGCCAAGGCCGGCCTCGGCAAGATCGACATTCTGGTCAACAACGCCGGGGGCGCCAAGGCGCTGCCGTTCGAGGAGGCCTCGGACGAGACCTGGCAGGCGGATCTCGACCTCAAGCTGTTCGCCGCCATCCGCCTTAGCCGCCTCTGCCTGCCCGACATGAAGGCCCAGCGGTGGGGGCGGATAATCAACGTACTGAATTCGTTCGCCCGAACGCCTGGTCCCCGCAGCGCCCCCACCTCGGTCTCGCGCGCCGCCGGCCTCGCCCTCACCAAGGTGCTGGCCAGCGAGCTCGCCCCGCACAACGTGCTGGTCAACGCCATGCTCACCGGCACCTTCAAGACCGAGCAGATCCGCAGGGCCGCCGGCGACAAGCCGCTGGAGGACTGGTACGCGACGCTCGCCAAGCGAATCCCGCTCGGGCGGGTGGGCGAGCCCGAGGAGTTCGCCAATCTCGCCCTCTTCCTGGTCTCCGACGCCGGGGGCTACATCACCGGCGCAGGGATCAACACCGACGGCGGCCAGGCCGCGGCGCCATAGCCGTCAGCAACCCTCACCGCCGCCCGCCCAGCACCCGTCGCGCCACCGCCTGGCGGTGCACCTCGCTCGGCCCCTCGTAGATGCGCATGATCCGCGCCCGGCCCCACATGTGGAACAGCGGCGATTCCTTGGTCATGCCGAGGGCGCCCAGGGTCTGCATGGCGTGGTCGCAGGCGTCGTAGGCGAGCTCGGTGGCATAGACCTTCACCATCGAGGCCTCGTGGCGGATGTCCTCCCCGCGGTCGAGCTTCTCGGCCGCGTCGTGGATCATCAGCCGCGCGGCGTGGAGGCGGGTGGCGAGGTCGGCGACCCACCACTGGATGGCCTGGCGGTCGGCGAGCGGCGCGCCGAAGGTGACCCGCTGGCGGGCGTGCTCGCACAGGATGTCGAGGGCTCGCTCGGTCATGCCCACGCAGGTGGAGGCCATCTCCATGCGCCGGCTGATCAGCCGCAGTTGCATGGGCGCGTAGCCGGCCCCGATCTCGCCCAGGACCGCACCCTCCGGCAGCCGGCAGTTGTCGAACACCAGCTCGTAGGTAAGGGTGTCGCCCACCATGGGGATCGACCGCTCGATGATCAGCCCGGGCGTCCCCTGCTCGACGATGAAGGCGGTGACGCCCTCCTGGCGCTTGCCCTCGCCCACCCGCGCCATGGCGATCATGAAGTCGGACTTCTCGGCGTTGGTGATCCAGATCTTGCGCCCGTTGAGCGCCCAGCCGTCGGCGGTGCGCTCGGCCCGGGTCCTGATGCCCGCCGGATCGCCGCCGGCCCCGGGCTCGGAGATCGCCATGCAGGAGACCGTGCGCCCTTCGATGTAGGGCTTGAGGTGCCGCTCCCTCTGCTCGGGGGTCCCCACCGCGTCCAGCATCTTGAGGTTCGGCGTGTCCGGCGGCAGCACGAAGGGGGTGATGGTCCGCCCGAGCTCCTGGGCCACCCCGGCCATGGCCACAGCCGGCAGGTCGAACCCGCCCAGCGCCTCCGGAGCGTCCAGCCCCCAAAGGCCCAGCTCCTTGGAGACCACCCTCAGGTGCTTGTACTGCGCGTTCGTCAGGGCCGAGCCGTCGTCGCCGGCCACCTGCTGCTTGGCCACATGGGCCTCCAGCGGCATCAGCTCGCGCTCCACGAACCGGCGGACCGTTTCGCGGATCAACCGGCTCTCTTCGTCGACCACCATCATCCGTTCTCCCCACCGCGGGCATGCGCCGCGGCTCTCGCCTAGCGCAGACCGACCGCCGGATTCCACAAGACTATGCCGCCCCAGGGCCGGGCGACCGGCGCGCCGGCCCTCAGAGGCCGAGCAGCCGGGCCGGGTTGCGGGCGGCCATGGTGGTGAGATCCGCCTCGCTGACGCCGAGCGACCAAAGGGTCTCCATGAAGTCCCTGAAGCCGGGCGCCGGGTGCGGGATGTCGGTGGCGCTCCAGCCGTAGTCGGTGGCCAGCGCGCACCGCTCGCAGCCGACGTGACCCATCATCTTCACCATCTCTTCCGGCGACTTGCCCTGGGTTCCGAAGACGGCCTGGCAGCTGAGCGCGGTGAGCTCGATGACCGCGCCGAGATCGGCGAGCTCGCGGCACTGCTGGGCGGTGAGCTTCGGGCCGGCCAGGTGCTCGCCGGCGTGGGTCACCAGCACCTTGCCCTCCCGGGCGAAGGCCTTGGCCACCGCAAAGTGCTCGGCGGCGGTGACATGGCCGGTGGCGAGGACAGCGTCGTTCTCCCGCACCAGCGCGAAGATCTCCCTGACCACCTCCGAGGGCTCGCCGTCCTCGTCGGTCACCGTCAGGCCTTCGCCCTTGATCCCCGTCCGCTCGGCCATGCCGTTGAGATAGTCCTGGTGGCTGTGGAGCGTGGGCAGCCAGATGATCTTGCCGCCCAGTTTCAGGCAGGCTTCCACCATGTCCGGATTGAGCCCGCCGCTCGGATAATCGGTGCAGGCGCCGCCGAAGACCCGCAAGCCGGGCGTCGCCTCCTCGATCGCGTGGGCCAGCGTTGGGGAGGGCAGGCTGTGCGACTTCAGCACGATGGCCCGGTGGCCGCTGTCCCTGGCCTCGCGGGCGGCGTCGAGGGCGGTGACGTGAGCCCCGTGACCCGGCCCGGCGGACACGTTCACGAGGTCCGGACCGTAATGGCAGTGCATGTCGATGACGCCTTCGATGCGCAACCCGGCCAACTCATCCTCCGCTTTTGGCTACTCGCCCCGGAAGCGGGGCGCCCGTTTCTCCCGGAACGCCGCCACGCCCTCGGCGAAATCGCGCGACTGGAAGGCCTCGGCCTGGCCGTCGGCCTCCGCGGCCAGGAACCCCGCGAAGGTCTGGGCCTCGCCGAGTCTCAGCAACCGCTTGGTGATCTGGGCTCCTCGGGGGGCGGCGGCGAGCTTGCGGGCGAAGGCGAGCGCCTCGGCTTCGAAGTCGGCGGCGGGGATGAGTCGGCTCACCATGCCGATGTCCAGCGCCTCCTGCGCCGTCACCCGCCTGTCGCTGAACAGGATCTCCGCCGCGCGCAGGCTCCCCACCGCCCGGGGCAGGGTGAAGGCGAGGCCATAGTCGGCCGCGACCCCGAGGTCGGTGAAACCGGCCTTGAAGAAGGCCGCGCTGGAAGCCAGGACCACGTCGCCCAACAGAGCCAGGCCGAATCCGCCGCCGGCGGCCGCCCCGTTCACCGCCGTGATCACCAGCTTTTCCGAGGACCAGAGCGCCTTCAGCCAGGCGTGGACCGCCCTCATTCCGGCCCGGCTCCGCTCGAGGTCGCGCTCGCCGCCCATGCTCCCGATGTCGCCGCCCGCGCAGAAGGCCCGTCCCTGGCCTGTGATCATGATCGCCCGCACGGCGGGGTCGGCGGCGAGGCGGCGGACCTCCCGGTCGAGCGCCGGCAGCATCTCGCCGCCCAGGGCGTTGAGCCGCTCTGGCCGGTTGAGCCTGAGGATCGCCAGCGCCTCCTCCTGCTCGACGATCAGCTCCGAGGCTTGGGCCCGCGACGTCATCGCTCCTCCGGGCTTGGTTCGAACAGTTGGCGGAAACTATGTATAGGGCGCTGGCTTGAACGGAGGAACCTTTCGGATGACGCCCGCTCCGGCGCCGTGGGACGAGGCCCGCGCCGCCCAGATCATACGAGCCCACGCCGGGCTGGAGGGCGCCCTGCTCCCGATCTTCCACGCCCTGCAGGCTGAGTTCGGCTGCATCAGCGACGAGGCGGCGGCGCTGGCCGCCGAGATCCTCAACATCTCCCGCGCCGAGGCGCACGGGGTGCTTACCTTCTACCACGACTTCCGGCGCAGCCCGCCGGGCCGGCACGTGCTGAAGCTCTGCCGCGCCGAGGCCTGCCAGGCCAGGGGCGCCAGGACCGTCGAGGCGCGGGTGACGGGCGAGTTGGGGGTCGGCTTCGGCGAGACGACCTCGGATGCCGCCGTGACCCTGCTGCCTGCCTACTGCCTCGGCCTCTGCGCCAGCGGGCCGGCGGCGCTGCTCGACGAGCGGCCCGTGGCCCGACTGGAGGGCGAGCGGCTGGAGCGACTCATCCGGGACGCGCGGGCATGACGAGCCGGCTTTTCGTACCGAAGGACGCGGCGGCCCTCGCGGTCGGCGCCGACGAGGTGGTCCGCGCCCTGACGCAGGCGGCCGGCAAGGCCGGCCGGCGGATCGAGGTCGTTCGCACCGGCTCGCGCGGCCTCTTCCGGCTCGAGCCGCTAGTGGAGGTCGAGACCGACGAGGGCAGGATCGGCTACGGGCCGGTGTCGCCGGATGAGGTGGCGGAGCTGGTGGCGGCGGGGCTGTTCGACGGAGCGGAGCACCGGTTGCGGATCGGCCCGCCGGAGGCGCTGCCCTTCTTCGCCCGGCAGACGCGGCTCACCTTCGCCCGTTGCGGGATCATCGATCCCCTGTCGCTCAACGACTATCGGGCGAGCGGCGGCTTTGCCGGCCTGGAAAAGGCCCGGGCGATGGCGCCGCAGGCCATCGTGGAGGCGGTCAAGGCCTCGGGCCTCCGGGGCCGCGGCGGGGCCGGCTTCCCGGCGGGGATCAAGTGGGAGACGGTGCTGGGCGCCTCGGGCGCGCGCAAGTACGTCGCCTGCAACGCCGACGAAGGCGATTCCGGGACCTTCGCCGACCGCATGCTCATGGAGGGCGATCCCTTTCTGCTGATCGAAGGCCTGCTGATCGCCATGCGCGCGGTGGGCGCGGCCAAAGCCTTCGTCTACGTCCGCTCGGAATATCCGCAAGCCGCCCAGACGATGACCGAGGCCCTGACCCTGTGCCGGGGCGCGGGGCTCCTCGCCGAGGGCGACATCGAGGTCCGTCTCGGGGCCGGGGCCTATGTGTGCGGCGAGGAGACGGCCATGCTCGAGAGCCTGGAGGGGCGGCGGGGCCAGGTGCGGGCCAAGCCCCCGCTGCCGGCCCACGCGGGCCTGTTCGGCCAGCCGACCTTGGTCAACAACGTCCTGACGCTAGCGGCCATCCCCACCATCCTTTCCGCCGGGCCCGAGGCCTATGCGGCGTTGGGCTTCGGGCGCTCCCGAGGGACGGCGGCCGTGCAGCTCGCCGGCGACGTCAAGAACGGCGGCCTTTTCGAGACCCCCTTCGGGCTCACCCTTGGGGAACTGGTCCTCCAGATCGGCGAAGGGACCGAGAGCGGACGGCCGATCCGCGCGGTCCAGGCCGGCGGCCCGCTCGGCGCCTATTTCCCTGCGTCCCTCTTCGACACGCCCTTCGACTACGAGGCCTTCGCGGCCAAGGACGGCCTGGTGGGCCACGGGGGCCTGGTGGTGTTCAACGACACCGTCGACATGGCCGAGCAGGCGCGGTTCGCCCTGGAGTTCTGCGCCGTCGAGAGCTGCGGCAAGTGTACGCCCTGCCGTCTCGGCGCGGTGCGGGGGGTCGAGACGGTGGACCGGATCCTGGCCGGCCGCGATCCGGGAGCCAGCCTCGAACTCATCCGGGATCTGTGCGATACTATGAAATTCGGGTCCCTCTGCGCCCTGGGCGGCCTCACCCCCCTGCCGGTGCTGAGCGCCCTAAACCATTTCCCGGAGGACTTCCGGGCGCCGCACGAGGCGGCGGAGTGACGATGGCCAAGACCCAAGAGATCGATTTCGGCACGCCCGCCTCGACCGCCGAGACGCAGGTCACCCTCACCGTCGACGGCCGCACGGTGACCGTTGCGGCCGGAACCTCGATCCTGCGCGCCGCCAAGGAGATCGGAACCTCGATCCCGAAGCTGTGCGCCACCGATTCCCTGCAATCCTTCGGCTCCTGCCGGCTGTGTCTGGTGGAGATCGACGGCCGGACGGGGACGCCCGCCTCCTGCACCACGCCCGTCGCCGAGGGGATGGTCGTCCACACCCAGACGCCGCGCCTGGCCAAGCTCCGCAAGGGGGTGATGGAGCTCTACATCTCCGACCACCCGCTCGACTGCCTCACCTGCCCCGCCAACGGCGACTGCGAGCTGGAGGACATGGCCGGGGCGGTGGGCCTCAGGGAAGTGCGCTACGGCGCGGACGGCGCGAGCCATCTGGGTGCGGCCCTCGACGCCTCGAACCCCTACTTCACCTTCGACCCGGCCAAGTGCATCGTCTGTTCGCGCTGCGTGCGCGCCTGCGACGAGACCCAGGGCACCCTCGCCCTTACCGTCGCCGCCCGCGGGTTCGAGAGCGCCGTCTCGCCTAGCCAGTCCGAAACCTTCATGGGCTCGGAATGCGTCTCCTGCGGCGCCTGCGTGCAGGCCTGCCCCACCGCCGCCCTCACCGAGAAGTCGGTGATCGAGCTCGGCCAGCCCGAGCGCTCGGTGGTGACCACCTGCGCCTACTGCGGGGTCGGCTGCTCGTTCGAGGCCCAGATGCGCGGCGAGGAGCTCGTGCGGATGGTCCCCCACAAGGCCGGCAAGGCCAACCACGGGCACTCCTGCGTGAAAGGGCGCTTCGCCTGGGGCTACGCCAACCACCGCGACCGCATCCTGAAGCCGATGATCCGCGCCTCGATCGAGGAGCCCTGGCGCGAGGTCGACTGGGACACCGCGATCGCCCACACCGCCGCCGAGTTCAGGCGCATCCAGGCCAAGTACGGGCGCGAGGCGGTGGGCGGCATCACTTCCTCGCGCTGCACCAACGAGGAGACCTTCCTGGTCCAGAAGCTGGTGCGGGCGGCCTTCGGCAACAACAACGTCGACACCTGCGCCCGGGTCTGCCACTCGCCTACCGGCTACGGCCTGAAGACCACGCTCGGCACGTCGGCGGGCACCCACGACTTCGACTCGGTGGAGCACGCCGACGTCATCATGGTGATCGGCGCCAACCCCACCGACGGCCACCCGGTGTTCGCCTCACGGATGAAGCGGCGCCTGCGCCAGGGCGCCCGGCTGATCGTCCTCGACCCGCGCCGGATCGACCTCGTCCGGACCCCGCACGTCGAAGCCGCCTGCCACCTTCAGCTTCGTCCGGGAACGAACGTCGCCGTGCTCACCGCCATGGCCCACGTGGTGGTGACCGAGGGGCTGGTGGACGAGGTTTTCATCCGAGAGCGTTGTGATCTCGAAGACTTCCGCTACTGGGCGGAGTTCGTGGCTCGCCCGGAAAATTCGCCGGAAGCCATGGAAGCCTACTCGGGGGTCCCGGCCGCGGAGGTGCGGGCCGCCGCGCGCCTCTACGCCACCGGCGGCAGGGCGGCGATCTACTACGGTCTCGGCGTCACCGAGCACGGCCAGGGCAGCACCGGCGTCATGGCCATCGCCAACCTCGCCATGGCCACCGGCAACTATGGAAGGCCGGGCTGCGGAGTGAACCCGCTGCGGGGCCAGAACAACGTCCAGGGGTCCTGCGACATGGGCTCTTTCCCGCATGAGCTTTCGGGCTACCGGCACGTCTCCGACGATGCGCTCCGTGCGACGTTCGGGGCGCTCTGGGGCGTCACCCTGGACCGCGAACCGGGGATGCGGATCCCCAACATGCTGGACGCCGCCGTCGAGGGCGACTTCAAGGGCCTTTATGTCCAGGGCGAGGACATCCTCCAGTCGGACCCGAACACCCATCACGTGGCCGCTGGGCTGGCGGCCATGGAATGCGTGGTGGTTCACGACCTCTTCCTGAACGAGACCGCCAACTACGCCCACGTCTTCCTGCCGGGATCGACCTTCCTTGAGAAGGACGGGACCTTCACCAACGCCGAGCGGCGGATCCAGCGGGTGCGCAAGGTAATGGCCCCGAAGAACGGCTACGCCGACTGGGAGATCACCCAGCTCATCGCCAAGGCGCTGGGCTACCCGATGGACTACGGCCATCCCTCGGAGATCATGGACGAGATCGCCGCCCTCACCCCCACCTTCGCTGGGGTCAGCTTCGACAAGCTCGACCGGCTGGGCTCGATCCAGTGGCCGTGCAACGACAAGGCCCCGGAAGGCACGCCGGTGATGCACGTGGACGGGTTTGTCCGCGGCAAGGGCAAGTTCGTGATCACCGAATACGTGCCCACCGACGAGAAGGTCGGCCCCCGCTATCCCCTGCTGCTGACCACTGGGCGGATCCTTTCTCAGTACAACGTCGGGGCCCAGACCCGGCGCACCGCCAACAGCCTCTGGCACGAGGAAGACCGGCTGGAGATCCACCCGCACGACGCCGAGGAGCGGGGAATCGGCGACGGCGACTGGGTGAAGCTCAAGAGCCGGGCGGGCGAGACCAGCCTCAGGGCGACGCTGACCGACCGGGTGGCGCCCGGAGTGGTCTACACCACCTTCCACCACCCGGACACGCAGGCCAACGTCGTGACCACGGAGTTCTCCGACTGGGCGACCAACTGCCCCGAGTACAAGGTCACCGCGGTCCAGGTGTCCCCCTCCAACGGCCCCAGCGACTGGCAGGAGGCCTACGAGGCGCTTTCCCGCCGCCATCGGCGGATCGTCGCGGTGGGAGATCCGGCTTGAGCGGCCTCGAAGGCCCGGAAAAGCTGGCCTACATGGCCAACCAGATCGCCCGCTATTTCGCCGCCCAGCCTGGCGAGGGGGCCGCTCAGGCCGCCTGCGACCACCTGAAGAGCTTCTGGACCCCCGCCATGCGGCGGACGATCACCGCCCACAAGGGCTCGGTCGCGCTTTCCGAGGTGGCGGCCGCGGCGGTGGCCCTCCT
This sequence comes from Caulobacteraceae bacterium, assembly GCA_019247715.1. Classification (GTDB taxonomy): domain Bacteria; phylum Pseudomonadota; class Alphaproteobacteria; order Caulobacterales; family Caulobacteraceae; genus Acaudatibacter. Next base: position 44,558 of record JAFBAO010000090.1, read on the forward strand.
GCCCGAGGCGGCGGACAAGGGCGCGGCCTGAAACGCGGCCCCTGAAAGCCGAGGGCGCCGTCAGGCGCCGTGACGGCCGGCGATCTTGCCCAAAAGCGAAACCAGCTCGCTCGCCCCGAGGCCGGCCGCCAGACCGATTGGCGAAGCATGCATCCCCACGCCCGCCGCCGTGACCGCGAGCCCCGAGGCCACGTCCTGCAGCGAGGTCAGGAAGGAAAGGGTGTCTGAGGCGAAGGCCTTCGTGTGACCGGCGGACGACCCCTGCCCCCCACCGGGCAGGGTTTGCCCGGCAAGAAGCGACCTGAAAGCCTCGCCGTCGGCGACCGGGCCGCCCGGACCTGCCGCCGCCTGGAGCCAAGAAGCATTTGAAATCAAAGGTGCTTCCACGTCATTCCTCATCTGGCGGAAGCGCGGACCGGGCCGCCGAGAACCCTGAGCGCCGCGCAGCTGCGCCCGGTCCGGAGCAAAAGCCGTGCACGTCTCCCGCCCCAGAAATACGGGGCCGCCATCGCAGGGATCGGCCTCAAAGATGTGAGCCGAAGCGTTTTGTTTGATTAACCGGCAGGTTGAGATCACAGGAATAGATGACAGGTCGGTTCCGCCCCTCTAGCTTCAGCCCGGCGACTCACCGCCTTGGCGGCGTCGCGCCCCTAGGAGCCGAGGAAAACCATGGCCGCTAAGAAACCGAACGCCCTCCAACAGCCGCTGACGCCGTCTCCCCAACTCGCCGCCGTGGTGGGTTCGGGGCAAGTGACGCGCGGCGATGTCGTGTCCAAGATCTGGGCTTACATCAAGAAGCACAACCTCCAGAACCCGCAGAACAAGCGTGAGATTCTGGCCGACGACAAGCTGAAGCCAGTGTTCGACGGCAAGGCGAAGGTCAGCATGTTCGAGATGAACAAGCATTTGGCCAAACACCTGAAATAGGGGGAAGGCGGGCGGCCGGTCGCGATCGCGCCCGCAAATCCAACTGCTCCTCTTCTCAAGGTCCAGCGTTGCGCGGACCGACTTGGCGCGGGCGCTCATCCGAGTCGCCCGCTCCTACTTTTTCAGCGAACGCCAGGGCGACCGAGGCCGGCAGGCTGGACCAGGCCTGCAGGAGCGAGCCGCGACCGAATCCCGGCGAGGCGTATTCCACCGCGCCTGCCCAGCCCTGTTCCAGCGCGTATTCCCACCAGCGCACCAGCGGATAGCGCCAGCCGGGCAGGCCGCGCCGGAGCCGCTCGGCGGCGTAGAGGCCGTCGAGCCAGGCCCAGTCGGCGCCGTTGTGGTAACGGTAGGGGAAGCTCGACTTGTCGCGCAGGTCTGCGTGGCGGGCGAAGGGCGGGAAGACGCAGAGCATCCCGAAGTCGCCCCACGGCTGGCGCCCGTTGCGGCGGCTTTCCAGATGGGCCCGCACGGCCTCCAGCACCGCGAGCGCGCGCGGCTCCTGCACGGCCTGAAAGCGCAGCAACGTCAAGCTGTCGAGCGCCAGATGTTCTTCGGCCGCGCCGTCGCTGCGGACATAGTCGGCGTACCAGCGTCCTCGCCAGAGCGCCGCCTCGATCGCCGGCCGCGCGAGGCTGGCCTGCTGCGCGGCCTGCGCCGAAAGCTCCGGATCGCGGGTCTGGCCCAGCCGCGCCAGGACGTCCAGCGCCCCGACCCATAGACCGAGGTCGTAGGCCACCAGGCCCTCGCGCACCACATTATCGGCCCAATCGCGGTCGTTGGCAGGCTTGAGTGGCGCGCCGGCTGGCCCGCGCAGCCGCTGGTAGCGTTCGAACACCGCCCGCAGCCGCGTCCAATGCCGGTCCGCCAGGCCATCGTCGCCGGTCGCCGCGACGCAATCCCCGACCGCCAGGACGAAGAGCAGCGGGCTGTCGAAGTGGTCGCTCCACCATTCCTGCGGGCGCCAGTGGATCGCGCTCAGAACCGGACGCGACAGCCTCAGCCGCTCCCAGAGCTCGGTAAGCTCGGAGCCGGCGACGATAACGCCGCTGGGCGCCTCGCCGTCGTCGTGGACCTGGGCGGCGAGGAGGTCGATCTGGGCGGCGGCCATGGCGGGGGCGAGCCGCAGCAGGAGCTGCATGGTCCAGTAGCTGTCGCGGTAGTAGGTGCGCGCCGGCGCGCCGTAAGCGAGGCCGGCCGCGACGCCCGCGAAGCTCCGATCCTCGTGCTCGCGACAGCTGGAAAGCGCCGCGTGGACGCCCTGGACCACCAGGCTGCGCAGCAAGGGATCAGCGCCAGCCATCGCATCGCAGCGCCGGATATGCCCCTCAGCCTCCGCCGCCACGGCAGGGATCGAAAGCGACGACGCCCGCGCCGCCTCCGCCTCGCTGGCGCCCAGAGCCACGAGCCAGTCCTCGCCGCGCTGGATGAGCTCGAGCCGCAGGGGCCCGGCGTGATGCTCGACCTGCGGGCGGATCCCCCTCAGCGCCAGCGCCGGCGCCGACCGGGCCACGGCGAGGGACCAGCCGCTGCGCCCCTCCAGCCGGCCAGGCGCCGCCACCAGCGGCCCCTCGATTCCCGCCAGCCGCAGCCTGGCGGCTCCCGCCTCGCCCCAGAGGGAAAGGCTGACCGACCCCGCCCCGGAAAGCTCACCCTGCAGCCGCGGCGCCATGATCGGGAAGGCCGGCGGCCGGTCGGCCTCCAGCAGCCCGTCGGCCCGGGGCCGCAACCCTCCGCGACGCGCCTCGATTCCCCCCTCCGCCATCGGGGGAGCCTAGCATCCGGACGAAACTGGCGCGAAGCCGCGACCGGAACATGGCGTCTGCTCTTTCCGCCCGGCCTGGCTTAGAAAGCGCGGTGAGGCGAAGGCCGCCGCGACCGTCGCGCCCGGGGCCGGCCCGCGCCTTCGCGAATTAGCTCGAAAAAGGAAGCGCCATGGCCTCGCCGTTTCCCAATCTCTTCAGTCCCGTGAAGGTGGGGCGCTTCACGCTGAAGAACCGGATCGCGGTCGCCCCGCACGGACCGCGGTACGCCGTCGACGGCCTGCTCACCGACCAGTACGTGCAGTACGAGGCCGCGAAGATCAGGGGCGGCGCGGGCCTCCTGATCATGTCGTACGGCCTCTCCGATCCGACGGCGTCGGCCGGCAACCTGGTCAGCGCCTGGCGAACCGAGAATGTCGAGAAGTTCCGGACCCTCATGTCGGTGGCCGGCGACCACGACTGCCGGGTGGTCTTCCAGTTCGGCGAGAGCCACCTGCGCTCGGGGCTTGCCCCGACGGCGGTCCCCCACACCGGATTCCGCAGCACTTCCTCTCTGGAGATGACCAGGGCGGACATCGCCAGGATGATGGCCAACTACGTTCGCTGCGCCGAGGTCTTGATGCTGGGCGGGCTGGAAGGCCTCGAGCTGCACGGTCATGGCGACCTCTTCTCGGACTTCCTCAGTCCCGCGATCAACCGCAGGGCGGATGCCTACGGCGGGGACCTGGAGAACCGCACCCGCTACCTGCGCGAGGCCATCGCGCTTGTGCGCGGCGTCATCGGGCCCGGCAAGATCCTGGGGGCGCGCCTCAGCGTCGAGGATTTCCTGCCGGACTCCATCTCCCTCGAGGAGGGCGTGCGGATCGCCGCCCGGCTCGCCGAGACCGGCCAGCTCGACTACCTCAGCATCGACACCTCGGTGGAGCCGCAGCGCCTCGACCGCATGATCGCGCCCATGTACGCCGAGCCCGGGCACCAGCTCTACGCCGCGGCCGCGGTGAAGAAGCAGGTTCAAGGCCTTCCGATCTTCTGTGTCGGACGCATCCTCGATGCGTCTTTCGCCGACCGGATCATCGCCGAGGGCAAGGCGGACGTCGTCGCCATGGCCCGGGCTCTGATCGCCGACCCGGAGCTTCCGAACAAGGCCCGCGAAGGGCGCGTGGAGGACATCCGGCCGTGCCTGGGCGACAATCAGGAGTGCATCGGCAACGTCCTTCCCGGCCTCCCCCTGCGCTGCACCGTCAACGCCCTCGCCGGCCGGGAAGCCGAGCCGCCGCATCCGCCGCTCGCTCCGGGCGCGCGCAAACGGATCCTCGTCGTCGGAGGCGGGCCGGCCGGCATGGAGGCGGCGCGCGTCGCCGCCGGACGGGGGCACGCCGTGACCCTCTGGGAGCAGGAAGACCAGCTGGGCGGCCAGGTCCTGCTGGCCGAGCGCCTGCCGGGCCGCGCAGACCTGGGCCGCATCGTCCCCTGGCAGGCGCGCGAGCTGAAGCGCCTTTCCGTGCGGGTGCTGCTGGGCGAGGCGGCTACGGTGGAGTCCGTCGGTCGCGAGGCGCCGGACGCGGTGATCTTCGCCACCGGCGCCGCCTGGCGCTCCGACGGCTTCAACGGCCGCGACTACCGGACGGTCGCCGGCTGGGACCAGCCGCGGGTGATCTCCGTGGAGCAGGCGCTTCGAAGCAGCGTGCCGGCCGGATCGAAGGTGGTGATCTACGACGTCAAGGGCTTCGTCGAAGCGCCGGGAGCCGCCGAGCTGCTGGCCAGGGCGGGCTGCGAGGTGGAGATTGTGACGCCCTTCCCTACTCTGGGCGCCGATGAGCTGAAGTCGACGCTGCAGTGGCCCTACCTCATGCAGCGCATCCTGGCCGCGGGCGTGCGGCTCACGACCGATGCGCAGCTCGATTCCGTCGAGGGGCCGAACGTCGCCCTCTCCAACCTGCACACCGGGGCGCCGAGCCGCATCGGCGGCGTGGACAAGGTGATCATCATCGGCGCGCGAAGCCCCCGGGCCGAGCTCTGCGATTCCCTCGCCGCGGCCGGCCTGGAGAGCTATCGGATCGGCGACTGCCTGCGGCCCGCCAACCTCGGCCAGGCGATCGCCGACGGCCACCGGATCGGGTCTGCGGTCTGAACGCCGGCCGAGCGGCGCTTGCCGGCGGCGCCCGCCTTCACCTATCGTGGATTCCGCCTATTAAAAAAAGGCGTGGGCCGGCGCGGTCGGGGAGCGAAGCCGCCGCGTCGCCGGCGCTCGGGTCGGAGGCGGCTGTCAGGTCGGAGCTGGAGCCATGGACCAGGTTCTCGCGGGGAAATCGGCGATCGTCACCGGCGCGAGCCGCGGCATCGGTCGGGGCATCGCGCTCGGCATGGCTGAGGCGGGCGCGGACCTGGTGCTCTCGGCGCGGACCATGCCCGACCTCGAGGCGGTGGCCGAGCAGATCCGCGCGATGGGCCGACGCGCCGTCTGCGTCCACATGGACGCCTACAAGTACGAGGACCTGGCGGCGGTGGTGGAAAGGACCGTCGCCGAATTCGGCAAGCTCGACGTTCTGGTCAACAACGCCGGCGGCAGCCGCAACGTCGACAAGGGTTGGCTGGGCTTCCTCGACACGCCGCCGGAGTCGCTGGAAGGCGTGTTCAAGCTCAACCTCTTCTCGCCGGTGGTGATGTCCCAGTACGCCGCGCGCGTGATGGTGCGCCAGCGCAGCGGGGCCATCATCAACATCACCTCGCCGATGGCGGTCTACACCTCGTCGAAGGTGCAGACCTACAGCGCCGCGAAGGCCGCGCTCAACGAGATGACCAAGCTCTGGGCGGTGGAGCTCGGGCGCTACAACGTGCGCGTCAACGCCATCCTCCCGGGCCCCATCGAGACGGCGACCACCGACAAGTTCATGACGCCGGCGGTGATGAAGAACATCCAGGAGACGGTGCCCCTGGGGCGGATCGGCTATCCCGACGACGTCGCGCCGCTGGCGGTCTTCCTCGCCTCGGACGGGGCGCGCTTCATCAACGGGGCGACGGTGCTGGTGACCGGGGGGCGCCGCGGCGAGGCGGCCATGCCCCCGCCGCCCGAGAGCCTTTCGCAGGCCGACTGAGCTCACCGCGCTGATGGACGCCCGCCTTCTCGACCCGGAACGCGCGATCGAGGAAGCGAAGGCGCAGACCGGCCTTTCCGACTTTGACGACGCCGATCTGCCCGCACGCCTGGCGCGGCTGATGGCGCGCCTCGGCGAGGCGGGGCTCGACGAGGAAGGACGGCGCCGCGCCCACGGGACCGCGGTGGGGTTCCTCGTCGCCCGGCTGCAGGTGATCGCTGACCGGCGCCGCTATCCCATCGACCGTGAGGAGATCGCCCGGCCGATCATCGTCACCGGCGCCGCCCGCTCGGGAACGACGCTGCTGCAGATGCTGCTCGGCCAGGCCCCCGGGGCGCGGCTGCTGAAGTTCTGGGAAGTGATGCGGCCTTCTCCCCCGCCCTCTCTGGCTGGGCCAGACGATCCGCGGCGGGCGCAGGGCGACGCCGACTGGAGGGAGATCCTGGAGCGCATTCCGGCCTGGCTCGTCTCGCACCCCTACAACGGGATGCTGGGCGACAACCCGCCGGAGTGCGAACGGCTTTGGGCGATGGACCTGCGCGCCGTCATGCCGAGCGGCTGGTGGCGGACGCCGGTGGCCATGGTCTCGGCTGGCCCGCCCGAGCCGGCGGCGCAGCTGCGGACCCACAAGCTGATGCTCCGACAGCTCCAGTACGGCGCTCCGCCGCGCCGCTGGGTGCTGAAGGGCGTGCGCCACCACTTCTACCTGGACGCGGTGCTGGACGCCTATCCCGACGCCACGGTCGTCTGGATCCATCGCGATCCGGTCCAGGCGATCGCTTCGCGGGTCCAGCTGCTCACCGAGATCTACGAGGGGATCATCCGCGGAGGCCTCGACCGAGGCGCAATGCGCAAGGCGATCGTCGCCCAGGGCCGCGCCGCCTTCGCCGAACTCGCCAACGCCAGGATGGCCGACGATCCGCGCGTCCATCATCTGCTTTACAAGGCGTTCACCGCCGATCCCCTGGGCGAGATCGAGCGGCTGTGCGCCCGCGCCGGCCTGCCGTTCGGCCCCGAGTTCCGGGCGGCGATGGAGGCGTGGCTGCAGAAGAACCCCACCAACCGCTACGGCCGCTTCGGATATGGGCTGGACGTGTTCGACGAACCCATCGAACGCATGCACCGCGAATTCGAGCCCTACCGCGCGCGATTTGGCGTGCCGATCGAGGCGTCGTGACGCCGGCCGCATAGGCGCCCAGAAGGAGGAAGCGACATGGCATACGGCGACGGCCCCTATGACGAAGCCCTGCGTACGGCCTGGGGCGCGTTCTGCGACCGGCTGAAGGCGGCCGGCGAGCGCGTCTTCAAGGACGTCAATCCCCCCACTTCGCTGCAGCGGGCCGACGGCTTCCGCTTCCTCACCCAGAACCTCAGCCAGGCTTTCGACCTGGCGCTGGAGACCAAGGATACGCGCTTCCCGGCCATCCATGCCTTCTGCTCGCCCACCCGCAAGCTCGGATCCGACAACGCCGACTGCGTCTATCTGCAGGCCTGGATCGACGGGAGCTCCGTCTACCGGGTCACGGGACGCAAGGGGACCGCGCGCTTCTGGAACATGACCATCCAGGGCGAGCGCAAGCCCGGCGCCCTGCACGAGCCGTTCGGCGACACGCCCCAGGCCAATCTATTCGGCCACGAGCTGGAGGCGAACTGGGACGGAAGCTTCGAGGTTTACGTGGGCGGCGAACGACAGGGGCGCAACTGGCTCCCCACCGCCCCCGACACCCGCAAGATCTACTTCCGCCAATATTTCGACAGCTGGGACGAAGAGGCGGCGAGCTACCGCATCGAGCGCGTCGACATGGCGGGGCCCCGCCCCACGCCGAACCATGAGACCATGATCGAGGCCATGCGCTGGGCGTCGGACTTCGTCTACGACGTGGTCGACTACTGGCCCGAATACCTCTGGAACATCCGCGGCCTGATGAGCGAGGACGCCTTCAACCGGTTCGACCGCAAGGACATCCACGCCGCCGGCTGGACGGCGTCGGACGAGGCCCAGGACGTCCGCCGCGGCCGCATCCTGAAGGGCATGCGCTGGCGGCTCGCCGCCGACGAGGCGATCATCGTCGAGTTCGACCGCACGGACGACTTCTGGATGCTCACCAACGAAGGCGTGTTCGGCAACAGCATGGATTACCTCTACCGCCCCGTCAGCTACACGCCGTCCCGCACGGCGATCGACAGCGACGGCAAGATCCGCCTCGTCATGACGCACGCCGATCCGGGCTACGCCAACTGGATCGACACCCAGGCCTACGGGGAGGGGCTGCTTACCTTCCGCAACGTCATGGCGCGGGAATATCCGCAGCTCGCGACGAGGCTGGTCAAAGTCGCCGACCTTCCGGCCAGCCTGCCCCCCGACAGCAAGCGGATGTCGAAGGAAGAACGCGTCGCCGCCATGGCCCAGCGCCTGCACGCGATCCAACGTCGCTTCAGGATCTGAGGCGTCTCCACCAGACCAGGAGTGTTCGATTGTACGCAGGCGATCGCAAGGTGGCGGCGGAACACCAATCCGACGCCCGGACCGCTGGGTATCCCCTCGTCGTACTGGCGGCGACGGGGGTCGTTCTCCTGGTCCTCAACATCCTCGCCAACGCCGACCGGCAGGTGATCACCATCCTGGTCCGGCCGCTGGAGCAGGACCTGCGCCTGAACGACTTCCAGATGAGCCTCCTGCTGGGACCCGCGTTCTCCTTGCTCTACGCCGTCACCGGATTGCCGTTCGGCTGGGCCGCGGACCGGCTTTCCCGGCGCTGGATCATCCTGGCGGGCGCGGCGGTCTGGGGCGCGGCCACCGCGCTGGCGGGCCTGGCGGCCAGCTTCGGCCAGCTGCTGGCCGCCCGCGTGGGCGTGGGCGTGGGCGAGGCCTCGCTGACGCCCAGCGCCTGGTCGACCATCGTCGATGTGGTCCCCAAGTCCTGGCTGGCGCTGGCGGTCTCCGCCTACAACACCGGGGTCACCATCGGCGGCGCCGTGGGCCTGGTGCTGGGCGGCTGGCTCATCGACCACGTGGCGGCCGGGCCGCTCGCGCATCTGGCGGGGCTGGCGCACCTGAGGCCGTGGCAATGGGTGTTCCTGCTACTCGGAGCGCCGGCGGTGCTCGTGGCGCCCTTCGCCCTCCTGCTGCCGGAGACCCGCAAAGACCATCCGCAAACGGACGCGCCGCCGCCGACCTGGGGCTCGGTGTTCCAGCTCATGGGCCAGAACAAGCGCGCCATGGCGGCCGCCTTTCTCGGCGGGACGGGGATCGTCACCATCACCCAGGCGATCGGCGCCTGGACGCCCACCTTCATGCACCGCGCGTTCCACCTTTCGGCCACCACCGTCGGCCTGTACTTCGGCGTGCTGCTGTTCGCGGTCGGCACGTTCGGTCATTTCTTCGTCGGGGCGACGGTGGACGCCCTCTACAGACGCGGGATCAAGGACGCCTATCTTCGCTACCCGGCGGCGGCCCTGCTGCTCTCCATCCCCTGCGCCATCGCCGCGTTCCTGTCCCATCAGGCGTGGCTGTTCCTGGCGCTGATCGGGTTTTTCTACCTGACCACCTTTCCCACCATGGGGGTGTGCCTGGCCGCCACGCAGCTGATGACGCCGCCGCTCATGCGCGGGCGGATCGTGGCCGCCTTCCTGCTCTGCATCCACGTGGTCGGCTCTTCGATCGGCGCGCCGTTCGTTGGGCTGCTGGTGACCTACGGGCTCCGCGATCCGTCGAAGCTGGGCGCCGCCGTATGCGGGGTGCTGGCGCTGACCGGTCCGCTGACCATCGCCCTGCTCTGGCAGGGCATGAAACCGCTGCGCGCCTTCGAGGCCTCCGCGGCGGTGTCTACTTAGCTGGAGACGAGCATGGCTCTCATCACCCCCGCCTACCATTTCGGCATCGTCGTGCGGAATATTGAGCGCGCCCAGGCCGAGCTCAGCGAGCTCCTCGGCCTGCACTGGCATCGCGCCATCGCCTCGGACGGGCTGCGCGACACCCCCGAGGGGGTCAAGCTAATCAATTCGCGCTTCTGCTATTCGAAGGAGGGCCCGCCCTATTTCGAGCTCCTGGAGCAGAGGCCGGGCACCATCTGGGAGAAGACCGGGCTGCACCACATCGGAGTCTGGACCGACGACTTCCACGCCGAATCGGCGCGGTTCGACGCCTGCGGCTGTCCGCGCGCCTCGGTGACCATCGCCGAGAACGGCGAGTGGCGCGGCGGCTGCTACCACACCACCAGCGATGGGCTGCACATCGAGCTGGTGAACATCGGCACTTCGGGCCCGCGCCTGGCGCGCTACCTCAACGGCGGGGGCTATGAGTGACCGCGCATCCGCCCCTTGCGGGGGCGCGACGATCGGGCCGGATCGACGCGGCGGCTATAGCGGCGCCCGTTGCGGACCGGGCTCGGCCACTGCGAGCTTCGGCTTCGGCGAGGCGGTCCGCAAACCATCCGACGGACCATCCGGATATCGCCCGAGGGTCCCGGTGAGCAGCGCGCCCAGCCCCAGGGCGAGCGCCATTCCCATGAGATCGTAGCGGTAGCTGCCCTGAAGGTCGTAGAACAGACCCGCGGCGACCGGACCCACGCCATACCCCAGGCCCACGAACCCGAGCAGCAGGCCGAGGATGGAGCCGTAGCGCCTCAGCCCGAAGTAGCGGCTCGCGGCGTAGCTCAGCATGTCGTATTCGGCGCCCCCCGCCAGGCCAGCGCAGATGAACAGCGGCGCGAGGCGCCAGGGCGTGTTCTGCACCAGCAGCAGGAGCACCACCGCCGCCGCCTCGGCGGCGAAGAGCGCCGCCGCCACGTAGCGGGTGTGGATGAGGTCGAGAAGTACTCCGGCGCCCAGGCGCCCGAGCACCAGCGAAGGACCCGACAGCGCCGCGTAGAGCGCCGCGGTGGCCGGCTTGACGCCATGGTCGGCCAAGATCGCCTGCGCATGCACCACAATGGTGCTCGAGCAATAGGAGAAGATCAGCAGCGAGACCGCCAACCGCCAGAAAGTCCCTGACCGCAAGGCCTGGGTGAAATCCACCCCCTCCCGCGCCGCCGGGCCGGCCCCCCCTTCTTCCGATCGAATCTTTTTTCCGCGCGCCAGATCGCCGGCGTCGAAGAAGAACACCCAGGTCGTCGTGAGTCCTACGAGGATCGCGAAGCCGCCGAGCGAGAAGTAGACCATGCGCCAACCGAAGTTGCGGGCGATCAGCACCGTGAGAATCGGCACCAGCGTGCTGGCGAGGGCGATCCCGCAATTGCCCGCCGCCAGCGCCAGGCCGCGGCTGCGGGTGAAGCGACTGGCGATTCCCAGCGCCCACACCAGGGAGCTCACCGCGAAATAGGTGAGCGCCACCAACCCCCAGGCGCCGTACCAGCTCCAGATGGATGGCCCGCTCAGACCGACCACCGCGAGCCCCGCCGCGTAGAAGCAGACGCCGGCCAGGGCGATGCGGCGCGCCCCGACCCGGTCGACGACGGCCCCGACGACGGGCGCTGCAAAGACGCCGCCGATAGTGGTCAAGGTGACGCCTATCGAGATCTGGGCCCGGGGCCAGTGGTACTGCGCCGCCAGCGGCCTGATCAGCGGGCCGATCGCGTATAGATGCATGCCGGCGATGGCGCAGCCGACGAAGGAGGCGACGACGACCGGCCAGCCTCGTCGCCATTCCTCCAGGGTGGTGATTCCCCCCGGCGCCTTCCGGGCGGTGGCCTCGTCGGCCGCCATGCGTTGCTCCCTGTCTGACGTGGACCCGCCCGCCTCACGCGCGGCCGGCGACGGCCGCTATTGGCGCGGGGCCGGGGGAAGCACCGAGCGCCGCAGGCGGGTCAGGCGCAGGCTGGCGATCCGCCAGGCGTCGCCGTCGTTGCGGTAGGTCTCATGATAGTGCCCGTGCCCGTGGAAGCTGACGCCGTCGCGCTCGACGATGTCCTCCATGGCCCAGACGCCCCTCGCCTCGGTGCGCGACAGGACCTCGATCTCCGGCATGTGGCCGTGATGGACGGAAACGCCGCCCGTGAGCCGCTCGCGCGCGAAGCCGACGAACGTATCGCGTCCTTCGAGCACCTCCTGAGGCGGCGTCCGCCCGGGGGTCTGAACATCCCCGTCGATGACGACCTTGACGTCCGGCGTGAAGACGTCCCCCCAGGCGTCCCACTGCTTGGTGTCAACCAGGCGGAAGTAGCGCGCCTTCAAAGCGCGGATGGCCTCGATGGCCGAGATTTCTTCAAGCGTCACTGGCCGCCCTCCTCGTATTTGAAGCTGAAGCCGTCAGCCCTCTTCAGGCCACCACCCGGCGCGCGCGAAGATCGGCCACCTGCGCCGCGTCCAGATCGAGGAGCTCCCGGAGCACATAGTCGGTGTGCGAGCCCAGCAGGGGAGCGGCCTCGTAGCGATCGATCGGTGTGCCCGAGAATCGGATCGGATTGGCGAGCCCCGGCAGGACCGCGCCGCCTCCATGGCGGGTCTCGATGATCATCTCGCGCGCCACCGTCTGGGGGTGGACGGCCGCTTCGTGCAGGGTGTTCAGCGGCGAAGCCAGGATGTCGGCCTCGGCGAGGCGGGCCAGCGCGTCGGCCGTCGTCAGCTTGCGGATCTCGGCGGCCACGGCGCCGGTGACCTCGGCCCGGTTGGCCGTCCGGGCGCGTTGGGTGGCGAAGCGCGGATCCTCGGCGAAGTCCGGCCGATTCAAGGCCTTGGAAAGCCTCTGGAACTCAACGTCGCTGCGGATCGCCATCTGGAACACGCCGTCGGCCGTTTCGAAGAGTCCGGTGGGCGAGATGCCGTCCGATTGGTCCTCGCCGGTCCATTCGGTGCCCGCCAGCAGATGGTCGATCATCCGGTAGCTCATCAACGAAAGGCCTGCGTCGTAGAGAGCCAGGTCGATGTACTGCCCGGCGCCGCCCCTGGCGTCGCGCGCGTAGAGCGCGGCGAGGACGGCGGCCACGCCGTTCATGCCCGTGAAATAGTCGATCATCGGCATGGGGGTCTTGATGGACCCGCCGTCCGGCGTCCAGCTCATGCGCATCAGGCCGATCAGGCCCTGCACGACATTGTCCAGCGCCGGCCGCTGGCGATAGGGGCCGGTCTGGCCGAAACCGCTGATGGAAAGGTAGATCAGGCGCGGGTTCAGAGGTCCGATCGCCGCGTAGTCCAGCCCGCGCCGGGCCAGATCGCCGGGCTTGAAGTTTTCGATCAGGACGTCCGAGGTCGCCGCCAGGCGCTTGACGATCTCCTGGGCTTCCGGCTGTCGAAGATCGAGCCCGATCGACTTCTTGTTCCGGTTGAGACCCACGAAAACCGAGCCGGTGTCGGTGGGCCTGCCTTCGCCGTCGGGGACCATGGTGGGACCGAGCTGGCGGGTGAAGTCGCCTCCGTCCACGGCCTCGACCTTGATCACCTCGGCGCCGAAGTCGCCGAGCGTCTGACCGCACCAGGGCGCGGCCACGGCGCGCCCCAGTTCCACGACCCGGATGTTGTCCAGCAGCATGGGCCTCCCACCTTCGACTTATATGCGCCTACCGATTAGCGCGCCCGAAATGGCGGCGTAAAGGCGGCAGCGCGCCATAGGGGCCCTCCAAGATCCTTTTGGGCTTACGGATCGGACTCCGCCCCGCTAAGGTCCCCTAGGCGTCCCGGCGCCGAAGCGGATGCGATCTGAAACCAAGGCTTAGGGAGGATCCAGTGGCGCGTTTCCTGTTTGTCGTGATGACGAAGCCCGCGGAAGGGCGCGAGCGGGAGTACAACGACTGGTATTCGAACCAGCATCTGGACGACGTCATCAGCGTCGAGGGGTTTGTCGCCGCCCAACGCTTCAAGCTCTGCGAAGGCGACGGGCTGCCCGGCGGCAGTCCCTATCTGGCCCTCTACGAGATCGAGGCCGAGAGCGCCGCGGCCGCCCAGAAAGCGCTCGGTGAGAAGTCCGCCTCTGGGACGATGTTCATCAGCGAAGCCCTGGACCTCAAGACCGTCTCGGCCGCCTACTACGAGCCGATCACGGCGAGGAAGGCCAGGCGCGGCTAGGCGCGGCGTCGATTGCCCCGCCCGTCGCGCAGCTCCGATCGGCTCGCCGGCCGCGCCGCCGTCGTCACGGGCGCCGGGGGAAGCGCGGGCGGCGACGGGATCGGCATGGCCATCGCCGTCCTGCTGGCGGCCGAAGGCGCGCGGGTGACGATCGTGGACCGCGACGTCGAGCGGGCCCAATACACCCAAGGCCTGATCGAGGCGGAGGGGAACCAGGCCCTGGCGGTGATCGCGGACATCAGCGACGATCTCGACTGCGGCCGCGCCGTCGAGGCCACGCTCGAAAGGTTCGGCCGGCTCGACATCCTGGTGAACAACGCGGGGATCACCGGCGGCGGCCCCTCGCTGGAGGCGCTGGACCTTTCGGTGTGGCAGCGCACATTGGACGTCAACCTCAAGGGCGCGCTCATGATGGCGCGGCGGGCGGTTCCGGCGATGAAGGCGGCCGGCGGCGGATCGATGATCCACATCGCCTCGGTGGCGGGGCTCCTCTCCAGCGGCGGCGGCTTCGCCTACGGCCCCTCCAAAGGGGGCATGATCGCCCTCTCCAGGGATATCGCGGTGGCGTACGGCCGGGCCGGCATCCGCTCCAACGTGATCTGCCCCGGCCACATGTTCACCCCGCTCGTCAGCGACATGCCGGCCGAGAAGCGGACGCTCCGGCGAAAGATCGCGCCGCTGGGCGTCGAAGGGGACGCCTGGGACATCGCCGAGGCGACGGTCTTCCTCGCCAGCGACGCGGCCCGGTTCATCTCCGGCGCCTGCCTGCCGGTGGACGGGGGCGCCACCGTCACCCTGGGGCTGAGATCCTTCGAGCTCGCCGGCGAATAGCGCCAAGCCCGCGCCTGGACAGGTTCCGCATGCTTTTTTATAAGTTATTTCTTCGCGCTCAACCCCGGTCTGGGAGGTCGCCCGCATGCCGCTCTTTCTTCCCGACGCCGACGAGATAGACATCGGCGCGATCCGGCCGGTGACCGGGCTGCGCGACAGCGCCCCCGACCTCGGCGACCGGGCGCTGCTGAACCGACGCTACGAAGCCGACGGCTACCTCTTCTTCCGCGGGCTGCTGCCCAAGGACGCGGTGTTGGCCGCCCGCCGCGATATGATGGCGCCCTTCCTGAGCCAGGGGCTGATCGACGAAGACTGCGTCTGGCTCGGCGGCGACCAGGCCGCGCCGTTCGGCGTCGCCACCTTCGCCGGGGTCTGGCCGCGCCTCTTTCAGCGGCCGGGGATCAGGGAGGCCCTCGACCGGCTGCTGGGCGAGCCGGCCGCCACCGTGCCGATGGTCCAGTACCGGGCCTATCCTCCCGGCGGCGCGATGGGCGGGGTGCACCAGGACGGCTTCTACAGCCCCGGCATCAAGGGCTACCGGCCGGTCTGGATTCCCCTGATCGAGATGGACCAGGCCATGGGGGGCCTCGCCCTGGCGACTGGGTTCACTGGGCGCGACTATATCCACAACGTCGCCAAGTCCCCCAACAGCCCTATCCCCGCAGGCGTCATTCCGGACGGCGCGTGGCTGCGGGCGGACTATGCGCCTTCCGACGTCCTGGTGATCCATCCCCAAACGCCGCACGTGGGATTGCCCAATCGCTCGCGGAAGGTGCGCTTCTCCATCGACACGCGGGTGGAGTCGGCGGCCGACCCGGCGACGCTGGTCGGCGAGCTGGTGAACGGATCGGCCAACGCGGTGACGCTGAGGTGCGGCGACGGCGCGCTGCGCACCCTGGCGATCGACGACGAGACCTTCATCCGGACGGGCCCCAAAGCTGGAACCCGGCTCTCGCGGAGCGACTATCTGGAGCTGACGCCCCCCGGGGAGCTCATCCTGGCCTCGAAGGAAGGCGATCGGGCGCTGATGCTGCGCCGCGCGGAAGCCGGTTGATCGTTCGGCCGCGCAGCTCGGTTTGAGGCTGAAACACTACACCGATTTATTGGCCGAGACCGCGCTGGCGGCGCGCTACGTTTGACTTTTTGGCCTCAGAGGCGCTACTTTTCGAAGCACGCCGCTGTAACATTACACTTATTTCGGGCCAAGACCGAGCGCCCAGAGGGCGCCGAACACCAGCGCGAGACCGATCGATGAATGTGATGACGCTCCCCCGCCTGATCGACCTGGAGGACAAGACCTTCGATCCCTTCGTGGTCGAGAAGCTTGCGACCGGAGACGCCGAGGACCCCTACCCGCTGATTCACGAGCTGCAGGCCAAAGGCTCCGTGCACAAGGGCGGCTATCGCGAGTTGTTCACGGACCTGCCCGACACTCTCCATGCGCTGAACCAGTACATGGTGTTCAACTACGACACGCTCCTGCGGGTGCTCACCGACGCGGAGACCTTCGGAAATCGCGACGCCTTCATGCATACGCTCGGCCGCTCCTTCGGTCGCACCGTGTCGGTCATGGACGCTCCCGAGCACACGCGCTTTCGGAAGATCTTCCAGCAGGCGTTCCTCCCGCAGACGGTGGCAAAGTGGGGCGCGAGCGTCGTCGACCCGGTGGTGACGGACCTTATGAGCGGCTTCATCGGGCGCGGCGAAGCCGACCTGGTGGAGGAGTTCACGCACCACTATCCGTTCCAGGTGATCTACCGCCAACTTCAGCTGGACCGCGAGCAGGCGCCGATCTTCCATAAGCTGGCGATCGCCCAGATCCTCACCTCGCTCGATCTTCCACAGGGCTTCGAGGCGGCCGCCAAGCTGGGCGTGTTCTTCCAGGCGCTTCTCGACCAGCGCCGCGCCGAACCGGGGGATGATCTCATCAGCCACCTGGCGACCGTGGAGGCGGACGGCGAGCGTCTGCCGGACGAGGTGCTGATCTCCTTCCTTCGCCAGCTGATGAACGCCGGGGGCGACACCACCTACCGGGGGACGAGCGCCCTGCTCACCGGCCTGCTCATGAATCCCGACCAGCTGGAGGCCGTCCGCGCCGACCGCAGCCTCGTGCCCCAGGCGATCGACGAGGCGCTGCGCTGGGAGGGTCCGGTCCTCACCACGATCCGCTATGTTCGCCGCGAAGTGGAGCTGGACGGCGTGCTCCTGCCCGAGGGCGCCATCCTCAACATGATCCTGGGCTCGGCCAATCGCGATCCCACGAAGTTCAAGGACCCGGACCGCTTCGACATTTTCCGGGATCGGACCGTGCGCCACCTGGGGTTCGCCAGCGGCCCGCACGTCTGCATCGGACAGCATCTGGCGCGGGTGGAGATGACGCGGGCCGTGAACGCGCTCCTCGACCGGCTGCCCAATCTGCGCCTCGACCCGTCGAAGCCGCCGCCGAAACTGCTTGGCCACAAGCTTCGGGTGCCCGATCATATCTACGTAAAGTTTGACGCCTGACGGGACCTCGATGAAGCGTTGGATGTGCATGAACTGCGGCTGGACCTACGACGAGACGCTGGGGGATCCGGCCGGCGGCATTGCGCCTGGAACCCCCTGGGAGCAGATACCGGACACCTGGAAGTGCCCCGATTGCGGCTCGCCCAAGAGTGAATTCGACATGGTCGAAATCTGAGGCCTGGCGTGCCGAACAAGGCCTCTTCGAGGGCGGCTCTGGTCTGTGAGCGCATCGCTCGGGACCTCGCCTCCCGCGGCGAGGGCGACGAGGCGGTCCTCGGGACCGAGCGGGAAATCATGTCGCAGTTCGGCGCCTCCCGCGCCGCCGTCCGCGAGGCGATCCGCACCCTGGAAGCCCGCGGCCTGATCCGCGTGCGTCGGGGGCGGCGCGGCGGGACGCGGCTGGCGTGCGACGGTTCGGCGGCGATGGCCAGCAGCTTGGCCGCCCACTTCACCCTGACCCGCACGCCGCTGCTCGACCTGGCGGAGGCTCAAACCGTCATCGGCTCGCTCGCGGTGGAGTTCGCGGCCGAGAGGATCGACCGCGAAGGCATCGGCGCCATCCGCCTGGCCGCCCAGGCCGCCTCGCCCGATCCGGCCAGCATGGAGCAATTCGCCCGGGAGCGGCGACCGCTGCTGAGAGCGATCCTCGACGCCGCCGACAGCAGCGCGCTGAGCGTCCTGATGGAGGGGGTCGGCGCGGCGATCAGAGGGCACATCCCGGTGAAGGCCCTGAGCATGCGCAACCACGAGGCGCAGGTCACCCTCATCCACCGGGACGACGATCGGGTCGTCGAGGCCATCGTCCCCCGGGACGTCACCCAGGCGCGCACCCTCTACGCCTCGGCCCGGACGCACGAGTACGAAATCCTGGGGGCGAACCTGCGCGAAGGATACCTGCTTCAGAGCGCCACGCTCGACGGCGACGGCAAGCTGGCGGTGAAGATCGCCTACAGCCTCGCCGACGAGATCCGCACGGCGCCCGAGGGGGCGGCGATCGGGCGACAGCAGGATCTCGTCGCCCGCTACGACTGCTCCACGGCGGTGCTCCGCGAGGCGCTCAGGTTGCTCGAAGCCCATGGGGTCATCACCGTCCATCGCGGCCATGGCGGCGGTGTCCGCGTCGGCGATCCGGATCGCTCGATCCTGCTGGAGGAGATCGGTCGGACGATCGGCGCCGGCGCGGCCCGCCAGGACGTGGCGATGCTGAGGGCGGCGCTGGAGGCTTCGGCGGCGGTCCGCGCCGCGAAGCTCGGGAACATCCTCGCCCCCGGAGACGTGACGAACCAGCTCGGCCGCGCCAGCGCCAACCGAGCCTTCGCGGTCCTGCTCGCCATCCTGAAGGGCGCCGACAGGCGCGAGCAAGACGGTGAAAGCGAAGCCGACCGGCTTCTCGTCGAGGCGATCGCAGGCGGAGACCACGGGCTTGCGCGGCGCTACGCCCTGGCGCGTCTCAGCTCCGGCCGGCAGGCATGATCGACAAGGCTCGGGATCAGTTCGACTACGTCATCGTCGGCGCCGGCTCGTCGGGCTCGGCGCTGGCGCACCGGCTCAGCCAGGACCCGGCCCTCCAGGTGTTGCTGATCGAGAGCGGCCCTCCCGACCGCAACCCCCTCATCCGCATGCCGCGCGGCTACGCGCGGGTGATCGGCGATCCGGCCTATTCCTGGACCTATCCCGTAAAGCGCGCCGGAGGCCTGAACGAGCCCGAGACGCACGTGCGGGGACGCACCCTGGGCGGTTCGAGCGCGGTGAACGGCATGGTCTATATGCGCGGCCTGCCGGAAGACTACGACAGCTGGTCCATTCCGGGATGGGGATGGAAGGATTTCCTCGCCGCCTTCCGCCAGATCGAGCGCCATGAATTCGGCGCCGACGACACCCGGGGCGGAGATGGTCCCCTGCGCATCTCGGCCCGTCCGCTACGCCTTCCCCTCATCGACGCGGTGCTGGCCGCTGGCGAGGAGCTGGGCGCGCCCACCCGGCGCGACATCAACGCCCAGTCGGGCGAAGGGCTTGGCTATACCGTCCGGAACATCTGGCGCGGACGGCGGCAGAGCGCGGCCGAAGCCTTCCTCAAGCCCATCCGCGGACGGCGCACCCTGCACATCCTGACGAACGCCACCGTGGACCGGATCGCCTTCGAAGGACGGCGGGCGACCGGCGTGGTCATCCGCGGCGCCGAGGGCGCCCGCCTTGTCCGGGCCGGACGGGAGGTGGTCCTGGCCGCCGGCGCCATCGGCACGCCCAAGCTCCTGCATCTATCGGGGGTGGGACCGGGCGAGCGGCTCAGAAGCTTCGGGCTGCCGGTGATCCTGGATGCGCCGGAGGTGGGGCGCAATCTGTCCGACCACCGGGTGCTGTCCATGAAGTTCCGCGTCACGGGCGGCAGTCACAATCTGGAATTCAGCGGCTGGCGGCTCTACCGAAACGTGCTGCAGCAGACCCTCCTGGGCGGCGGCCCGATGAGCCATCCGGCCTTCGAGGCCGGCGGCTACGTGCGCACGGAGCCGGGTCTGGCTTCGCCGGACGCGCGGCTGCTGATCGGTCCGTTCACCGTGGATGGCTCGGCGAGGCGCCTCAGCATGGAGCGCGAGCCCGGCCTCACCATCGGCGGCTATCAGATGCGGCCCCAGAGCCGAGGCTACATCGAGCTCGCCTCGCCGGATCCCGACGCCGCCCCCATCATCCACACCAACGCCCTCAGCCATCCCGAGGACGTCCGATCCTCCATCGGCATGGTCCGCTACATCCGTCGCCTGGCGGCGGCGCGCGCCCTCGCGCCCTATGCTCCGCGCGAGATCGCCATCGGCGAAGAGCGGACCTCCGACGAGGCCATCCTCGACGCGTGGAACCGCCAAAGCGGCTCGGGCATGCACATCAGCGGCACCTGCCGGATGGGGAGCGACGCTCAGTCGGTGGTGGATACGCAGTTGCGGGTGCGCGGCCTGGAGGGCCTCAGGATCGTCGACATCTCGGTCCTGCCGGACGTGATTTCCGGCAACACCAACGCCCCGGCCATGGCGCTCGGCTGGATGGCCGCCGCCGTCATCGCCCAGGCGCCGATAGCGGCGGCCCAGGCGGCGTAGGACGGGCGCAGGAGCGAGGGGGGGACCGAGCTCCCGAGGCCTCAGCGGCCCCGCGAAAGCGCCTGCACGGGAAGGCCCGCCTCGCGCCACGCCTCGATACCTCCCTTGAGCAACAAGGTCTCGCAGGGAGCGGCCTTCGCCATCAGCGCGGCGGCGTTCAGCTTGGTGCGGCCGCCCGCCTTGCAGTGAAAGATCATCGTCGAGGCGCCGGGCGCGTCGATCCGCGCGGACGCCAGCTGCGAGAGCGGCGCATGCGTCGCGCCTGGGATGATTCCCTCGCGCAGTTCGGGGGTCTCTCGGATGTCGACGAGCACGGCGCCCTCGCGGACAAGTGCGGCCGCCTCTGCCGGCGAAATCTCTCGTGGCGCGTTCATTTCATGATCTCCGGGTCTTGGGGAAGTCGGGGCGGAACAGGTCCTTCAGCAACGCAAGCGCTCGCAGCACCCGCGGATCGGACACCTGGTAGTAGAGGGTCTGGGCCTCGCGTCTGAAGCTGACGAGCCCGTCGTCCTTCAGCCTCGCGAGGTGCTGGGAAAGGGCCGACTGGCTGAGTCCGACCTTCTGAGCCAGGGCGTTCACGGACGCCTCCTTCGTCTCCGCCAGCCAGCAAAGCACCAGCAGTCGATTCTCGTTGGCGAGCAGCTTGAGGAACTCCGCCGCCTCTGCGGCGCAGGTCTCGAACTCCGACAGGCTGGGGGCCGGCGAGCGCAGGCTCATTTTAGCGTTCACTCCATTAGTCTTGCCTAAAATTAGTGATCACTCATATATACGTCAAGCCCGTCGCCATGTGGAGGAGATCACCGATGCCGCCCGCCGCCCGGATCCGCGCGTTCTTCGATGAGACCACCAAGACCGTGACGTACCTCGTGTGGGACCCGACGACACGCGAGGGCGCGGTCATCGACCCGGTGCTGGATTTCGACCTGGCGACGGGCCAGGTGCGCACGCAATCAGTGGACGAGGTGCTCGCCGCCGCGGCCGAGCAAGGGCTTGCTCTGCGCTGGTCGCTGGAGACGCACGCCCACGCCGACCACCTCACCGCATCGGCGTTGATCCGCGCCCGCACCGGCGCCGGTATCGGCATCGGCGAGCGCATAACCGCGGTGCAGCAGATCTTCGCACCGGTCTTCGCCGCCAAGGACCTGGCCCCGGCGGGGGGCGACTTCGACAAGCTGTTCGTGGACGGCGAGCGGTTCGCCATCGGCGGGCTCGAGGCGGAGGTGCTGCACACGCCCGGCCACACGCCGGCCGACATCAGCTATCGCATCGGCGACGCCGTCTTCGTGGGCGACACCTTGTTCATGCCCGACTACGGAACCGCCCGGGCGGATTTTCCCGGCGGCGACGCGCGCCAGCTCTACCGCTCGATCCGCCGGTTGCTCAGCCTGCCGCCAAAGACGCGCCTCTTCATGTGCCACGACTACAAGGCCCCCGGGCGAGCCGACTACGCCTGGGAGACCACGGTCGCCGAGGAAAGGGCCAAGAACATCCAGATCCACGACGGCGTCGCCGAAGAGGCGTTCGCGACCATGCGCCAGGCGCGCGACGCGGGCCTCGCGGCCCCCGCGCTGCTGCTGCCGTCGATCCAGGTGAACATCCGGGCCGGGCGCTTTCCTCCAGCCGACGCTGACGGGACCCGCTACATCCGGGTGCCGGTGCGGACGCCCACGGCCGCCGCGGCCCAGGCCGTCGAAGCCGGCGATAAGCCGGGGCGGTCATGACTGCGGGCGATCTGCTCGCCGTCCTCTCGGGCGGCCTGGTCGGCTTTGCGCTCGGCCTGATCGGGGGCGGCGGCTCGATCCTGGCCGTGCCTCTGCTCATCTACGTGGTCGGCGTCGCTGATCCCCACGTCGCCATCGGCACCAGCGCCCTCGCCGTCTCGGCGAACGCCTTCGCGAACCTCATCCAGCACGCGCGCGTCGGCACCGTGAAATGGCCATGCGCGGCCACCTTCGCCGCTTCCGGCGTCGTGGGCGCCCTCGCTGGGTCCACGCTCGGAAAGCTCATGGACGGGCAGAAGCTGCTGGCGCTGTTCGCCCTCGCCATGGTGGCGGTCGGTATCTCGATGCTGCGGGGCCGCGCGGGGGAAGGCGATCCCGGGGTGCGTCTGGACCTGAAGATGGCGCCGCGGTTGGTCGGCGGCGGCCTCGCGGTCGGATTCCTTTCCGGCTTCTTCGGGATCGGCGGGGGCTTCCTGATCGTGCCGGCGCTGCTGCTCGGCAGCGGCATGCCGATCCTGAACGCCGTCGGCTCGTCGCTCTTCTCGGTCGGCGCCTTTGGCCTCACCACCGCGGCCAACTACGCCGCCTCGGGCCTGGTGGACTGGCGCATCGCGGCGCTCTTCGTGCTCGGCGGCGTGGCGGGCGGATGGGTCGGGATGCGGCTCGCGGTCGGGCTGGCGGGCCAGCGCGGGGCGCTGTCGCGCGTGTTCGCCGTCGTGCTCTTCGCGGTGGCGGCCTACGTGCTCTACCGCAGCGCCGGGCATCTGTTCGCCTAGCTGGAGCGTGTTTAGGCCGAGTTCAATCGCCCCTCGATCCGCTCATCCCGGCGGTATAGGGAGGAGACTCGTCTAAGTCTCAACACGCTTTAGCCCCGAGCGGCGCGACGGCGCCTCAGCCTCCCACCACCGCCAGCAAACGGTAGGCCGCGACCACGGTCGCCGCCTCGGCGCGGAGGACGCCGATCCGCGCCGCCAGGGCCTCGCGTTCCGCGTCGAGCAGATCGAGGGTCGGCTTTTCGGCCACACGCACCTCCTCGCGGACGTTGGCCAGCGCCGCGTCGGCCGCCTTCGCCTGGTCGGCCGCCGCGAGCGAGACGGCGCGCGCGGTCGCCAGCGCGTGCCAGGCCTCGATGGCGGCCTCCTGGGTCGCATCGCGCGCCTGGTCGAGCGACGCCTGGGCCGCGGCCCGGCCAGACACCGCCTCGGCGACGCGACCGGCGTGGGCGCCGTCGAACAGCGCCCAGCGGCCTTCGACGCCGATCACGGCGGCGTCGGCGCGGTAGCCGGGCAGGAACCGGTCCCGCACCGAGGCGGCGCTGGCCACCAGGGCGATGGTGGGCGCCCCGTCGGCGCGGGCCTTGCTGACCCCCCGATCGGCGGCGTCGAGGGCCGAGCGCGCGGCGGCCAGCGTCGGATTGGCGGCCTCGGCCTTGGCGACGGCCTCGTTGACGTTGGCGGGCAGACCTGACGGCGTCGTCGGCGTCTCCAGCCCCACGGGGTCCACGCCCACGATCGTCTGGTAGCGCGCTTCGGCGGCGGCCTCATCGCCCTGGACGCGGGCGAGGTCGGCCCGGCCGGCGGCCAGCCGAGCGTTGGCCTGATCGACATCGGTGTGCGGAGCGTCGCCATCCTGGAACCGCCGCTCGGCCTGCCGGACCACCAGACCGAGCTCCTCGATGTGCCGCTCCTCGAGCGCGATCGCCTGCTGCGTCAGCCGCACGGTCTCGAAGGCGGCGGCGACGTCGGCCACCAGAGAAAGCCGCGCCGCGTCATAGGCGGCGGCGGCCGACGCGGCGCCCGCCTTGGCCTGGCCGATGGCCGCCGAGACCGCGCCGCCGGTGAAGAGAGGCTGGCGCAATTCGACGCCGGCGGTGCTTGGCGTCAGATCCTCGCGCCCGAAGCCGAAGAAGCCGCCGAAGTCGGTGGGCGCCTTGGCGATCGAGCCTTCCAACGTGATGGTGGGCAGCCAACCCGCCCGCGCCTGGCTGAGCCGGGCGCGCGCGGCGCCCTCCTCGGCCTGCGCGCGCCTGAGACCCGGGTCGTGCTTCAGCGCCAGCGTGATCGCATCGTCAAGCGTGACCGCATGCGCCGCTAGCGGCGCGAGCGCGACGGCGAGGGCCGCGGCCAGGAACGGCGGGCGGCGCGCGCTCATCTCAACGAAACGCTTCGCCCGGCTTGACGCCCAGCTTCCTGAACACGATCGCCGCGGGGCAGAAACCGGTGAAGCTCGACTGGATCAGGTTCAGGCCGACGAAGGCGTTCAGCAGGAACCAGGCCGGATGAACGAAATAGCCGAGCGCCAAGCTCGCCAGCACCATGCAGCCGGCGAAGACCATGACAGTTCGATCAAGGGACATTCTCGCAACTCCTCCTTCAGACGCCTGCGGCCGCCTGCGACTGGCGGGGGAAGGCCACGATCTGCTGGGCGCTCATCAAAGCGCCGTAGCGACGGCGCTTGGCCCCTCTCGGGTCGCGGCTCGCGCGCGTGCCGTTCGCCGCGCCGCAATGGCGGCGGACGAACTGGCTCACGGGACGGGCGCCTTGAGCTTGCGCGCGCCCATCAGGTCGAGGGCCCATTTCTCGTAAAAGGGCTGGCTCTCCCCGTGGCGGATCTTGTTCAGGAAGTAGGCCTCGAACGCTCCCTTGGCCGCATGCACCCACCGGCCCTTGGCGGCCCAGTTGACGTTGCGCGGCGGTATCTGCGGCTGGGCGAAGAAGGCGACGCCCCCGTCGCCGAAGTCGGCGAGGCAGACGGCGTTCCAGGTGGCTTCGTTGCTCGGGCTCTGGCCGGCGATCGCCTGCTTCAGGTTGGCGGCGATGGCGGTGACCATGCTCTCGATCATGAAGCCGGTCTTGGGCACGCCCACCGGGACGGGCGTCTTGCCGGTGGGCGCGATGGCGATGCAGACGCCGAGCGCATAGACGTTCGGGTAGGTCGGGTTGCGCTGGTTCTTGTCCACGATGACGAAGCCGCGCGGGTTGGTGAGGCCCTCGATCCCCCGCACCGCCGGGACGCCCCGGAACGCCGGCAGGATCATGGCGTAATTGAACGGCAGGTCGCGCTTCGCCTTGGTCGAGCCGTCTTCGTTCGCCTCCTCGACATGAACGACGCCCGGCGCCACCGAGGTGATCTTGGCGTTGGTGATCCACTTGATGTCGCGGTTGCGCATCTCGCTCTCGAGCAGGCTCTTGGTGTCGCCGACGCCGTCGAGGCCGAGATGGCCGATGTAGGGCTCCGAGGTGACGAAGGTCATCGGGACCTTGTCGCGCAGCCTCCGCTTGCGCAGCTCCGCGTTGAGGATCATCGCGAACTCGTAGGCCGGGCCGAAGCAGGGCGCGCCCTGGACCGCGCCGACCACGAGGGGCCCCGGCGCCCTGCAGAAGGCCTCGAACGCCTCGCGCGCCTTCTCGGCGTGGTCGATGTGGCAGATGGATTGGGTGTGGCCGCTTACCGGCCCAAGCCCCTCGATCTCGTCGAAGGCAAGATCGGGGCCGGTGGCGACGACCAGGTAGTCGTAGGCCATCTCCGTCCCGTCCCCGAGGGTGAGCCGGTTGGCGGCGGGATCCACGCGCGTCGCGCCGCTGGCGTTGAGCGCCACGCCCTTCTTCGCCAGCACAGGGCCGAGCTTGACCTCGATGGCGGCGCGGTCGCGCCAGCCCACAGCGACCCAGGGATTCGAGGGGACGAAGGAGAAGGCGTCGCCCTGATTGACCACCGTGATGTCGGCCTTTTCGCCGACCGCTTCCTTGATCTCGAAGGCGGCGATCGAGCCGCCGAGCCCCGCGCCAAGGATGACGATGTGCGGCTTGCCCATGAGCGATCGTTCCTCGCTGACCGGCGCAAGTGTTCGTCAAGTTCCGCCGCAGCGCTTTGACCGAGATCAAGGGACGGACGACCGGCTTGTCCTAAGCGCAAACTTGAGGAGGCGCTTGATGTTCGTTGTCGCCCGCGGGGGATATCGGGCTGCCGTGGTCGCAGCCGTGGCGGTGCTCGCGGCCTGCGGCGCGCGCCACGAGACGGCCGCGCCCACGCCTGTGAAGGGTGAGCGGTACGTGGCGCGCCTGCAAACCGTGCCGGACCTGAAGCCCGTCGCCGCCACCGTCACCAGCCGCGACATCGCCGAGGCCCGGGCCCGCATCGGCGGCACCATCGTGAAGCTGAACGTCAAGGAAGGCGACCTGGTGCGGCGTGGTCAGGTGATCGCCATGGTGGCCGACGACCGGATCGGGCTGGAGACCCAGGCCTACGAGGCCCAGGTGCAGGCCGCCTCCGCCCAGAACGTCAACGCCCAGGCCGAACTGACGCGCACCCGGGATCTCTACGCCTATGGCGTCTACTCGAAGTCGCGGCTCGATCAGGTGGAAGCCGCCGCCAAGGCCGCCTCCGGCGCGCTCAGCGCCGCCCGGGCGCAGCGGGCGGCCAGCGCGGAGCGCGGCGCGCAGGGCGCCATCATCGCCCCGTCCGACGGCCGCGTCCTGAAGGCCGACGTCCCAAAGGGAACGGTGGTCGTTCCCGGCCAGTCGGTGGCCACTCTGACGTCCGGTCCCTTGGTCCTGCGCGTGGAGTTCCCGAGGCGGACGCCGCCGCTCTGAAGGTGGGCCAGGTCGCCGAACTGGCGACCGACAGCGACGCGAAGGGCCCGACCCGCGCCACCATCACTCAGGTCTATCCGGCGGTGAGCGCTGGCAAGGTGTCGGTGGATCTTTCGGCGCCGGGCATCTCTGGCAACCTGATCGGACGGCGCCTCGCCTTGCGCCTGGCGCTGGGCCAAAGGCAGGCGCTTGTCATCCCCTCCCGGTTCGTCATCACCCGTTCCGGCGTCGACTACGCCCGGCTGGCGGAGAGCGACGGCTCGGTCGACGAGGTCCCGATCGAAGCCGCGCCCGGACCCGCCGCGGGCGAGGTCGAGGTGCTGTCCGGTCTTGCGGACGGCGACGTGCTGGTCGGCCCCGGAGAGCGGCGGTGAAACTGGGTCTCTCCGGCCGGCTGACGGCCGGCGCCATCGCCTCGCCGCTGACGCCCCTCGTCCTCATCGCCGCGATCGCCATGGGCCTCTTGGCGGTGATCTCGATCCCCCGCGAGGAGGAGCCGCAGATCAGCGTGCCCATGGTGGACATCCTGGTGCGCGGCGACGGCCTCAAGGCCGCCGACGCCGCCGAGCTGATCGCCAAGCCCCTGGAGACCATCGTCAAGTCGGTGACCGACGTCGACCACGTCTACACCCAGGCCGACGACGACCAGGTGCTGGTCACCGCCCGCTTCAAGGTCGGCACCGACCCCGACAACGCGATCGTCCGCATCCACGAGAAGATCCGCGCCAACTACGACAAGATACCGGTGGGCGTTCCCGAGCCGCTGATCGTGGCGCGCGGCATCAACGACGTGCCGATCGTGGTGCTGACCCTGTCGCCGAAACCGCAGGCCGCGGGGCGCTGGAACGATCAGGCGCTCTACGAAGTCGCGAACAAGCTGCGCACCGAGATCGCCAAGGTGGACGACGTCGGCCTGACCTTCACCGCCGGCGGGCGGCCGGAGGAGATCCGCATCGAGCCCGACCCGGAACGGCTCAACGCCCGCGGCGTGCCGCTGGGCGCCCTGATCGAAACCGTCCGCCAGGCCAACCGCAGCTTTCCGGTCGGATCGATCCGCGCGGCCGGCCGGGCCGAGGACGTGATCGCCGGCAAGACCCTGATGACGCCGCAGGACATCGGGCTCCTGACGGTCGCCTCGATGAGCGGGGCGCCGGTCTACGTCCGCGATGTCGCCACGGTGGTCCAGGCGCCGCGCGAGGACCAGGCCCGCGCCTGGCGCTACGCCCGCACATCCGCCGGCTGGTCGGAGACCCCCGCCGTCAGCCTCGCCATCGCCAAGCGCAAGGGCGCCAACGCCGTGGTGGTCTCGGAGGCGATCCTGAAGCGGGTCGAGAGCCTGAAAGGCTCGTTGCTGCCGGCCGATCTGCAAGTCTCGGTGAGCCGCGACTACGGCCAGACCGCCAACGACAAGGCCAACGAGCTCTTGTTCCACCTGGCGCTGGCCACGGTCTCCATCGTCGTCCTCATCGGCTTTGCGATCGGCGTTCGCGAAGCGCTGGTCACCGCGATCGTCATCCCCACCACCATCCTGCTGACCCTCTTCGCCTCCAACCTGATGGGCTACACCATCAATCGCGTCAGCCTGTTCGCGCTCATCTTCTCCATCGGGATCCTGGTGGACGACGCCATCGTCATGATCGAGAACATCGCCCGGCACTGGGCGATGAACGACGGGCGCGGCCGCCGGCAGGCGGCGATCGAGGCGGTGGCCGAGGTGGGCAATCCGACCGTGGTGGCGACGCTGACGGTGGTCGCCGCGCTGCTGCCGATGCTGTTCGTCTCGGAGATGATGGGGCCCTACATGGCGCCGATCCCGGTGAACGCCTCGGCCGCCATGGTCTTCTCGTTCGTCGTGGCGGTGGTCATCGCGCCCTGGCTGATGATCCGCTTCGCCCGCCGGACCCTCGCGCACGGCCATGCCGAAGGCGAGGCGGAGGGGCGCCTGGGGCGGCTTTACCGTCGCGTGGCCGGCCGGGTCATCGCCACGCGGCGCGGCGCCTGGACCTTCCTGATCGCGGTGGGCCTCGCGACCCTGGTCGCCTGCGCCCTCTTCGCCACCAAGACCGTGACCGTGAAGCTGCTGCCGTTCGACAACAAGTCCGAGCTGCAGGTGGTGCTCACCCTCCCCGAAGGGACGAGCCTGGAGACCACCGAGCGGACTCTCGGCCGCATCGCCGCCTTCGCCGAGGCCGTGCCCGAGGTGACGTCGGCCGAGGCCTACGCGGGAACCGCCGCGCCTTTCAATTTCAACGGCCTGGTGCGCCACTACTACCTGCGCAGCCGCCCCGAGATGGGCGACCTGCAGATCGAGCTGACGCCGAAGGACAAGCGCTCGCGCGCCAGTCACGCGATCGCCCTCGACCTTCGCCAGCGCCTTGCGAAGCTGCTCCTTCCCGCGGGCACGACCCTCAAGGTCGTCGAGGCGCCGCCCGGCCCGCCGGTGCTGGCGACCCTGCTGGCCGAGATCTACGGCCCCGACTCCGCCACCCGCCGCGCCATCGCCGATCAGATAGAGTCGATCTTCCTGTCGTTCCCCTACATCGTCGATGTCGGCGACAGCCATGGCCTCGCCCGCCCGCGCCTGCGGCTGACGCCGGACCGCGCCCAGCTCGAGACGTACGGAGTCTCGGACCGCGAGGTGTTCGACTCCATCGGCGCCGCGCTCGGGGGCGAGACGATCGGCTACTCGCACCGGGGGGAGGATCGCACGCCGATGCCGATCTCCATTCGCCTTCCGCAGACAGACCGCATCTGGTCGGCGCGCCTGGCCGCGACCCCGGTGGCGCTGACCAAGACGGCGGAGGGGCCGAAGCTGGTGCAGCTCGGCCAGGTCGTCCAGGCCACGCAGGAGCCGGGCTCACCGCACCTCTTCCGCCGCGACGGGCGCGACGTGGAGATGGTGATGGCCGAACTGGCCGGACGCTACGAGGCGCCGATCTACGGCATGCTCGACGTGGACGCCGCCATCGACCACCACGACTGGGGCGCGCTGCCCAAACCCGCCATCCGCCTGCACGGCCAGCCGAGCGACGAGACCAGGCCCACCGTGCTCTGGGACGGCGAGTGGGAGATCACCTGGGTGACGTTCCGCGACATGGGCGCGGCCTTCGGGGTGGCGATCCTCGGCATCTACTTCCTGGTGGTGGCCCAGTTCGGCAGCTTCAAGCTGCCGCTGGTGGTGCTGACGCCGATCCCGCTGACCCTGGTGGGCATCGTGCTCGGCCACATTCTCTTCCACGCCCCCTTCACCGCCACCTCGATGATCGGCTTCATCGCGCTCGCCGGCATCATCGTGCGCAATTCCATCCTCTTGGTGGACTTCATCCGCCACAAGCAGACCGAGGGGCGCCCGCTGCGCGACGTGTTGCTGGAGGCGGGCGCGATCCGCTTCAAGCCGATCCTCCTGACGGCGCTGGCGGCCATGATCGGCGCGGCGGTGATCCTCACCGACCCGATCTTCCAGGGCCTGGCGATCAGCCTGCTGTTCGGCCTCGCTTCATCGACCCTGCTCACGGTGCTGGTGATCCCGGCCATCTATGTCGTCCTGCGCGACGACAGGGGCCCCGGGCGCGCCCGCGCGAAGCGTCCGAGGACGCCTTCAGGTCGCCCCTTGCGTCAGCGACGACGGAAAATGCCGATCTTTCAGAGCCTGTTTGACGATCTTGTTCATCTGGTTCCTGGGCATGTCGTCCACGAAGATCCAGGTCGTCGGGACCTTATGCTTCGATAAAGACTGGCGGCAGCGATCCTCCAGCCGGCGCCCGGCTTCGGCCGGGTCGGCCGCCTGATCGCGAAGCTGGACGAAGGCCGCCACCGTTTCGCCGAGCCGCGCATCGGGGCGGCCGGTGACCGCGCAATGCAACACGGCCGGATCCTCGAACAGAACCCGCTCGACCTCGGCGGGATAGACGTTGGCGCCTCCGCGGATGATCAGATCCTTCAGGCGCCCGCGGATGAAGAGCTCGCCGTCGTCGTCCATGGCGCCGAGGTCGCCGGTGTGAAGCCAGCCGCCGCGCAGGGCTGCCTCGGTCTCCTCCGGCCGGCGCCAATAGCCAAGCATGGGGACGTAGACGTCCTTCCAGAGACCGTCGCGGCGCGGTCCGATGCAGACCTCTCCCACGACTCCCGGCGCAACCGGGCGGCCGGTCTCGTCCTGGATCTCCACGGCGAGGTGATCACAAGGTCGTCCGACCGAGCCGGGGGGCGATGGAACGCCGAGCACCGTCGAGCTGACCCCGGTCGGCGCTTCGGTGAGGCCGTAGGAGTAGGTCACGCCGCCGAAGAAATCGCTGTAGAGCTTTCGCAGGGGCTCAGGAACATGGGCCGAGCCGATTCCCGGCGCGCGCAGCGAAGCCAGCAGCGAGCGATCGATGTCCGGCCGGGTCAGCATGTCGTAGAGCACGGCCGGGGCCGAGTTGAGCGAGCCGATCTGCTCTCTCCCCACCCACTCGGCGATCTCCGGGGCGTAGAGCCGCTCGAGCAGCACCACCGTCGAGCCGCGCAGCGACGCGCACACCGGCCCAAGGATCATCAGAATAAGGATGGTCAGCGGCGTTGCGATGCCGTGGCGCGCGGCGAACCCCTGGGCGTCGCGGCGCCGGGCGGCGACCAGGGCCATGTTGTGCTGGCTGTGGACGGCGCCCTTGGGAAATCCGGTCGTGCCGCTGGTGTAGGCGATGGCCGCCGGCGCCCAGGGGTCGATTTCCTCCCGGTCGTCCGGGGCGCCCCGGTTTCGGCCAAGCAAGCCCCCGAATTCGCCGCCCCCCTCGGCGGGGTCACAGGCGATCACCGTGAGGCCGTCGACGGCCGGCAGATCGGCGATGACCCTGGACTCGGCGATGAGCAGCTTGGGGCCTGCGTCGGCGAGCATGTGGGCCTTCTCGGCAGGCGCGAGCGCGACGTTGAGGCCGAGCCAGATCGCCCCGATCCGCTGACTGGCCATGAAGGCGGCGACGAGTTCGGGATGGTTGCCGATGCTGGCGGCCACCCGGTCGCCCGGGCCTACGCCGGCCGAGCGCATCACCGCCACCGCAGCGCGAACGTCCGCTTCGAGTTCGCCGTAGCGGCGACGCCCGTAACGGCCGACCAGCGCTTCGGCGTCCGGCCGCTCGCGCACCGCCGCGTCCATGATCGCGGCCACGGTCTTCGGGCCACCCGGTATGGG
Source organism: Caulobacteraceae bacterium (assembly GCA_019247715.1). Taxonomy (GTDB): domain Bacteria; phylum Pseudomonadota; class Alphaproteobacteria; order Caulobacterales; family Caulobacteraceae; genus Acaudatibacter. The sequence goes on from JAFBAO010000090.1 coordinate 76,240, forward strand.
CGTGCGGGAGGCGGGAGGCGTCAGCCCCAGCGCGCCGAACGCGTCGTCATTCCACAAGGGCGCCCTCCTTAAGCGAAGTCTTCCACCGGCGCCTCAGCGCCAGCGCGGCCTGGTCGCGATCAGACCGGCGCCGGACATTGCAGGAGCAGCCGCTGGCGCGCCTGGCCACCGAGCTGATCCAGGACATGCGAGCGCTTCACGTACCAGTGGGCGTCGCATTCGACCGTGAACCCCATGGCGCCGTGGACCTGGATGTTGCTCCTGGCATTGGCGAACGAAGCCCGGGTGGCCATGATCTTGGCGGCGAAGGAGTGGAAGGGCGCGTCTTCGCGGCCGCCGGCCGCGGCGGCGGCCGCGAAGATGGTCTGGGCCTGGGCGCATTCGGCTTCCACGACCATGTTCGCGCATCGGTGCTTGACGGCCTGGAAGCCGCCGATCGCGCGGCCGAACTGCTGGCGCACCTTGGCGTACTCGGAGGCCATGTCGCGCGTGGCCTGCGCCATGCCCACCAGCATCGCAGCCGCGAGGATCCGCCCTCGCAGCGCCGCCGGCCCCATGGTTTGCGACCTGGCGATCAGGCTCCCCCCGTCGAGCCGCAGGCGCTCATAGGTCAGTGCGTCGTCGATACCCGCGCCCGGCTGGCGCCCTTGGCGAGGCGCCCGCGCAAGCGCGATCGCCTGCGCCGTCCAGACAAGCACATGGTCGGCCGCGCCGGCGTCGATCAGCAGGAACTCTCGATCGAGGCTGTCCGCCTCAGCCTCGCCCAGGGGGTGCGCGAAGGCGGCGGGCCGGCCCGCCAGGAACTCCCCGGCGAGCGCCTTGTCGCCGGCGCTGAGCGCGAGGTCGGCGGCCAGGGTGGTGGCCAGCAGGCTCGGGCTGATGAGCTGGCGGCCCGCCTCGCGAAAGACCATCAGCTCGTCGGCGACCGTGAGGCCGGCGCCGCCGACCGCCTCCGGCAGCGCCATGCCAAGCCAGCCCATCGCCGCGGCGGCCCTCACTTCCGCGGGGCCGTCCGCCGGCGCGCGCCGCAGCCGGCCCGCCGGCAGTTCGGCGGTCAGAAAATCGCCGGCTACCTCGGCGATTTGTTGCTGATCCTCGTTCGGCAACAGATCCAAATCGAAAACCTCCGACGCACCGGGACCTTATGAGGAACGCTTAGCGCGCCATGTAGACGTCGACCATCTGGTGAAGATGGCGACAGCGGACCTCGAGGTAGCGGCCGAACTGGATCTCGCCCTCGCCCAGCGCCTTCAGTCCGTGCTGCAGCGGCGCCATGTTGGACTGGTCCTGATCGTAGACGCTGGCGAGGAAGCCGAGCTCGGTCGCGCTCGACCACAGATCTTCCTCTCCCAGCATGTGGAAGGCGGCCGGCGGGGGCTTCGGCTTGTCCTTCGGGGCGATGCGGAAAAGCATCACCTCCATGAACGTCGTTTCGTGATCGAGGGGCCTGAAACGATAGCAGATCTTGTCCCTAAACCCGCCCCACAGATGGAAATTCGGGAAGAAGTCGTAGGACATGCCGTCCATCATCTCGGCGTCGCAAACGTCCTGGAAATCATAGCCGGTCTCGGCCGTAAGGTTCCGACGCGACACCTCGCCTGCGTAGTTGCGCGCCGTCATGCCGGGCTCGGGCGGAAAGGTGGCGCGCGAGCCCGCGCGCCCGCCGGCGGCGAACATCCGCTCGATCCGCTGCTCCTCGGTGAGCTGCTCATGATGGACGCTGGGCGTCAGGCCGCCCGGATTCATGAACCGCGTCACATGGTCGGAGAGGACGTCGTACTGGCCTGACTCGAACCCGTTGGTCGGGTTGAGCTGCGGATGGGTCGCAAAGACGTGGTGCGACTCGATGAAGGCTTCCGCGCACACCTTCCAGTTCGCGTGCGCGATCTTGCCGACATGGGCGACGATGGTGCAGTCCTGGATCCGCCAGCGGGCGAAGTGCTCGGGCATGGGGGCGAGCTGCTCCAGGAGCGGCGTCGCTTCATTGTCGAAGTTGATGAAGACGAAGCCGGCCCAGGTCTCGAGCCTGATCTGGGGCAAGGAGAACTTGCCAGGATCGATCTGCGGGAAATCCCAGCCGAAGGGGTTTTCCCGGAACGTCCCGTCGGTATTCCAGGTGAACCCGTGGTAGGGGCACCGGAACTGCTGCTTGCAGCCGCCGTCGGTGACCAGCTTGCGGCCGCGGTGCAGGCAGACGTTCTGCATCGCCTTCAGCGAGCCGTCCCGCTGGCGGGTGACGATCACCGTCTTGTTCAGCAGGTCGAAGACATGGGTGTCGCCGGGGTTGGGGATCGCCTCCTCGCGGCAGACGTACTGCCAAGTCTTCAGCCACACCTTTTCGACTTCCCTGCGGAAGAACTCGGGGCTCGTGTAGCGGCTGGCCGCAATGGGCTCCACGCCCAGATCGAGGGTCCGTTCGCCAAGGAGCTCCGGCGGGTGACGGCGATCGCGCGCCAGCACGTCCTGGTAGGTCATGGGTCGCTGGGTCGCTTTGGCGGACGCCGCTGGCATCAGTCCAACTCCAAGAGCATTGGTTTCGCATCCCATTTAGCTCGCCCCCGCAGTCAAGACAAACCCGTAGCGCGCTTCAACCATCGCTTCGCAACCGTCGCCTCAGGGAAGGAGAACCGCACCGGTCGCGGCGCCCAGCCGCCCGCGTTGACGAGACGCGACCGGACGGGCTAGCAACTTCAAAGCGCCGACTGTTAGGATCGCAGACCTTCCGCAAGAATCCGGCCTGCGCCCGTCGCCAACCTGGTCTGGACAGAGATGGATCAAGCCCTCCTCGACGAATTCGCGATCCGGCGCCTGGCCGCCGCCTACACGGACGCGGCCAACCGCCGGGACCCGGTTCAGGCGGCGGCGACCTACGCCCCGGACGGCGTCCTGCAGCCCTACGACGGGCCCCCGCTCGTGGGCCGGGCCGAGATCGAGCGGGTGTTTTGCGAGCGCTGGCCCAAGTCCGGGCTGATCTTCCAATGCCTGCACAGCGGTCTGGTCGAGGTGGCCGGCCACCGCGGCTGGGCGCGCTGGTGGCTGAGCGAATGGAACAAGCCGGCCGACGCCGATCGCGGCCGCCGCAACCTGTTCACCTATCAGGACGAGCTCATCCGCCTGCCCGAGGGATGGCGGTTCGCCCGGCGCAACCTGCAGACGGTATACCGCGAACAGGTGGACTATCCGGCCCGGCTCCCCCCGCCCATCGACTTCGACCATCAATTCCAGCCCTGGCCCCCCGCATGAGCAAGCCCCTCCCCCCGCCTGGCGTCCGCTGGACCTTCCACGGAACGATCCTGATCGAGAACTACGCCCAGGCGCTAGACTGGCTGGGGCGGTTCTGCGGCTGCGTCGCCTTGCAGTACGTCGAGGCCGACGCGCCCGTCTGGCGCCGCGGCGGATGCTGCGCCATCGCCGACAACGTGCTCGAATTCATGGAGCCCAACGCGGAAGACGCTCCTACCGCCCGCGCGCTCAAGAAATACGGCCCCTCCTATTACAATCTGGCGCTGCAGGTGGAGGATCTGAAGGAGGCCTGCGCCTTCTTCAACGCCAACGGCGCCGAGACAACGGTGCCGGCCGAGCGGGGCTTCACCTTCACGCGCCCGTCGGGCACGGCGGGCATTCAACTGGAGTGGGCCGATCTGGAGAGCGAGTGGGACCCCCGCTTCGGGGCCGCCGTCCCCCCGGGACCGGACCCGCTCGTCCCCGTCCCGCGCGTCGCCTGGTGGGGCGCGCTGGTGGCCGATCCGGCCAGAGACGTGGAGCGACTGGCCCTCCTGTGCGGCTCGCCGCCGATCTTCCTTCGCGCCGACGCTCCGGACGACGAGCCGGTCTCGGCGATCTCCCTCAAGGACGGCCTCTTCATGATCTACCGCCTCCCCGCCGACCAGGCGGTCGAGCAGCGCCTCTGGGGCAAGGCGCTTGGCCGCCCGCGGCTGCACGCGATGGCGCTCCGGGTCCGGGATCTCGACCAGGCCGCGGGAGTCTTCGCTCGCGAGGATGTCGGCGTCCTGCGTCGCGGCGCCGGCGAGCTCGTCACCGAGCCGGCCGACACCTTGGGGCTGACGATGGTCTGGACCGACAAGGACCACCCGTTCGATCCGCGCGGGCCGCTGGCGAGCTGAGCCGCGCTCCCCGGTCATGGGGTCATGAAGAACCCGCCGTCGAGCATGAAGGTCATGCCGGTGATGTAGTCGGAGTCCGCACTGGCCAGGAACACGGCCAGAGGTCCCGCGTCGCGCTCCGGATCACCGTATCGCCGCATGGGAACGTCCTTGAGGGCGTCGCTGGCCTGGCCCGCGTATTGGTCCCGAAACGTCTCCAGCGAGTGGGACATGACCAGCGGATTGATCACGTTGACGTTGACGCCGTACTGACCCCACTCCCGCGCGGCGGTGCGGCTGAGGGCGCGGATGGCCTCCTTTGCCGAATTGTACGCCAGGGTGCCGGCGTAGCCGATCTGACCTCGGCGCGACCCGAAGTTGATGATCTTGCCGCCGCGCTCCTTCATGTAGGGGAACACCGCCTGCATCGCCCGCAGTGTCGCCAGCGGGCCCGTGCGCATGGTGTATTCCCACTCCTCCTCCGGAAAATCCTCGAACGGCGTGATGGCGGGGGTTCCGGTGGGGCTCGCCTCTGTCCCGAAGCCCTGGGCGTTGTTCACCAGGATGTCCACGCCGCCGAAGGCGTCCACCGTCCGGGCCACCATGTCCTTCAGCTGGTCGTGCCTGCCCACGTCGCAGCACAGGCCGATGGCCGTCCCGCCACTCGAGCGGATCTGGCCCACCACCTCGTCCACCGTCGCGGCCGTGCGCGATGCGACCATGACACGCGCGCCTTCTCGGGCGAAGGTCAGGGCGACGCCCCTGCCGATGCCGCGGCCGGCCCCGGTGACGATCGCCGCCTTGCGCTCGAGTCGCCCCATCTTCTCCCTCGACGATGATCTTCCGGGCCGCCTGCCCCTGCGCCGTTCAGCCCACCGGCCACGACAGATGCAGTTCCCTGACCGTGTTGACCATGCCGGAGGCGGTCACGGGCGTGGTTCCGGGCTTGATCTGAAAATCCGGAATCCGCTTCAGCCATTCCTGAAGGAAGACGGCGATCTCGCGGCGGGCGAGCACCGCCCCCGGGCAGGTGTGCACGCCGTTGCCGAAGGCGGCGTGAAGGATGGGCATAGGCCGGCCGAAATCCACTTCCATGGGGTCGGCGACCTTGCGCTCGTCGAGGCCGAAGAGTGAGTTCGGGATCTGGATCTGCTCTCCCTGCCGGAACTGGACGCCCTTGTAGACGAAGTCGTGGGTGATCATCCGGGCGGTGTTCGGCAGTCCGTGGCGCCGGATCAATTCCTCCACCGCGATCCGGTACCGCTCGGGATGGTCGATCAACTCGCGCCGGTGCTCGGGGCGCCTCGCCATGAACAGGGCGATGAAGCCGAGCATGGAGGCGACGGTGTCGAGCCCGCCGCCCATCAGGAGCTGGCTGACGCTCAGGGCTTCCTTGCGCGTGATCGGGCGGCCCTCGATCTCGGCCGTCGCGATCTGGCTGATCAGATCCGAGCCGGGCTTCAAGGTGCGCTCGTCGACCCAGCGGCCCAGGTAGTCCTTCACGGCGCGGGTCGCCGCCGTACGGCGCTCGAGCGATCCGCTGCGGACGATGTCGTCGGTCAAGGCGAGCAGCTTGGGCGCGTCGGCCAGCGGCAGGTCCACCATCCGCAGGAAGACGACGATGGGCAGGACGCGCGCGAACTCGCTCACGAACTCGCATTCGCCCCGCGGCAGGAAGCCCTCGATGGCCTCGATCGCAACCTCGCGGACGGAAGCCTCCACGGCCGAGACGACCCTCGGCAGGAAGGCCGGGGCGATCAGGGCGCGATAGGGCGCCTGGTCGGGCGGGTCCACGCCGAGCGGCAAGCTCGGATCGTCGGCCGTCGCCCGGTTGAACGGGATGTGATGCATGCGATGCGAGAACCGCTCGTGGTCGAGCTGGATCTCCTCGATATCCTCGGCCCGCGTCGCCACCCAGTGGCCGCCGTTGCGCGGCGTCCAGAAGATGTCGGGGGCGACTTCGTGCAGGCGTTTCCAGGCCAGGTGGACGTCCTGCTCGGCGCCCGGCGGGTGATAGAAATCGAAGTCGAAGACGCGCTCGGGAGGCACGTGCGCAGGTCTTTGCGCAACCGCAGCGTCCATTTCGGCCTCCCGTATTTCCGCCTACTAATACGCCTTTCATCCGGGGGGTAAAGGCGATAAGTCTTGCCGAAAATGATCCTGGGAGGCGTGAAGATGACGGCTGCGGTTCGCCTTGACGGAAAGGTGGCGCTGGTCACGGGCGCCGGCAGGGGGATCGGGCGCGCCGAAGCCCTGCTCCTGGCCTCGCTCGGCGCCAAGGTGGTGGTCAACGATCTGGGCGGCGGCTCCTGGGGTGGCGGCGGCGACCCTGCGATCGCCCCGGCCGTGGTCGAGGAGATCCGCAAGGCGGGCGGCGAAGCGGTGGCCGAGACCTCCAGCGTCTCCTCCTGGGAAGGAGGCCGCAGGGCGGTGCAGGCCACGATCGACGCGTTCGGACGCATCGACATCCTCAGCAACAACGCCGGCATCGCCAGGCCGAGGCGCCTTGATGCGTGGGAGGAAGCCGACTGGGACCTCGTCCACGACGTCCACATGAAAGGCTACGCCGCCACCATCCGCCATGCCGCCCCGCACTTCATCGCCCAGAAGGGCGGCGTGATCGTCAACAAGAGCTCGCCCTCGGGCTTCGGGCACTATTCGAACGGCGCCTACACGGCGGCCAAGGAAGGCGTCGTCGGGCTGACCCGGGCGGCCGCCCGCGACCTTGGCCAGTTCGGGGTGCGCTGCAACGCCATCCGGCCCATCGCGCGCGGCTCCCAGATGTCGACGGACCCCATGAGCGCCACGCTGGAGGACTCGGAGGCGCTCGGCATCCCGGCGCTCTGGAACCGGCCGCGCGGCCTTCCCATGGCCGTGACCCCGGACCCCCAGCATGTCGCCGCCCTCACGGCCTGGCTCTGCAGCGATGCGAGCGCCAACCTCAACGGGCGCGAGGTGTTCATCGCCGGCGCCGAGGTGGGACTTCTGCCCGAGCCCGAGATGATCCGCACGCTCTACGCGCCCGGCGGCTGGACCTTGGAGGCGTTTCTCGACCCCGCGGTCACGGCCTATCTGGCCGGAGACGCCCGTAACCGGTTCAGAGGCCGCTCATGAGCGGCAAGCCGGCGCCCTCCCCGGACACCGAGGCCGCCTGGCAGGAATATCTCGGTGTCTTGCAGGCTTGCCGACGTCGCCTGCTGGCGCACGAGCGCTGCCGGGACGAAGGCGACCTCGCCCGCGCCCTCTATGACATCCAGATGCTGGCGGCGACCGGGTTCAACATCTACGTCGCGCCGCGACGCTCGCACCCGAACTTCTACATCCATCCGGTGTTCATGCCCTTCGAGGTCACCTGGGGGCAGCCCTGCCCCGACTTCATGTACCGCTGGGCGATCGTCGACGGGCGCAACACCTACCGGGTGTGGGGGCGGCGCGGGACCACCCGCTGGGCCGAGATCCAGGTGCTCGACGGCTTCTGGGGCGACCCCGAGCTGCGCCACGTCGCCAACATCGACCTCGACCAGCACACCGGCCCGGACGGCGCCTTCGAGATCATCTTCTCGCCCGACCGACAGCTTGGCGAGCATTGGGTGGAGATCCCCCGGACCGGCCGCAACATCTTCCTCCAGAGCCGCGAAGCCTGGTGGGACTGGGAGAACGATTTAGGCCTTCAGATGCGGATCGAGCCGCTGAAGATCCTCAGTCCGGACGAATGGGTGCTCTCGGAAGCGCAGATCAACCGCCGCCTGCGGGAGGCCGGGCGCTGGATCTCCAAGAACACCGACTTCAACATCAACATGATTAGCCAGATCATTGAAAGCGCAGGCGAACGCAACGCCTTCGCGGTGCGGTGGGACGGCAAGGACAACGGCGGGCACCCCAACGCCCTGAAGGGGCGCATGGTCTTCGACATTGCGCCCGACGAGGCCATCATCGTCGAGGCGGAAGCGCCGCGGGCGGTCTACTGGAGCTTCTCCATCGCCGACATCTGGTACCAGACGCCGGACTACAGCTATCACCAGAGCTCCCTGAACGGGGCCCAGGGACGCATCGACAGTGACAACCGGTTCCGTGTGGTGATGGCCCTCGAGGATCCGGGCGTTCACAACTGGATCGACCTGGTCGGATTGACCCAGGGCATGGCCAACTACCGCTTCTACATGCCGATCGACGGATATGTGCCCGATCCGGTGGTGAAGAAGGTGAAGGCCAAGGACGTCCTCGCCCACCTTCCCTCCGACACCCCTCGCGTCACTCCGCAGGCGCGCCGGGAGATCCTGGCGCGCCGTGCCCGCAGCTCCCTGGCCCGCTATGGCTATTGAATCGAAGCGCTACGCCGGCAAGGCGGCGCTCGTCACCGCCGGCGCCTCCGGCATCGGGCTCGCGACCGTCGAGCGGCTCGCATGGGAGGGCGCGAGCGTGGCCATCTGCGACATCGCCCTCGAGCGCGGGCGCGAAGAGCAGCGCCGGCTGGCGGACGCGGGGCTCGACGTCTTCTTCATCGAGGCCGACGCCGCCGAAGAGGCCGCCGTCGAGCGCATGGTGGCGGAGGTCGTCCGCCGTTGCGGGCGTCTCGACGTCGCCATCAACAACGCCGGCGGCCATGGCCCGGACGATCGGCCCGGCACGCCGCTTCACGAAGGCAGTTTCGAGGGCTGGCGGGCCACCGTCCGCTGGAGCCTGGACAGCACCTTCCTGTGCATGAAGCACGAGATCGCGGCCATGCTGAAGACCGGCGGCGGCGCCATCGCCAACACCAGCTCCATGGCCGGCATGCGGGTGACCCAGTACGCCTCGCCCGCCTACACCGCGGCGAAGGCCGGCGTGATCCACCTCACCGAAATGGCGGCGATCCTCTACGCCAAGCAGAACATCCGCATCAGCGCGGTTGCGCCGGGTCTTACCGGCTCGCCGGCGATCTCCGGCAAGATGGCGGCTGAGACCCGCGCCACGATCGTGAGGGATTTCCATCCGATGGGCCGCTTGATTGCGCCCGCCGCCCAAGCGGCCGCCTTCGCCTGGCTGTGCTGCGACGACGCGGCGGACGTCACCGGGCTGACCATCCCGGTCGACGGCGGCTGGGCCGCGCGATGACCCCAGCAGAGCAAGACGCCGATCAACGACTGAAGGACAAGGTCGCCATCGTCACCGGCGCCGGGCGGGGGATCGGCCGCGGCATCGCGCTCGCCTTCGGCGCCGCCGGCGCCAAGGTGGTCTGCGCTTCGCGCACGGAGGCCACGGTCGAGGCGGTCGCCCGGGAGATCCGCGACGCCGGCGGAGAGGCCATCGCCGTCTGCTGCGACATCGCCGAGCGCGCCGAGATCGAGCGGATGGTGAGCGCGGCGGTCTCGGCCTACGGCGGCGTCGACATCCTGGTGAACAACGCCCAGGGCCACGGGACCCGCGAGGCGCCCGCCGGCACGCCGGTGCTGCAGCCGATCGAAACCTACGATGAAGGGCACTGGACCTTCGCGATGGACACCGGACCGGTCGCTTCCATCCGGGCGATGAAGGCGGTCTTCCCCTTCATGAAGGCCCGCGGGAAGGGGAAGATCATCAACCTCGGCTCGCGCTGGGGCCAGCTCGGGTACGAAGGCGCCTTGGCCTACAACGCCGCCAAGGAGGCCATCCGGGCGCTCAGCCGCACCGCCGCCCGCGAGTGGGGGCAGTACGGCATCAACGTGAACGTCATCAATCCAACGATCGTCACCGACGCCTACGACGCCCACGCCCAGGAGCACCCCGAGGAGGCCGCCCAGGGCGCGGCGATGATCCCGCTGAAGCGCGTGGGCAGGCCGCTCAGGGACCTCGGCCCGGTCGCCGTCTTCCTCGCCAGCGACGAGTCCGACTACCTGACCGGGATGACGGTCATGGTGGACGGCGGCAAGTACATGACGCCATGAGCTGCGCGGCCGGCTCAGCCGGCGGTGACCCGTTCGGCATGTGGCTCGTAGATCGCCATCGAGACCAGCTCGAAGGCGTCCACCAAGGGAAACCCGCTCTTGCGGATCTCCGCCAGGACGGCCACGGGGTCGTCAGCCTCGACTTCGAAGACGTTCATGTAGCGGAACAGCGGCTCGGCCGGCGCGACAGCGTTCCGGACCTTGAAGCGCTGGGCCGCGACCACCCCCGGGATGGTGAGCAGATCCGGAACGTGCTGGTTGTCGTACCAGTCGTTCATTTCCGCTTCCCGCCCATTCTTGGCGTTGACCAAGGTGATCAGTCGATATCTTGCCATCCGACGGCGCCTCCGCGTTTTCTGACGCGGATTGAAGACCAAGCCCGGCGTCGGGGCAAGCGCGCCCGCGGACGATAGGAGCAGAGATGGCCGGAAGACTGGAAGGCAAGGTCGCGATCGTGACCGGGGCGGGGTCCAACATCGGCCGCGGCGTGGCGCGCCGCTTCGCCAGGGAGGGTGCGCGCGTGGGCGTCGCGGACGTCAACCTGGCCGGCGCAGAGGAGACCGTGGCGATGATCGCCGCCGACGGCGGCGAGGCCCGGGCGTTCGGGGTCGACGTCTCCGTGGAGCAGCAGATCGCCGAGATGTTCGAGACCGTGGTTCAGGCATGGGGCGCACTGAACGTCCTGCACAACAATGCGGTGTTCCGGACCTTCTCGCCCCGGGGCAGCCACCCCTTGCTGGACTTCGACGCCGACAACTGGCGGCGCGAATTCGACGTCAACATCATCGGCGTCGCGTTCGGCTGCAAGCTCGCCATCCCGCACATGATCCGCGGCGGCGGCGGCTCGATCCTCAACACCTCCTCGGTGAACTCGCTGGTCGGGGACATGCACCGGCCGCAGTACGGAATGGCCAAGGCTGCCATCAACAACCTCACCATGACGGTGGCCGTCCTGCACGGGCGTCAGGGGATCCGCTGCAACGCCATCGCGCCCGGCAATATCCCCCGCAAGGGCGCAGAGGCCCACCCCTACGCGAAGCTCGACTCGCCCTACGCCGTGGCCGACCGCTCCCAGATCACCCCGAAGCGGGGGACCCCGGACGACATCGCGAGCCTCGCCCTCTTCCTGGCGTCGGACGAAAGCGCTTTCATCACCGGGCGGGTGATCCCGTGCGACGGCGGCATGGTCGGGGTGACGCACTTCGACTACGCGAGCCTCAATCCCCTGCCGGGCCAGGACGCCGCGGCCGAGCTGCCGTGGGCGCGCGGCGTCTGAGCAGGCCCTAGGCGGATCGTTCCCGCGGGATGGCGAAGCGGTCCATGTAGGCGCCGAAGGCCGCCTCCACCGCATCGTCGGAAATTCCGGCGGCGGCGAGCGAATAGTCGGGGGCGCCGTGGCTTCCCTTTCGGTTTTCGGCCAGCCAGGCGGCCATGCGCCGCTCGGTGGCGCTCGTGAGCTCGAGGTCCAGGCGCCCGTAGATGGCGCGGACCACCTCCAGGGGGCTCGCGGCGAGATCCGCGTAGAGGACGTCCACGAAGGTCTGGGGCGCGTCCTTGCGAAACTCGGCGGCGCGCTCCAGGCGATGCGCCAGCGCCGGGATGTTCATGGCCAGCATCGCCTGAACGTCAAAATTCCTCGGATCGTCCGAAAAGGTGCTGCGCAAGGCGTTGAAGAGACTGGCGTAGGACGGCAGAATCTTACGCAAGTCGCGATGGGTCTGCACGAAGACCGCATCCGGATAGACCGTGGTCAGCTCCTGCAGATGCGCCAGATGCGCCGGGGCCTTGAGCAGCCAGCGTTTGCCGGGTTTGCGGACCTGCAGATGCTGCAGCAGCTTGCGGTGCTCCCGGAAGACGGCCACGCGGCTCACCGCCGCCGTCCCGGCGACATAGGACGGCACGTTCCAGAAGGCGTTGTAGGGCGTGTAGACCATCCACTGTTCGCAGAGGAACGGGCACTCCTCGGCAAGGTCGGCGCCCAGGGGATGGATGGCGAAGATCTCCGGCCGGCGCAGCCCCCAGCGCTCCAGCAGGGCCTGGGCCTCGGCGATCCGCTCGTCGGTTGCGTAGGAAGCAGTCCTCGGCGGCGGCGAGGATAGCAGGGTCTCCCATCCGAGGGGCACGCGGTTGTCCGGATCCTGGGCCAACAGGTTGAAGAGCATCGTCGTGCCGGTGCGCGGCAGGCTCGGAATGACGATGGGGCGGACGATCTGCTGCTCGGCGACCTCGGGGACCCGCTTGCGATCCTCCACGACCTTCAGCCGCGTTGCGAGAACCGTGGCGAGCCGCTCGCGCGCGAAGAGCTCCCCCTGGGCGTTGAGGCCGGCCTCCTCGTTGAGCGCGTCGCAGAGCAGCCTCAAGGGACCCACGAGGTCGAACCCGCCGAAATCCTCCAACCCGGTGGCGGCCCTGGCCCCATCGAGCAGGGCGCCGGCGGAAAATCGCGCAGGCCTCAAGGCGATCTCCTTGTTCCGGCCGCTGTAATGAGCGGCGCGAGCCGAGTGCGGCCGCCGGGGCCCCTAGCCCCCCGCCGCCTTGGCCCGTTCGCGTCGGGAATAGGCCGCCATCTGGGCCGCGCCCCGGCGACGCAGGTCCGCCGGGGGCGTGGGCAGAACCGCCGGCCCGTATTCCCTCGACGGCAGGATGAGCGTGGCATGGCCCGGCGCGGTGGTCTCGCCCCGCTGATTGACGCAGCGCACGGCGACGTCGACGACGTGGTGCTCGTCCTCCACGCGCTTGGCGGTCACCTCCCCGGAGACGATGTGGGTGTCTCCCATGAAGGCGAACAGCCGAACCTCGCTGTGGAACTTCCACATCCAGGCGTCGTCGCCCATCCAGTTGGTGATGAGGTGGGCCTGCCAGGCGGTGCGCATAGCGCCGTAGTCGTAGGAGGTGGGCAGTCCGAGGTCCCGGGCCCGCGCGTCGTCCCAGTGCACGCGCTGCTGGACCTGCGGCACGCCATATTCATCGGCGGTGTAGAAAGCCGGCATCTTCTTGCGCATCTGGTGGGCGTACTTGAGCGGCCCGTGCTGGTACATGGCCCCGATGCCCGTCGCCACGTGGCGGCCCAGGAGGTCGACCATGGTGAACGGCCCCTTGGCGATCTGTCCCAGCGACTCCCCGACCTCCACATCCTCCCAGAGCCGCTCCTCAGGTCCCCGGCGGGTCTCGGCGGCGTAGATCTCCTCGATGCGAGCGATGTCGTCGGGCGTGTAGGTCGCGCGTTTGACGTCCTTGTAGCGCCCGGAGCTGGCGGAGCCCTTCCGCTCGGCGTTGATGAACAGGATGTCGTGGTAGGCCACCGGAATGCCGGCGACGTCGAAATAGGTCTCACGGTAGGTGTCGAGAACCGAGATCCCGCCGCTGAACGTGGATTGTTTGACCTGCACGTCCTTCGTTATGTATTCGGAAAATATCCGTTCACCTTCGTAGACGGGCCGGAAGAATTCCCAGTCCGAGCCCGAGTGGTACTTGCCGACGCCGCGGAAAAGGCCGCGGAAAAGCGCCTTGAGCTCCGGGGTATAGGGCGGCGCCTCCCTCTCACCCATCGTGCCCACGTAGAGCGGGTGCCCGATCAGCGCCCGCCAGCGCGTCTTCCTCGCGTATTCCGGATCGCGATACAGGGGATTGTCGTCGCCCACCATTCCATAGGCGAAGTGCTCCATGCTGTCGCGGCCAGCGTGATAGTTCCAGGGCTTGTTCGGGCTGAACTGCGGGATGCCTATCTGCTTGCGGGCCCGCTCGATATCGGCCTCGCTGATGCTGGCGTCGATATCGCGGACTTCGCGCGTCGTCGGGGCGTCGGTCATCTTTCAACCCTTGCTTGGCGATACGGCGCGCCGCAAACGGCCTTGCCGGCGCCGCGCCGGCCGTCTAGCCGCATACTATTACGGGCCGCCAAATGCAACGCAGCCGCGGGGCCCGGGCCCCCGAACCCGCGCGGCGAGACGCTGACGGTTCACGCATCCTCGGTGTTCATGTCGAACTCATAGGCTACTCTAAAGAGGCACGCCCCCTAACCGGGCCGGAAGGCCGCGGCCTGCGGGCGAAGTCGCGTTCGCCGCGCTTTGGGAGGAGCCACCCATGGAATTGACGCCCCGGCCGGACCACGTGCCGCCGGAACTGGTCTACGATTTCGACCTCTACTCGCTGCGGGCCGAGGAGGAGGACGTCCAGGCGATGTGGCGCGGGCTGCGCGACCGGGCGCCGGCCGCGATCTTCTGGACGCCGCGCCATGGCGGTCACTGGGTGGCGACGCGGGCCGAACACGTCGAGGACGTGCAGATCGACTACGAGCGCTTTTCGCATCGCAAGATGAACATCCCCATGTCGGATTATCAGCTTGCCAATCCGGCCCTGCCGCTCGGCGCCGACCCGCCGGTCTCCACGCCCTTCCGGGCCCTCATCATGCCCGCCTTCCTGCCCGCGGCGGTCAACCGGTTGACGGGAACCGTGCAGTCGGTGGCCAGCGAACTGGCCGAGCAGCTCGCGCCGCGCGGCGGGTGCGAGTTCATGACCGAGTTCGCGCGGATCCTGCCGGTGGTGGTGTTCCTGTCGATGGTCGACCTGCCGCTGGAGGACCGCCCCATGCTGCAGGCCTTGTCCGAGCAGCTGTCCCGCAGCGGCTCGCGCGAGAAGCGGCAGCAATCGCAGGAGAAGATGCGCGAATATCTCGGGGGCTGGATTCGCAAGCGAACGGCCGAGCCGGGCGACGACCTCATCAGCCGTATCTGCAGAGCCGAGATCAACGGCCGCCCCATCACTCTCGATGAGACCCAGCGCGTGTGCTCCCTGCTGGTGTTCGGCGGCCTCGACACGGTCGCCAGCATGATCGGCTTCGCCGCGCGCCATCTGGCCGTCAATCCGCACAACCGCCGGAAGGTCCGCGAACGGCTCGACGACCCAGCCAGGATGCGGGTCATCGTCGAAGAGCTCATCCGGCGTCACGCCCTGTCGAACACCGCCCGCGAGATCACCCACGACCTCGTCTACAAGGGCGTGCAGCTCAAGAAGGGCGAGCAGATCCTGATCCCCAACGTCTTCGCCGGGCTCGACGAGGCGAAGGTGGAACGCCCCCTCGAGGTGGATTTCGACCGCGAGATGCCGATCTACCACGCCACCTTCGGCAACGGCGTGCACACCTGCCCCGGCGCCACTCTGGCGCGCCGGGAGATCACGGTCTTCCTGCGCGAGTGGCTGAGCCGCATCCCGGACTTCGAGGTGAAGCCCGGGACGCACCCCTTGAGCGTCAGCGGCTCGACCAACACCATCGTCTCACTGGAGCTGGTCTGGGAGGTCTGACCCAGTGTGGTGAATTTGAAGTTCGCTCGATTGATGGGGCGGGCGCTGAAGCGAACGTCAAATTCGTAAACCACACTCGATTCAAAGTTTTGCTAGTGTCCTTGTCGAGTCCGAAGTTCGCTCGGCGCCCATCCCATCCACTGGCGAACTTCGGACTCGGGACACTACCGCGCGCCGGCCTCGTCGTCCGCCCAAAGGTCGCGCGGCATGCCCAGCATCCGCTCGGCCATCTTGTTGCGGTGGATCTCGCTGGTGCCGCCGCCGATGGTGGAAGCCCGGGTGGCGAGATAGGCGCGGGTGGTCGGCGCCTCCTTCATGCCGGCGGCGCCCTGAACGTCCACGAGCAGCTCGCCCAGGCGCTTCTCCTGCTCCTGGCCGGCCAGCTTCTGGATCGAGCCCTCGCCGCCCTGCTTGGCGCCCCCGGTGTAGCGGGCGACGTTCCTGAGGCCGTGCAGCTTCACCACCTGGGTGATCGACCAGGCCTCGGCCACCCGGCGCCGCAGATCCGGATCGACCCCCAGGCGCGCCTCGCGCTTGGCCAGCGCTCTGACGATCCGGTGCATGTTGGTGGCCTGGGCCGCCTGGGCGCCCAGGAAGTTGGTCAGGTGCTCGCCCACCATGGTGGTGCGGTTGGTTTGCCAGCCCTTGTTGATCGGCCCGATCAGGTTGGTGAGCGGCACGCGCACGTTGTCGAAGAAGATCTCGTTGAAGTCGAAGTCGCCGCTGATCCGGCGCAGCGGCCGGATCTCCACCCCCGGCGCCTTGGCCGGCACGATGACCACGCTGATGCCCTGATGCTTGGGCGCCGCCGGGTCGGTGCGCACCAGCACGTAGAGGTAGTCGGCGAAGTGGGCGTGGCTAGTCCAGATCTTGTGGCCGTTGATCACCAGCTCGTCGCCGTCCACCACGCCGCGGGTCTGCAGGCCCGCCAGGTCCGATCCCGCCCCCCGTTCGGAGAAACCGCCGGACCAGAGGATGTCCGCCCGCCGGGTCGGCTCGATGAGCGCCTGTTGCTCGGGGGTGCCATGCGCGATCAGGGCCGGGCCGATCAGCATCAGGCCGCGGTTGCCCGGCAACAGCGGCAGGCCGCGGGCGGTGATCTCGGCGTAGAACATGATCTGCTGGGTCAAGGTCGCGTCGCGGCCGCCCCAGGCCTTGGGCCAGTGTATGCCCACCCAGCCGGCGTCGGCCATGGCGCCCTGGAACTCGCGCCGGGCGGCGAGGCCCCCCCGGCGGATCTGCTCGGCCTTCTCCGGGGTGAGATAGGCGTCCAGCCAGTCGCGCAAGGGTTGGATGAACGCCTCGTCCTCGGGGCTCGGAACGAAGCCGAGGTCGAGGTCGCCGCCCTCGCGGGCGGAGCGGCCGCCGGATTCGCCCTCCAGGAGCGTGGCGCTGATGGTTCTGAGGTGCTCGTCGGGCGAGCCAAGGCTGAGCTGACAGTGCTTGGCCCGCCGCAGCAGCAGATGCATGTCGAACTCCCAGGTGATCGCCATGGCGGCGAACACCTGGGTCGCCTCGGCGGCGACGAACGCCGCCGCCCCGGTGGCTTCCGACTTGGCCAGCACCGCCGCCATCGGGTCGGGATCGCCGTCGCGGACCGAGCGCAGCGCCCCCCACAGCGCCGAGCGGGCGGCCTCGGTCTTCACCAGCATGTCGGCCAGCTTGTGCTTGATGGCCTGGAAACGGCCGATCGGCTGGCCGAACTGCTTGCGCTCCTTGGCGTAGTCCGAGGCCATGTCCAGCGCCGTCTGGGCGCAGCCCAGCGCTTCGGCCGCGATCAGGGTCTGGGCGAGCGCCAGCGCCTTGCCGAAATCGAGCGCGCCGACCTTCTCGGCCGGCGCGCCGGCGAAGACGAGCTTGGCCATGCGCCGGGTAGGATCGAGGCTGGCGATCTCGGTGCGCTCGACCCCGGCGCCCGCGAGGTCCACCGCCCACCAGGCGCCGTCCGCCGGCGCCAGCCACACGTCGTGCGCCGCCGCCTCGAAGGCGTAGTCGACCTCGCCCGAGAGCCGCCCGTCCTCCACCTTGAGATTTTGTGGGACTCCGGTCTCGGACGAGAGGCCGGCGCCCACCACCTTCTCGCCCGAAGCCAGCTGGGCGCCGACCCGCGCCGCCGCCTCTCCAGCCCCGCCGGCCAGGATGTGGCCGGCAAGGTAGGTCGAGACCACCGGAACTGGCGCGACCCAGGCGCCGAGCGCCTCGGCCGCCACGCATTCCTCGGCGAGGCCGAGACCGCTGCCGCCCACCGCCTCCGGAAGGGAGACGCCGGTGAGGCCGAGCTCGGCCAATTGTCCCCAGAGCGCCGGGTCGACGGCCGGCCCGCCCTCCAGCGGTTTGCGGGCTGCCGAGCGGTCCTTGAACAACCGGCGGACGGTGCGGGCGATCTCTTCCTGTTCGGGCGTCCACATGGGTCTTGTCTTCCTAAATGCTGTCAGCTCGTCATCCGGGGGGGGGCGCTCGGCGGCCCATGGCTATTCTAGGCCCGCCCCCGCCAATCTGCGACCATCTCGGCCAAAGCCGCTCACCGTTTGACGTGATCGGCGAAGAAGCTCGTGTCGCCCAGCGGGCTTTGCGCCGTCATCCCCCCGTCGGCGCTCAAGACCGCGCCGGTGATCCAGGCCGAAAGGTCCGACAACAGATAGAGGCAGGCGGCGGCGAAATCGTCGGCGCTGGCCGCGCGCGGCAAGGCGGCGGGCGATTTGCGCGGAGGGCTCGTTTCGCTCCGGATCCGGGCGTTGCGCGGCCCGCGCGAGCCGCTCGGAGAAAGGCAGTTGACCCGGATGTTGTGGGGCCCCCACTCCACGGCCATGGTCTTGGTGAGCGACATCACCGCCGCCTTCGCGGCCCCGTAGCAGCCGTGATAGGGCGCGCTCGCATGGCCGCTCACCGAGGCGAAGTTGACCATGCTGCCCGGACGTCCGGTCTCGATCATGTGGCGCCCGACCGCCCGGCAGGTCTTGAAGACGTAGGTGAGGTTGAGCGCCAGCGTGGCCTCCCAGACCTCGTTGGGCATCTCCTCCATGGGCCACCATTGCCCGGGCTGGGTTCCGCCCACCAGGTTCACCAGGCCGTCGGCGCCCCCGAATTCCGCGATGGCGGTCGCCAGCACCCGATCGATGTCGGCCTCCTGGCGCACGTCGGCGGCCACCCCGAGAAAACGCCCGTCCAGCCCCTTGCAGAGCACCGCCGTCTCGCCCAGCGCCTGCTCCGTCAGGTCGACGCCCACCACCGCAGCGCCGGCCTCGCACAGCGCCTTGGCCGTGGCCGTTCCCATGTTGCCGCCGGCGGCCCCCATGAGGATGACCGTTCGCCGGTCCAGTCGCAGCTTCTCGAGCATAGCCTGATCCCTCTACCGCGCAGGCCCGGACGCGCCCTTGGGAGACACGTGGCCCGCCCTCGACCTGTTCCCTACACCCCCATCCACCGTGACCATGCAGCCGGTGATGTAGCCGGCCAGGTCCGAGGCCAGGAAGGCGACCGTGGCGGCCACCTCCTCCACGCGCCCGGCCCGGCCGAAGGGCATCGAGCCGACGAGGTCCACATACCGCTCCTCGTCGCCCCAGGCCGCCTTGGCCGCCTTGCGCAGGCCGCTCAGCAGACGCTCCGTGGCGATCGGGCCAGGGTCGAGGCCCACCACCCGCACATTCCAGTCCGGCGTCTCGGCCCCCAGCGTGACCGTGAAGTTGGCCAGCGCCATGTTGCCGGTCTCGCCGGCGATGTAGTTGGGGTTCTGGAGCCGGTTGCCGATCACGTTGATGATCACCCCGGAGCGCCGGGCCTTCATCGGAGCGAGGAAGCGCCGGGTCATGTGGATGTAGCCGAACACCTTCAGCTGCCAGCCTTCGCGCCACGCCGCATCGTCCAGCGACTCGATCGGACCGGCCGGAATGGAGCCGGCGTTGTTGACCAGGATGTCGATGTCGGGGAACTCAGCCGCCAGCGCGTCGACCTGCGCAGGGTCGGAGAGGTCGCGGGCGCTCACCCGCACTTTCGCGCCCGTCCGACCCACGATTTCCTCGCGGGCCCGCTCGAGGTCGGCCAGGGTGCGCGAGACGAGCGCCACCTCGCAGCCCTCCTGGGCGAGGGCCAGGCCGCAGCCGCGCCCGATCCCTTGCGAGCCGCCAGTCACCAGCGCCTTGCGCCCGGCCAGACCCAGATCCACGCGAAACTCTCCCTTCCCGACTCCAGAAGAACCCGCTCACGAAATCCGGCGCAGGCGGTATGCGACGGCAGGTGGGGCGCCGGAGCCGACGGCCGGACATTGGCGCGCCCGCGACGATTTCGCATACCTATTGGAGCAAGAGAAGCCTCGCCTGCCTCAAACGCCGGAGATCGCCGGGGATCCAAAAGGGGTGGAACGGGCGCTCCACAAGCGGAGACTACCCTAGGCGTCCCCCGCCGCGCCGGCCGCGTGGCGGGCGGCGACATAGCCCCAGACCGCCGAGGCGCCCACGCTGGCGCCGGCGCCCGGGTATTTGCGCCCCATGACCGAGGCCGTGGAGTTGCCCGTGGCGTAGAGGCCCGCGATGACGGAGCCGTCGTCGCGGATCACCCTGGCGTGCTCGTCCGTCATGATGCCGCCGAAGGTTCCGACATCCCCCGGATAGAGGGCCACGGCATAGAACGGCGCCTTTTCGATTGACCCCAGGCAGGGGTTTGGGCGGTGCGTGGGGTCCCCGTAGAAGCGGTCGTAGGCGCGGCCGCCGCGGCGGAAATCGGGGTCGAGGCCGGTTGCGGCCGCGGCGTTGAACCGCTCCACCGATCGGCGAAGCCCGGCCGGGTCGACGCCGCACTGCCGCGCGAGATCTTCGAGCGTATCGGCCTTCTTCATGTAGCCGCTGGAGAGCCACGCCGACGGCGTCATCCCCGGCGCCACCCGGCCCCAGAAATACCTTTGCCGGTGGCGGCTCTCCAGGATCGCCCAGCAAGGGACCGCGCCCTGCGCGTAGACCCGCTGACCGGTCTCCATGTAGGAGCCTGCCTCGTCCATGAAGCGTTCGCCCGCGGCGTTCACCACCATGGAATGCGGCTTGGCGAGCTCGATGGCATGGGAGAACGGCTTTGCCGCCCCCGGCGGGAGCGAGCTCAGCAGCCAGATCGCCTCCTCCATCTGCGCCAGGCCCGCGCCGCGGCGGCGGGCGCACTCGATCATCTCGCCCGTGTCGCCGGGATTGGCGTTGGTCCACTCGATGGACGAGGGTTGGGGGCCGTATTGCCGGCGCATCAAGGGGTTGCGCGCAAAACCGCCGGCGGCGATCAAGACCCCGCCGCGGCTGCGGATCACGGTGGATCGCCCATCGCACTCGGCCACCACGCCGACGATCCGACCGCCTTCCTCGACCAGATCGACGACCGGGCTGTTCAGCTGCAGTTCGACGCCGCGGTCGAGAAGCTTGCGCGCCAGGCGCGCCTGCAGGGCGGCGCCGCTGGTGACGAACTCCTTGCCGGTCGCCTTCATGAACGCGACCCGCGCCGCGACCCGGGCGGCGGTGCGCTTGCCCGCGAAGGTCCGGCCCGCCAGCAGGAAGGTCCGGATTTCCGTGGCGCGCAGCGGGACGGGCGCGCCGCGGCGCATCAGGGGCGCCCAGGCGCCCAGCCGGCGCACGTCGAACATCTTGGCGGAAACCGAACGGCCGCGCGGCATGCCGCCGGGAAGCTCGTCGTGGTAGTCCGACCAGCCGTCGCAGAATTCGAACGGAACGCCCTTGGACTGCAGATATTCGATCAGCCGCGGTCCGGTGCGCAGGTACGCCTCCTTCCGCGCGGGACTGGAACCCGGGGCGGCGCCGATCAGGGCGTTCATGTACTGACGTCCCTTCTCGAAGGAATCCGGAACCCCGGCGGCCAGTTGCGGACCGCTGGCCGGTATCCACATGATCCCGCCGCCCATGGCGGTCGAGCCGCCGAACTTGTCGGTCTTCTCGAGGATGAGAGGCCTCTTGCCGAGATCGTGCTGGACAAGCGCCGCGCAGAGGGCCCCGACCCCGCTTCCAACGATCACGAAATCCGCCTCAACGGCCTCACTCACAGGTCGGCCCCCACTCTCAGCCATCTCTGGACGGCCCTTCTCCCAGGGGTTTGGCCCTCTCGTCGTGCACGATCCGGATCCAGGGCTTCAGCACCATCCGGCTGACGCGCCAGGCCCCGTCGGCGCCGCGGCGATATTCGTCCTCGTAGTAGGCGAAGGACTCGTGCAGCGGTTGGCTCTCCGGCGTCGACACCAAGCCGCCGTGCAGGCTCCAGACCCCCCGCGCGTCGGCCTCCGAGATCACCTCGATCTCGGGGTTATGGCACTGATGGAAGGCGTCTTCGTGCGCCAGGGCCGTGCGGAGGGCCGCGAAGATCGCCTCGCGCCCCTTGAGGGTGTCCTGAGGGCGGGCCCCGAGAATCATCTCGCAGTCCTCGGTCATGGTGTCGAGCCACTCGTCCCATTGCTTCAGGTTCACGAGCCGCAAATAGCGCGCCTTCAGGCGCTTGATCGCCTCGATGCTCAATAGCCGATCGACGGGGTCCATTCGCTCCTCCTCGACTGAGCCAGCGGCCCGCAGCCCGAGAAGTGCCTACCAGGGCGTCGAGACACGACCAACAAGGAAAGCGGCGTCAGCGGGCGATTGCGCATACGGTTCGGCGCGCGCGGGGTCGGAGCCGGAATCGTCGCTCAGGCCAGCAGCGAAACGGTGTCGTGATCGATCATCGCGGTCGCAAAGCGCGCGCAGGCGGCCGTGTTGTTGGCCTCGGTCTGGTAGGTGAAGCCGTTGAAGAGCCAGACGTAGAATCCCCACATCACGTCCCGGCGATGCGCGAGCCACGCCTCGTCGAAGCTGGGGGCGTCCACGCCGAGGGCGCCGAGCCGCTCCAGGTAGTGATTGAGCAGGGGTTGTTCCCAGCGACGGCGGTCCGGTAGGTCCAGCGCGCAGACGAGGAAATAGGTGACGTCGTTCGACCAGGTGGCGAGGCGCGGCTGCCAATCCAGAACGCCGGGTTCGCCGTGGGCATCCACGAACAGGTTGCCGAGGTGCATGTCGCCGTGGGCGATCACCTGCGGCGCCCGGCTGTAGTATTCGCCGAGCTTGAAGAAGCACCGCCAGATGAGCTCCCGGTCCTTGAGCGCCTTCGGGGTCGCCGCCCCTCGGGGGGCGTTGACGAACGCCTCGAACGAGGCCGGCGCCAGGATCTGCTCGACCCGCGCGCGCCGATGCTCCCCGTGCGAAGGAATGACCCAGCTTTGAACCGCGAGGTCGGGCGCATTCCACCACCTGGCGTGCAGCTTCGCCAGATGATTGAGGAATTTCGCCGCGAGGTCGTAGCCGATCGGCCGCTGGAGACTGAGGAACTCGACGTTCCTGAGGCTGAGGTCCTCCAGGATGACCACCGCGCGCCCGCTCGCATCGTAGTCGGCGAAGAAACAGGCCGCGGTGGGCACGTCGGCGCTGGGGGCCAGATATCGATAGGCGTTCACCTCGTTCCGGTGCATCACCTCGAGGCCTGGACTGTGGTTCTCGAACCCGGCCTTGAGGATCACCTGGCGCGTGACGCCGGCGCTCTCGGCCACGTTGTTGAGGTGGAGGCGCAGCCTAAGCTTGCTCGATGCGCCGTGAATCTGCTCCAGCAGCTCCACCCGGTGGACGATGGCGCCCGGCGCGCCCCGATCGAGCGCCTCGGTCAGCCATTCGGCGGTGACTTCTTCGGGGGTTCGGGGGGAGCGCAGCGAGGCGGGCGGCGCGGCAAACCCGACGGAGGCGGAATCCGGAGAGGCCATCTCATTCGCCGCCCCCGCGGGCCGACGCCTTTCTCGTTGAGTAGATTGACGATAGCAGCCTACTATTTCATCAACAAGCGACCGACGGCGGGACGAGCG
This sequence comes from Caulobacteraceae bacterium, assembly GCA_019247715.1. Classification (GTDB taxonomy): domain Bacteria; phylum Pseudomonadota; class Alphaproteobacteria; order Caulobacterales; family Caulobacteraceae; genus Acaudatibacter. The sequence goes on from JAFBAO010000090.1 coordinate 99,405, forward strand.
GCGAAGCCTGCGCCCCTCATCGATAGGCACATCCGGCCGGCGCCCGCCGCCGCAGCAGGGACATGGCGCTGAATGACCGGACCTCCTTACGCCCCGACGATCCCGAACATGATCCGCTACTTGGCTGAGCGCCATGGCGACAGGGAGGCGCTCGTCCGCGGCGATCGGCGGGTGACCTTCGCCGGGCTGGAGCGGGAGTCGGCCGCTCTGGCCAAGGGCCTGCTGGCTCGGGGGCTCGGGAAGGGCAGCCGCATCGGCCTGATGATGCCGAATTCGCCGGACTGGGCCGCGGTTTTCGTGGCGGCCGCCCGCATCGGCGCCATCGTGATCCCGATGAGCACGCTCTATCAGGCGCCGGAGATGCGCTACGTCATCGGCCACGCGGACCTCGGCGCCCTGGTCATCGCGCCCCGTTACCTTCGGCATGACTACATCGAGCGTCTGGAACGCGCCTTTCCCGACCTGCGCGGCCAGGGCCGCGACCGCTTGGTGCTGCAGGACGCGCCCCACCTCCGTTCGATCCTGGTCTGGGGAGACGTGGAGGCCGGCTGGGCCACGGCGCCAGCCGCGCTCGTCGAGGCCGCCGCGAACGAGCCCCGCTTCGACGATCGGATCCTGGCCGCGGTGGAAGCCAGCGTCACCCCCGCCGATCACGCCTGCATCATCTACACCTCCGGCAGCACCGCCGAGCCCAAGGGCGTGGTCCACAATCACGGGCCTCTCGTGCGGCACAGCTATCAGATGGCTGCCGACTACTGGCCGCTGGGAGAGGGCGACCGAATCGGGTCGGTCCGGCCGTTCTTCTGGGTGGCGGGGCTGTCGGCCACCCTCTTCCACAGCCTCCACAACGGCGGATGCCTGATCTACGTCGACCCGGACACCCCCGCCGAAGTGCGCCGGCTCATCGAGGAGGACGGGCTCACCGCCCTCACCGGAACCGCCGCCTGGATGGCGGGCATCGACGCCGATGCGGCCTTCGCCGATCGCCGCTACCGCATCTTGCGCATCGCCAACGACTGCTCCGGAGTGGCTGAAGCGCAAGGGGCGGGCTACGCCTTCCGCAACCCGCGCCTCGGCCGCCTGGTCGCAGGGCGCGCGCTGCCCTTCCCCAACGCCCTCATCCCGAAGAACTTCGGAATGACCGAGACCTTGGGCTCCCATACCGCCGAGCCTGCGCCCGCGCTGATCCCGGCGCAGAAGCAGGGAGCCATCGGCCGGGTGGTGCCGGGCGTCGTCCAGCGCATCGTCGACCCGCAGACACGCCGGGCCCTTCCCCCGGGCGAGCTCGGCGAGCTGCTCGTCCGGGGCTATTCGCTCATGGACGGACTCTACAAGCGCGAGCGCCAGACCGTCTTCGACGAGGAGGGCCTCTACCCGACGGGCGACCTCTGCACCCTCGACGAGGATGGCTATCTCTATTTCACCGGCCGCGCCCGCGAGATGGTCAAGGTTCACGGGGCCAATGTGGCGCCGCTGGAGGTGGAGGCGGTGCTGGACGCCATGGACGAGATCGAGCGCTCCGCCGTGGTCGGGCTCCCGATCGGCGACGGCGACAGCCTGCTGGTCGCCGCGGTGACGCCCCGCGGTTCGGCCAACATCGACGAGGCCACGCTCCTCCAGCGCCTCAAGGGCCAGCTCTCCTCCTACAAGGTTCCCAAGCGGATCTTCTTCATGACCGAGGACGAGCTGCCGGTGACCGGCTCGGGGAAGATCAAGAAGCCCGAGCTCGCCGAGCAACTGGGCGCCCTGGTCTCCGGCGCCGCCAAGTCCGGTTGACAAGGCCCCGCAGCTCAGCGCCGCGCGGAAGGGCCTGCTTCAGCGCGGCAGGCCGAGCACTCGCTCGCCGATGATGTTGCGACGGATCTCCGATGTGCCGCCCGAAATCGATTTCGAGTAGGAGGTCAGATACCGCGTCAGCCACTGATCGTTGGCCTGGTTGAGCTCGAGGCCGGCCCCGCCCAGCAGATCCATCGCGCCGCGGAAGACACGCTGTCGCAGCTCCGTCTGGTAGACCGCGATGATGGTCGCGTCCGGTCCCGGAACCGGATCGCGCAGCGCCTTGGAGATGGCGAGATAGCTCATGCTGCGCAGGGTCGCGACCTCCGCGCGCATCGCCGCCAGGTCGGCCGCGACGCTGTCGTCCTCGATGGCGCGCCGGCGCCCGTCCGGAGCGGGCAGCGCCTTGGCGAGATCGATCAGCTCCTCCACCACCCGCGACAGCTCGATCTGGTCGGCGATGGAGGCAGTGCCGCGCTCGAAGCCGAGCGTCGCCATCGCCACGCTCCAGCCGTCGTCGATCTCGCCGACCACGTTGCGTAGCGGGATGCGCACGTTGTCGTAGAACACCTGAGCGAAGTGCTCGGCGCCGTCCATGGCCCGGATCGGCCGGATCTCGACCCCCGGCAGCCGCATGTCGCCGACCACCCAGGTGATCCCCCGGTGGCGGGGCGCCTCCGGGTTGGTGCGCACCAGAAGCTCCTGATAGACCGCGTGCTGCGCGCCGCTGGTCCAGATCTTCGAGCCGTTAACCACCAGATGGTCGCCGTCGACTTCCGCGCGGGTGCTGAGCGAGGCGAGGTCGGACCCCGAGCCCGGCTCCGAAAACCCTTGGCACCAGGGCGTCTCGCCCGTGAGGATCCTCGGGAGGAACTCGCTCTTGTGGTATTCGTCGCCGCGCGCGATCAGCGTCGGCCCGCCGTGATTGAGGGCGACGAAGAAGCATCCGGCGGGCGGGGCCTTGGCGCGCGCGTACTCCTCGTGCCAGATCAGCTGCTGGATCAGGGGAAGCCCCTGCCCGCCGTACGCCTTGGGCCAGGAGATGCCCGGCCCAGCCCCCGTCGTACTGCTTGCGCTGCCAGGCGCAGTCGTAGTCCCGGGTCGCCGGCCCGTCATGCGGCCTGGGCTCGGCCGGCACATTGGCGCCCAGCCACTCGCGGACCTCTTCACGGAAGAGCCGATGTTCGGCCTCGAACCCGAGATCCATCAGACGTCCCTCTCGGCCTTCGCCTTCGCCCGGGCGGTCTCCTTGAGAGCCGCGTCGCAGAAGGCCATCGCCATCGCCTCCAGGTCCAGCACCTGTTCCAGCGCCCCGTCCTCGGCCGCGTTCAAGACTTCCTTGCAGAAGCGTTGGGCGGTCCGCGGTCCGTCGGCGAGCCGGCGGGCGATCTCCATGGTGCGGGATTCGAGCTCGGCGTCGGGCCAGACCTCGTGCACCAGGCCGAAGTCCAGCGCGGACTTCGCATCGAACCGTTCGCTGAGCAGATAGAGCCGGCGCGCTTTGGCGGTGCCCAGGATCCGCGTCCAGAACCAGCTCCCGCCGGAATCGCCGGAGAGCCCCACCTTGGTGAAGGCCGCGGTGAACACGGCCGATTCCGCGGCGAAGCGCAGATCGCAGGCGCCGGCCAGGCTGAGACCGGCCCCCGCGCAGGCGCCATTGATCATGGCGATGGTAGGCTTGCCCATGTCGTGAAGCAGCTTGGAGCCGACCACGTGGTCACGGACCATGTCGATGCGCCGCTCGAGCGAGCTTACCGGCGAGGGCGCGGGGTCCGATGACGGCGCCAACCGCTCGGCTATGTTCTTGAGATCGCCGCCGGCGCAGAAGCCCCGTCCCGCGCCGGTCAGCACCACGCATCCCACATCCCGGCGGCTGGCGGCGCTGGCCAGGGCCTCGTTGAGGTCGTGATGAAGCGAGCGGTTCAGCGCGTTCAGGCGATCGGGCCGGTTCATGGTGAGGATCAGCACGCCATCGCTGTCCCTGACGATGAGTTCCTCTGACATTGGAACCTCCCTTGCCCCCGGCCACCGCGGGTGCAACCTGCGGTGTCGCGTCGCGACCCGCGCGCCCGTACAGCGCACTAAAAATAATTGATGGACGGCTCAGCAGCCCCCTGTCAATGCCCGCGCCACGGCTTGCGATTGACCGGCTTACGCCTGACTTATATAGCCTTTAGATTCCTGCTATGCGTTTCCTGTCGCGCCAGGTCGATGGGACTCTCACGTAAGACCTCGTCGAATACTAATATTATATTCTTGGGCCAGGCGGAAAGCACACGTTGAAAACGGTGTCCAAAACCATCGCGCCCTCGCCCAAGAAGGCCAAGACCACAATCGCGGCTGTTCCGGCCAAACTCAGCCAGCGCATCGCTCAGGAGATCATCTCCGATATCAGCCGCCGCGACTGGCCCGTCGGACAGTTGCTGGGGACCGAGTCGGAGCTGATGGCGAAGTACAAGGTCAGCCGCGCGACGCTGGCGGAGGCGGTCCGGCAGGTGGAGCGGCATGGCGTCGCCGTGATGAAACGCGGGCCCCGGGGCGGTCTGACGATCACCGCCCCGGCCGCCACCGCCCTCTCGCACACCATCTCCACCTATCTCGAGCTCTCCGACGTCTCGATCGACGAGCAGTTCGAGGCCTGGCGCATCATCGAGGTTCACGCCTGCGGCGTGGCCGCCCGCCACATCAGCCCCGAGGGGGTGGCCGCCCTGCGCGACCGCCTGGCCAGAATCGACGAGGCGGAAGACCCGCTCGAGTATCTGCGCCGCTGCCTGGCCGTTCGGATCGCGATCGCGGACTCGACCGGGAACCCCGCCCTCGCCCTCTTCCTGCGGGTGCTGGTGAGGATCCTGGGCTGGCACGTACGGATCCAGACCTTGCCGGTCAACTTCGGCGACGCCCAGCAAATTCGCCAGGACCTCGGCAAGATCGTCGAGGCCATCGCGGTCGGCGACTGCGCCGTCGCCCAGGGCGTCGCGCGCATGGACCTCACCACGCGCCGCGCGGGCGTCCAGCGCCTGATCGACGAAGGTCACGCCATCGCCCCCACCGAAGCGGCGGGCGAACAGCTCTGGGATGAAAACCCCGCCAAGCTGGCCGAAGTGACCGCCCAGCGGATAAGGGACGATATCGCCCGGCTCGGCTGGCCGCTGGGCCGCAAGCTCGGGGACGAAACGGAGCTGCTCCAAAGGTACGGCGTGAGCCGCTGGGTCCTTCGGCAGGCGATCCGGACCCTCGAGGTGCATGCGATCATCCGCTCGAAGCGCGGCCAACGCGGGGGTTTGATCGTCGGCAAACCCGACCCGGAGCACACCATCGCTTCCGCGGCGGCCTATCTGCACCATGTCCGGTTCACCAGGTCCGACCTGGTCGACGTCTGGAGCCACCTGCTGGAGAACGTCGCCCCGATGGCCGCTCTCAGCTCCGACCGGGAAAGCAAGGAGGCGTTGCTGGCTCAGGCTGCGGCGGCGCCCAGTCTCAAGGTCGGCGAGATCGAAGAGGCGCGGCGCGATTTCAACCGGAAGCTCACCGGGCTGTCGACCAACCGCGTGGTCGCCCTGTTCGTGGCGATCCTGACCCGGTTCATGGCCGACGACTACATCGACAGCCTGGCGCCCTCCGAGACGCTCAGCCTGCTTCGCCAACAGTTCAAGGTCGCCCAGGCGGTGGTCGCCGGCGACGCCGGCGGGGCCAGGCGCGCCATGGCGGACTACCAGGAGATGGGCCGGCGCTTCTACGCCATGCCCCTCGAAGCCTGATCCAGCCGCCTAGGCAACCGGCGCCGTGGGAGCGGGTTGCGGAATTGACCGCGACTCTTCTCGACGGTAGGAAATCGCAAGCTGAATGAACCCTCACGGCGAAGGGCTGCAGGGACGCAGGATCAAGACCGCGCCCCGCGCCTTCGAAGATCACGCAGGTCGAGACGGAAATGGCGACAGAGCTTCGTATCCCCAAGATCGGCATGGGCATGACCGAAGGCAAGCTGGTCGAATGGCTGGCCTCTGACGGGGACGCCGTCAAGGAAGGCGCCGTCATCTACTCGCTCGAGACCGACAAGACCGTCAACGAGATCGAGGCGCCGACCTCGGGCGTGTTGCGGATCATCGCGGCCCCCGACGAGACCTATGAAGTGGGCGACCTGATCGGCAAGATCGAATAGCGCCGGCCCTTGCCGAGTTCCGCTCACCGTTTCGACACCGGTCCTTGACGCGAGGCGCTGGAGGGGGCTTAGCCTCCCGGCAGTGAACAATCGACCGAACCGGTGACGATGGCCCAGGACCCAGTCGACAAACCCGTCAGGATCCGCGTGAACAAGGAGGCGTGCATCGGCCAGGGGCGATGCGCGGTGGTCGCTCACCTCGTCTACAAGCTCGACGCCGACGGATACAACAACATGACGGAAACACTGGTCGAGGGCGGCCTGGCCGAACTGGCGCGCCGCGGCGCCAGGGCCTGCCCGGAAAGCGCGATCACCGTCGAGACCGTGGAAGACTGAGCTTCGGCAACCTGACGAACGGGTCAGTCCGGCGCCTTGACCCGCGAGCCGCTCGCCAGATTGGCCATCAAGGTGCGCCCGCCATCGCTGACCAGGATGCAGCCGGTGGTGAACCGGCTCGCCGGCGAGCACATGAACACGCAGTTCGCCGCCAGCTCTTCCGGCTGCCCCACCCGGCGCAGAGGCCAGGTCGCCAGCCTCTCGACGTTCTCGGCCTCGCCCATGTCCCCCATGAAGACCTCGGCGCCCGGCGTGCGCGTCAGGCCCGGCACGACCGCGTTCACCCGGATGCCGTACTGGCCCCACTCGACGGCGAGATCCTGCATCATATGGAGCAGGGCCCGCTTCGACACCCCATAGGCCGCGACCGACGGTGAAGGCGCAAGGCCCGAGGCGGAGCCGACGAAGACCACCGCGCTGTCCCCGCCCATCTTCAGCGCCGGCAGGGCGCGCGCGGCCAGCTGGGCGTTGTGCACGACGTTGATCCGCAGCGTCTGGGCGAACACCTTCGGATCGAGGGACTCCTCCTTGCCGATCGCGGTGACGTAGGCGTTGCCCACCAGGGTGTCGAGCTTGCCCCAGCGCGCCACGGCGGCGTCGACGAGCGCGTGCACCTCCTCGAGCTTGGTGAAGTCGAAGGCGTAGTGCCAGGCGACCTCCCGCCCCGCCGTCTCGTTGAGATGCTCGGCCAGCGCGCGACAGTCCTCGGGGCGCCGGGAGGTCACGGTGACCTTGGCGCCGTGCTGGACGAACTGCTCGGCGATCGAGCGGCCGATGCCCTTGGTCGAACCGGTCACCAGGGCGACGCGCCCCGTCATGTCGAACATCGGGGGGATCATGACATCTTCCTCTGCGCCTTAGACCGAGGCTCCGCCGTCCACGTCCAGCAGGGTTCCGGTGACGTAGCCGTTGGACATCAGAAAGAAGATCCCCTCCGCCACTTCGAGCGACTGACCGACCCGCTGCAGCGGAAACCGCTTTCCCCAGGGCTCCATCGACGTGATCCGGTCGGGACGGTCCTGCGCGTCATATTCGCCGTCCACCGTGGGCCCGGGACAGATCACGTTGATGCGCATCGGCGCGAGCTCCACGGCCAGGGTGCGCACGAGAGCGTTCAAGGCCCCCCCGACCACGGCGTGGGCGACGATGCCCGGCCAGGCCTTCCTCTGGTCCGAGCCGCTGACGAAGGTCACCGACCCGTCGGCGCGCAACAACCCTTCGGAAGCATCGAGGCCGGTGCAACAGGCCCAGAACTTGTGGAGGCCCTCCTTCAGGCCGCTCGCCTTGACCTTCCGGTATGGCCCCATGGCGCTGGCGTGCGGGCTCAACACCGACACCACCAGGTGGTCGAACGGCCCGTATCCGGTGAGCACCCGGCGCAGGGAGTCCAGGTCCTCCCCGTCGCCCACGGCGAAGCTGAGCTTGTCGGCGAGGCCCTTGGCCTTGGCGCGGGCGCGCGCCTGCTCGACCTTCGCCTCGGACCGGCTGATCCCCAGTCCCCGGGCGCCCGCCTCGGCGGCGAGATAGAGAGCGCGCAAGCCGATGCCGGAGGTTCCGCCGACCACGACCACCTTCTGGCCCTCGAGCCTTCCTCCCATTGGTCCCTCCTCCCTGGACGTGCGGCATCAGGGCGCTGGCGCGTCGCTCAGCCCTTGAGCATCTCGCGGACGCGGGCGACGATCTGCCCGGAGGCCGGTATCTGCGCGCCCTCGATCTCGCCGGAGTAACCGATCGGGGCGTAGTCGGCGCCGAGACGGGATACCGGGCCCTTCAGGACCGAGAACAGCTCCTCGCCGATGGTCGAGGCGACCTCGCCGCCGAACCCGCAGAACTCCGTGGCCGCATGGACCACCAGCGCCCGGCGGGTCTTCTTCACCGAATCCAGCACCCGGTGATAGTCGACCGGCACCAGCGAGCGGAGATCGACCACCTCGACGCTGACGCCCTCCTTGTCCAGGACCTCCGCGGCGGCGAGGGATTCAGCCACGTGCCAGCCGTAGGTGACGATGCTGAGGTCGGTCCCGGGCCGCTTCACCTTGGCCACGCCGAGCGGGATCCGGTAGGAGGCGCTCGGCACCTCCCCCTTGAACAGCCGCACCTTCATGGACTCCAGGTGCACGCAGGGGTCTTCGTCGAAGATGCAGCTGGTCAAGAGGCCCTTCGCCTCGAAGGGCGTGCTTGGATAGACCACCTTGAGCCCGGGCGTGTGCAGCAGCCAGGCCTCGAGCGACTGCGAGTGCTGGGCGCCGAAACCGCCGATCCCGCCGCCGACCATGATCCGAATCGTCAGCGGCATGTGGGTCAGGCCGCCCGACATGAAGCGCTGCTTGGCCACGTGGTTGACGATCTGGTCCAGGCAGACGGCGGTGAAGTCCGAGAACATCAGCTCGGCCACCGGGCGCATGCCTACCAGCGAGGCGCCGGCCGCCGCGCCGATGATGGCCTGCTCGGCGATCGGGGTGGGGCGCACCCGCTCGCGCCCGTACTTGGTTTCCAGCCCGTCCGAGGTCTTGAACACGCCGCCGGGCGGATCGCCGATGTCTTCGCCAAGGATGAAGACTTCCGGATCAGCGGCCATCGCCTGGTCCTGGGCCTCGCAGACCGCTTCGAAGGTGGCGATGTTGCGGCCCGGCCCGTCTACCGGGCGCTCCGCCTCGCGGACGGGATAGACGCCCCGGCGCGGCAGCACGGTGGGATCGCCGTAGACGTCGATGAAGGTCTCCTCGGCCGGCGTCGCGGGGCTGGCGACCGCGAAGGCCACCGCCTCCTCGACCTCGGCGGTGGCGGCTGCTTCCATCGCCGCGAGCTCGGCTTCGGCGCACACCCCCGCCTCCAGCAGCAGGGCGCGGGTCTTCGGGACCGGCCAGTCGAGCTTGGCGGCCGCCAGCGCCTCCTTCGAGAGGTGCGGGGTGTCACCGACGCCGGCGTGCCGGCCCAGCCTTTGCGTCACCGCCTCCACGAACACGGGGCCGCCCCCGCCCCGCACGGCGGCGACGATGCGCTTCATCTCGCGGTGGAAGCCGATCGGATCGTTGCCGTCCAGCCGGCAGCCCTCGAAGCCGTAGCCCGCGGCGCGCGAGGCGAAGTCCTTGCTGGCGGTGTATTCGGCGGGCGGCGTGTACTCGCCGATCTGATTGTTCTGGCAGAGGAATATGACCGGCAGCTTCCAGATGCCGGCGAGGTTCATGGCCTCGTGCACCGCCCCGATGCTGGTCGCCCCGTCGCCGAAGTTGACCACGGTGATCCGCTTCTCCTTGCGCATCTGGGCCGCCAGGGCGAGCCCGTTGGCGATCGGCGCGCCGGCCCCGACGATGGCGGTGGTCAGCATCGACCCCGAGCCGGGATCGGAGATGTGGGGCGAGCCGCCCTTGCCCTTGTTGATGCCGGTGGTGCGGCCGAGCGCCTCGGCGAACAGGCCCTTGAGCGGCACACCCTTGGCGATCTGGTCGTGAATGCCGCGGTAGATGGTGACCATGTAGTCCTTGGAGTCGGTCAGGGTCGAAAGGACCGCGGGGATGGCTTCCTGGCCGGTCATGGGCCAATAGCTGAACTGGAACTGGCCGCTCGAAAGGCCCCGCTGGATCGCCCGGTCCACCGCGCGCATGCGCGACATCTGGCGGTAGATCTCGGTCAGGACTGCCGGCTCGATTCCCAGGTTGGTCGTGGACGTTGCTACGCTCATTGGGCGCCTCCGCATGCCGGCGGTGCGAGACCGCGCTTGCTATTAAGCCAACTAATTCATTATCGCCGGGCGCCTGCCGCCCGGGGCCTGTCGCCGTCCGCACTTCAATTGCGCGCAAGGTTTGCTGTCAAGGGCGCTTCTCGGGCCGGGCCGCGTGGGGCAAGATGCCCCGGCCGAAGCCCGGCGCATTCAGGGAGGAGCTCATGAGCCGCCTGTCGGAGCTGCCCGAAAAGGTCGTCGAACTCATTCGATCCGCGACGGTGCTCGAGTTCGCGACCCTAAGCGCGGCGCAGACGCCGATCGACACGCCGGTGCTCTATTTCCCCACCGAGGATCTCTCCAGCATCGACCTGGCCACCGGTCTCGCCTACCCGGCCAAGGCCGAAAGGGCGCGCCGGAACCCGAAGGTCGGGCTGCTGATCGAGGGACGGGGCCCCGGCGCGCCCACCGTCTCCATCGCGGGCATGGCGGCGGTCAGGGACGCCGACATCCAGGCGAACGCCCTGCGCTACATCGCCGAGACCGCCAGCGGCGGCGCGGTGATCGTACCCTGGTCGGTCGCCCGTCAGGCGGTCTGGTACTGGAGCCGGATCATCGTCGCGGTGAAGCCGGTGCGGGTCATGTGGTGGACCGACCAAAGCCAGATGGACCGCCCCCCCGAGGTGTGGCGGGCGCCCGATGGAACGAGCTTCCCTGCCTCCGACCCGTCGCCCCCCGGCAAGGTCAGCGCCGGGCCCGAATGGCCGCAGCCGCCTTGGCCGGAGCTCGCCGCCACGGCGATGGCGAGCGGCATGCCGGCCCATCTGACCCTCGTGGACGACGAGGGCTTCCCCCTCCCCTTCCGGGTCGAGGACATCGCCCGCACCGAGGAGGGCTTCGCATTCCGAGCGCCCTCCGGCGCGCCCTGGAAGCGCGGCGGAAAGGCGACGTTGTCGTTCGAGGGCCGCGCGACCTTCGTCGGGGTGGCGAGCGGCGAGGGGCGGACGATGAAGCTGGCGGTCGAGCGGACCCTGCCGATCCTCCCCATGGTGGTCGATCTGCAGGAGCTTTGGACGCCCGGCGAGGACACCCGCGCCAGGCTGATGGGACGGCTGAAGCAGGAGCTCGAACGCCGGGGCCAGCCGATCCCGGAGATCCCTCAGGAGATGCCGGCGCCGACCGCAGGCGCCCAGCGGCGCACCGCTTATCGGGCCGCCCAGGCGGGGAACCCCGCGGGTTAGGCGACGAAGGCGGGACCTAGCCGCCCGCCGCCAGTTCGGCCTGCCTCGCCCCGCCGGCGCGGGTGGCGCGGGGCAGCCGATCGATCACGAAGCGGCCGTCGCGGATCACCGCCCGCAGGGTTTCATCCGGGCGCTGCAGCAAGGTCAGGTCCGCCACCGGATCCCCGTCGACCACGATCAGGTCGGCGAGCGCGCCCTTCTCGATCACCCCGACACGATCGGGCCGGTCGACCAGCAGCTGGCCGGCGTTGCGGGTCGCCCAGCCGAGGACGTCGGCGCCCGAAAGGCCGTCGACGGCGCCGTACATGGCCAGCTCGCCGGCGTAGGCGCCCACGTCATGGCGCAGCATCCGGCCGCCGCCGTAGTCGTCGCCCAGCAACATGCGCACGCCGGCCTTCTGAGCCAGCGGCAGCATCCGCCGCACGCTGGCGCGCGCCCGGGCCATGGCGTCACCCGGATCAGGATAGTTGATCCTCTGGGCCGCTTCGAGGAACGCCAGGCTGGGCACCCAGAAGGTCCCGGCCGTGGCCATCGCTTCGATGCAGGCCTCGTCCACCTCGTCGCCGTGGTCGATCACCTCGATGCCGAGCTCGATCGCCTCGAGGATCAGCTCCTTGTGGCAGACGTGCGCCCTGACCTTCGCGCCGCGCTCGTGGGCGGCCTGGACCAGCGCCTCGATCTCGTCGCGCGCCATGTTCCGGGCCGTGGGGCCCGTCACGCCGTGGCCGGAGCTGAAGAAGACCTTGACGATCTCCACCCCGTTGCGGATCTCCAGCCGCACCAGGCGGCGGATGGCGTCGGGGCCGTCGGCGAACAGGTCTGTGCCGGGATGGGCCAGCTCCTGCCACCATTTGCCGATCATGCCGTCGTTGGCGTCGGCGGTGGTGCCGATGTGGTGGCCGCAGGGCCGGATCCGGGGCCCCGGCACGATGCCTTCGGCGATGGCCATCTTCAGCTGCGCGTCGATGTCGTTCGAGCAGGCGGCGCCGACAAATCCGGTGAACCCGGTCTCCAGCAGCACCCGGCAGGTCCGCACCCCGATCGCCATCAGCATGCCGGGCGGCCATTCGGCGCCCAGGGGATCGGTGCGTCCGCTCTTGAAGTTGTCGGCGTGCAGGTGACAGCAGATCAAGCCCGGCGCCACGGTCATTCCGGCGACGTCGATGACCTCGCCGCTCAGCGGAGCGCCTTCGCCCACCGCCGCGATGCGGTCGCCATCGATGGTCACCGACCGGCGGTGGGGCGCCATCCCCGTCCCGTCGAAAATTCGCGCGTTGGTCAAGGTCAGCATGGGCAAGCCTCCCGTCTCCGTTGGTTGCGCCCGCGCGCAACGTTGAAATTCGTGACCCGCGCCGTCTCTTTGCTTATCGTTCCCACTCCAGTGGGAGGTGCGGCCTCATGAGCACGCAAGCGGCGACGACCTGGGTCAACGGCGTTCACCATATCGGCATGTCGGTGCCCGACATCGATGCGGCGCGCGCCTTCTTCGTGGACTTGCTCGGCCTCAAGGAACTGCGCAGGGGGCCGATGGGCGGCGAGGTGCTCGACCGGATCACCCGGCTGACCGGCACCTCCGGTCGGATCCTGCATCTGGCCGCCGGCAACGCCTACCTGGAGATCTTCGAGTTCAAATCGCCCGCGCCCGATCCGCTCGACCCGCAGCGCCCGGTCAACAACTACGGCTACACCCATCTCGCTTTCGACGTCTCGGACACCGACGCGGTCTGCGAGCGGCTCAAGAAGGCGGGGATCGAGTTCCACTGCGACGTGATGGCCGTCTATGGAGTGAAGACGGTCTACGGCCGCGATCCCTTCGGGAACGTCTTCGAGCTTCAGCAGGTGGTGGCCGAGGAGCACGTGAAGCGGCTGCCGGCGGTGGTCGCGGTCGAGGGCTAGACGTTCGGCGTGTCGACGAAATCCCGGCCGGGCTCGACGCCCCGCGCAAAGCGGCCCGCGGCTGCGGTGAGGCTCTCGCGACCTTTGAGGCGGCATGTCTGTTTCTCGCCGTCGCCCCTGTTCGAACGATAATTCCGCCTGCTAAATAGCTGCCGTCAAGCCGTTCCGAGAAAACAGGGAGGAACCGTGACCGCGCGCATGACACTGTTCCCGCTGACCCATCAGATCAGCTACGTGACGCCCGACCTGGACGCCGGCGTGACCGCCTTCCAGGAGCGGTTCGGAGTCGAGCGCTTCTACCTGCGCGACCAATCGGCCGACGGCCGGGCGATCCGGCGGATGGCGCTTTCCTACGTGGACGGCTTCATGCTGGAGCTCATCGAGCCCAATCCCGCCGCGCCGGGTATTTTCGCGGTCCCTTCCGAGACGCCTGTCGGTTCGGCCGTCTTCCACCACGCCAGTCACGGCCTTTGCGAGGAAGACGAGTGTCGGATGGTCGACGACTTCGTGGAGGCCAACGCCCTGCCCGTCCCCGCCGGCGGACAACCCAACCCGAACCAGCGGTTCTGGTTCGTCGACGCCCGACCGGATTTCGGCCACTTCCTGGAATTCAGCTATCGCAAGGGCCGTCGCACGCCCGAGTGGGACATCCCCGACAATCTATCTCCCGAGGCCAGGAACACGCCGATGTTCGGGGGCTTCATGCAGCGCGCCTACGTCACCCGCGACATCGACAAGGCGATGCGGCGCTTCTCCGACGTCTACGGGGTCACCCGGTTCTTCGAGCGGCGCGGGGCCGCCACCCCGGCCTCACCGATCCGCAACATGGCCCTCGCCTGGACCGGCCGGGTGATGCTCGAGCTGATCGAGCCCAATCCGGACCTCCCCACCTTCTACGACTGCGCTCTGCCGGCGCCCGGCGAAACCACGCGCTTTCACCATCTGGCCTTCCTGACCGCGGACGAGACGGCCTACGCCCGGGTTCGCGAGCAGCTGAAGGCGCTGGGCCTGCCGATCGTCGCCGACGCCCGCTCGCCGGTGGGCCTCAGCTTCATGTACGCGGACGCCCGCCGCTATCTCGGCCATCATCTGGAATACTTCCATCTGGCGCCGGAGGGCCGCGCGTTCTTCGACTCGATCCCGCAGAACTGAGCGACGAGGGGGCTCGCCATGAAAGATCTGGCCGGAAAGATCGCCCTGGTGACGGGCGCGGGCAGCGGCATCGGCCGGGCGACCGCGCTCGAGCTCGCCGCCCGCGGCATGCATGTGGCGGTCTCCGACATCGACGCCAAGAGCGCCGAAGCTACGGCGCGCGAGGCCCGCGAGAGGGGCGTCAGGGCGCTGGGCGCCGCGTGCGACGTCTCGGACCGGGCGGAGGTGGGGCGCATGGCCGCGACGGTGGCCGAGGCCCTGGGGCCGGTGCGGCTCCTCTTCGCCAACGCCGGGGTCACCAGCTTCGAGGCGCTGGCCGAGGTCAGCGACGCGGACTTGGACTGGATCGTCACCGTCAACTACTACGGCGTCTTCAACTGTATCCGGGCGGTGCTCCCGGGCATGATCGCGGCCCAGGACGGCCATATCGCGGCCACCGCCTCCATGGCGGGCCTGGTTCCCAACTGGGTCTCGCTCCACGTCCCCTACGTGGCCAGCAAGGCGGGGATCATCGGGCTGATGTTCAACCTGCGCGAGGAGCTGGCGGACCACGGGGTGGGGACAACGGTGCTCTGCCCGGGCGGGGTCGCGACCAACATCCTCGCCACGCCCACCTATCGGCCGGCGCGTTTCGGAGGTCCCGAGGACCGCGTGATCGAAAAGCCCGCCGCCGCCAAGAGCCTCGACATGGGAATCGCCTACGCCCGCCGCAGCCCTGAAGAGGTCGCGCGCATGACCGTGGAGGCGGTTGTTGCGAACCGCCCGATCGTGGTCACCGACGGGCGCATGCGCAGCCTCTTCGACCAATATGCGGCGACGGTGCGGCAGGCCTTCGACGAGGCCGACCTTTTCGACCGCGCCGCCGCCACCGCGGCCTGATCCGCCGCATCGAGGAAGGCAGAGACGATGGCGCAACGCATCCCCCCCGTTCCGGACGAGCAGATGCCCAGCAATCCGCATGCGCGGCGCTCGGGCATCAGCCGGGTGATGGCCCACGCCCCGACGGTGATGCCGTCCTACAGCCTCTTCACCGAGGCGATCTTCGCGCGCCTCAGCCTCGATCCCATGGAGCGGGAGCTCGCGGTCCTGGCGGCGCTGCACCTGGAAGGCGGCGAATACCAGTGGGTTCACCACGAGGTCATCGGCGCCGAGCTTGGCGTCAGCCGCGAGCAGATCGAGGCCATCGGGCGCGGCGACTTCTCGGGGCCGATGTTTAGCGAGCGTCAGAAGGCGTTGCTCGCCTATGTGCGCCAAGTGGTGAAGAACGTGCGGGTGGACGATGCGACCTTCGCCGCAGCGGCCAAGCATTTCTCGAATCGTGAGCTCGTCGAGACGATCTTCACCGTCGGCAGCTACATGATCCTCGCCAGGATCACCGAGGTGGCGCGCGTGCCGCCCGATCCGCCCTTCGGGATCGAGTCCTTGCGGGCGGCCGAAGCCAGGGTCGCCGCGGAAAAGGCCGCCGGCGGCGGCTCATAGCCAGACGATCGGCGGGGCCGGCGGGGTCGCCCGCCGCGGCCTGCCGCGAGGGCCTCAGCTCAGCCCGAGCATCGCCTTCAGCTCCGGACGGCTGATCTTCAAGGTGTTGGTGCGCGGCAGGGCGTCCACGAACTTGTAGTCCACCGGCACCTGGTAGGGCGCCAGGCGCTCCTTAAGAAAAGCGCGGATGCCCTCCGGGTCCAGGCTCGCGCCGGGGGCCTCGATGACGGCGACGGGCACCTGTCCGAGGCGGTCGTCCGGAAAGCCGACCACCGTCGCGTCCCGCACGCCGGGATACTGCCGGATGATGGGGGCGATCTCGTCGGGCAGGATCTTGAAGCCGCCGCGATTGATCGCGTCGTCCACCCGGCCGTGGATGTAGACGAACCCGTCCTCGTCGATGCGGGCCAGATCGTTGGTGCGGATCCAGTCAGGCGAGAAGCGCGTGGAGAAGATCTCCAGTTGGCCCACCTCGCCTGCCGCCTGGGGCGCCTTCGTCTCCAGGTCGACGATGCGAAGCTGGATGTCCGGCCGCGCCCGGCCGACGCTGCCGCGCTTGCTTTCCCCATACTTTTGATACTCGGGCAAGGACCAGCCGGCCACGCCACCCAGGAACTCGGCGGCGCCGAAATCGATGAGGATGGGCACCCCGAACCGCGCCTCGAACGCCGCCTGCACGTCCGGGTCCAGGGCGGCGGTGCTGCTGCGGACCGCCCTCAGGCTGGCGAGCGCCTCCTTGGGAGTGTCGGAGTCCAGCACCATGCGAACCATGGCGGGCACCAGGCTCGCGGACTTGGGGCGATAGGTCTGCACCGCCTCGACCCAGCGGCCCACGTCGAACTTGTCGAACAGGATGATCGGCCGGGCCTGATACATGGCCATCAGCAGGCCGAAGATGCCGCCAGCATGGGTGAAGGGCGACAGGATGATGGCCGGCGAGGTCTTCAGCCGCAGCGGCTCGCCGGCGCTCGCCGACTGGGTTTCCTCGGTCTGCTGCAGGGTCGGCAGAACCTTGTCCGCGTAGACCGGAATCCGTTTCGGCGCCCCGGTGGTGCCGCTGGAGAGCCGTTCGACCACCAGTCCCGGCGCGTCGGCCCGATGAGGCCCGGCGCCCACCGCGCTGAGGCCCGGGACCCCGGCCACGCGGAACCCGGGGGCGGCTTCGTCGATCCGGACCCCTGCGCTTCCAGCGTCACGGGCCGCCTCGACCACACCCGAAATCTCCCAGTCGTCGCCATTGCTGACGATCGCCTTCAGCCTCTGGCCCCGGATCTCCTCGCAGAACCCCTGCGGCGCCTGGTTCGGGCGCAGGGGCGCGATCGGGCGTCCGGCGCGCAGCAGCGCCACGAACCCCGCCACCGAGGCCGGCCGGTTGCGGGCCACCCAGCCGATCGGGGCGTCCTTGGCGATCCCGAGCCGCGCGAGCTCCGCCTCGACCGCGGCGGCGGCCTGCGCCAGCTCGCTCCAGCTCGTCCACGCCCCCTGGAATTCGACCGCGCCCGACTGGGGGGAGAGCTGCAGGACCTCGCCGACCCGCTCGGCGATCGACTGGGAGCGATTGCCGTCTTCCATGCTCCGTCCTACCCTTGCGTTTCACCCGTCCCCAGGCGTGACTGGTTCGACCAACGTCGCCGGTTTGTCAATCACGCTGGCGACAAACCGCATACTATTGCGCCCGGTCCGCTGGGCGGTAGAAACGCAGGCTCCAGCCAGCCGGAGGACAGGCCGATGGACGACTATTCGATTTTCCCGGCGCTCAAGGTCGAGCGCGAGGGCGAAAACGGCGAGATCTTCGTGGTCTCCATCAACCGGCCGGAACGGCTGAACGCGGTCGATCCGGAGACCCACCGCCAGATCGGACGCATCTGGCACATGCTCGACCGTGACGCCGACTGCCGGGTGATCGTCATCACCGGGGAGGGCCGCGCCTTCTGCGTGGGCATGGACCACAAGGCCCGCGGCCCCTCCGGCGACGCTGGCCCGCCCCGATATCGCTCGCTCCGCGGCCGGCCGGGCGCCTCCAAGCTGATCGACAACATGCTGGAGGTCGAAAAGCCGATCATCGCCATGATCAACGGACCGGCCATGGGCATGGGGCTGATCATCGCCCTCACCAGCGACATCACGGTGGCGGCCTCGGACGCCACTTTGGGCGACACCCACATCAACATCGGCGTCACGCCCGGGGACGGCGGCGTGCTGCTGCTGCCGATGCTGGTCGGCATGAACCGGGCCAAGGAGCTGCTGATGACCGGCGACGTCATCACCGGCGAGGAGGCCGCGAGGCTAGGGGTGGTCAACCACGCCAAGCCCCGCGAGGAGCTCCGCCCGTTCACCCTGGCGCTGGCGGCCAAGCTCGCGGCGAAGGCGCCCTATGCGATGCGCACCACCAAGGTCTCCCTCAACATGATCATGCGCCGGCGCGCCCTCGACGTGCTCGATCTCAGCCATCTTTACGAGCAGCTGACCATGCGCACGGAAGACCACCGCGAAGGGGTGCGGGCGATGGCCGAGAAGCGCCAGCCGAAATTCGTCGGCCGCTAGTCCTCTAGAGGGGTGGAGCGGCGCCGCGCTGGGCTCGTCGCCTACGCCGCCGTCGGCGTCCAGGAAAGTTCCAGCCGGACCACGCTGCTGACGCGTCCGGTGACGAGAACCGGCTTGGTCCCCGGCTTGACCTGGAAGTCGGGGATGCGCTTCAGCCACTCCTCCAGGAACACCTTGATCTCGCGCCGGGCCAGGATCGCGCCCGGGCAGGTGTGGACGCCGTTGCCGAACGCGGCATGCGGACTGGGAAAGTCGCGGTGGAAATCCACGCGCAGCGGGTCCGCCACCTTGCGCTCGTCCAGGCCGAACAGCGAATTGGGAATCTGGATCAGGTCGCCTTCCTTCAAGGGCGCGCCGCCGAATTCGAAGTCGTGGGTGACGTATCGGGCGGTGTTCGAGACGCCGTGCCGGCGGATCAGCTCCTCCACGGCGTTGCGCATGAGCTGGGGCTCGTCCGCCAGCTGGCGCCGATGCTCGGGATGCTCTGCGAGGAACTTGCAGATGAAGCCCATCATCGAGGCGACGGTGTCGAGGCCGCCCACGAGGAGTATCGAGCAGAGGCTGTACATCTCGTCTTCGTTGATCGCCCGCCCATCGAACTCGGACGTCACCACGTAGCTGATGAGGTCGTCGCCCGGGTCGGCCAGGCGGCGCGGAATCCATTCTCCGAGGTACTCGCGGATCTTCGCCTGCGCATCGAGCCGGCGCTCCAGTCCCGGGGTGCGGACGATCATCTCGGCCAGCTGGATCAGCCGCGGACGATCCTCCTGCGGGAGGCCCAGGAGGCCCAGGATCACCGTCACCGGCAGCACCCGCGCGAAATCCTCCATGAATTCGCACTCGCCGCGGGGTTCGAGCTTGTCGAGCAGGCCGAGCGCGACTTGCCTCACCGTCCTTTCGAGACGGTCGACTTCCTTGGGCAGGAAGGCCCGGGCGATCAGCTTGCGGTAAGGTCCGTGTCGGGGCGGATCCACCCCGAGCGGCAGGCTCGGAAAGTGCCGGGGCTGCATCGGGATGACGTGGTTGCGGTGCGAGAACCGGTCGTAGTCGATCTGGATCGTCTCGATGTCCTCGGCCCGGGTGGCGATCCAATGGCCGCCGTTGCGCGGCGTCCAGAAGACGTCAGGGGCGATGTCGTGAAGCCGCCGCCAGGCCAGCTGGACATCCTCCTCGACGCCGGGCGGCGCGAACATGTCGAAATCCACGACCAGTTCGGGCGGGACATGCGCCGGGACATGCCAGTCGCTCGGGGTCCCGGACTCGGTCAGATCGGCCATATCAATCTCGCATCGGGCGAATGCCAAGGTGGCCTATTTCGCATACCCATTCAGGCCTGAAAAGGGCCACAGGACCGTCCGCCAGGTCGCCGCGGCCGGACGCGCACGGTCTGCCGAAGCCCGGACGGCGCAAGCCCAGGCGGGCCCAGATGACGCTTGCGCGCCGTCCCCTTTGTCCATATGCGCATGCCAAAAGGGCGGGAACCACGGCATAGAATGCGGCCAGGAAGCGGACCTCGAGCTCTCGCCAAGCCCGACTGCGCCCGCCCGGCCGCGGCGGGCCCCGCCAGCCGGCGAGCACGCCCGGCGCAAGCCGCCCATCCGGATCGGAGGCCATCGTGAAGGCCGACGCGCCCGCGGGGCGGGATCCGCAAGCGGCGCGCTTCTCCGAGGGATACAAGAGCCTCGTCCTCACCCTGCTGGCGCTCGCCTACGCCCTGAACTTCATCGACCGGACGATCATCGCGGTCATCGGCCAGGCCATCAAGGTCGACCTCAAGCTTTCGGACGCCCAGCTCGGACTCCTGGGCGGGCTCGCGTTCGTGGTCCTCTATTCCGCGGCCGGCCTGCCGATCGCGCGGCTCGCCGAGCGGCGCAGCCGGGTCAACATCATCTCGGTCGCGGTGTTGCTCTGGTCGGGATGCACCGCCCTATGCGGCGCGGCGGCCAACTACGCCATGCTGATCGCATTCCGCATCTTCGTGGGGGTGGGCGAGGCCGGCCTGTCGTCGCCGGCCCACTCGCTGATCAGCGACTATTTCAAGCCGAAGCAGCGCGCCGGCGCGCTCGGGCGCTATGGGGTGGGCATATCCGTAGGCGGGATGATCGGCGCCGCGGCTGGCGGGTGGGTCGCCCAGCACCTCTCGTGGCGCGCCGCCTTCCTGCTGGTCGGGCTCCCGGGCGTCGCGGCGGCGGCCGCCATCAAGTGGCTGGTGCGCGAGCCTCCGCGCGGCTGGAGCCAGGCCGAGGCGGCCGAGACGGCGCCGGCGCCTCTGGGCGCGCCGCCTCCGATCCTCGCGGTGGCGCGACGCCTGTTCGGGACCTGGAGCACCTTGAACGCCCTGATCGGCATCACCCTGGTGGGCTTCGCCACTTATGGGACGATGCAGTACCAGGCCCCCTATTTCATCCGCGCCCACGGCCTCGACCTGGCGTCGGCCGGCCTGCTGCTCGGCCTCATCGCGGGGGTCTCCAACGGCGCCGGCACCCTGGCCGGAGGCGCGCTGGCCGACTGGATCGCCCGGCGCAATCTGCGCTTCTACACCATCCTGCCGGCCGTGGGCCTGCTGGTCTCGACGCCGTTGATGATGCTCGCCTACACGAGCGACGGCTGGGCGGTCGCCGCGGCGCTGCTCTTTGCCGCCGGCCTTATCCAGTACCTGTACATCGCGCCGACCTTCGCCGTGTTCCAGGACACCATGGGTCCGCTGATGCGGGCCACGGCCGCGGCCATGGCCAACATCGTGGTGACCTTCCTGGCCCAGGGTTTCGGGCCCCCATTCTGCGGCTTTCTGATCGACCACTTCGCGGGGGTCGCGTTCAACGCGGCCGGGGGGATCGGCGACTTCGTGCACGCCTGCCCGGGCGGGATCGGCCCCGAGGGCGCCGGCGCGGCCATCGATGCGGCGTGCAAGGCCTCGATGGCGCACGGAACCCGGATCGGCCTCGTCGTCATCCTGGTCTTCAACGCCTGGGGCGCTCTCCACTACCTGCTGGCCGCATTGACCCTCCCGCGTGACGTCGAGCGGGCGCAGACGGAGCTCCCGTGAGGCGGGCGCTCGCGGACCAGGTTTTCGGACGCCCCGGTTCTCTTGGAAGCGCCTCGCCCTTCGCTAGACGTTCCGCATACCATATGGTCGCCTGAGGCAAGGCCCGAGACGAGGAGCAGCCCGATGATCTTGCGTGGCATCGGCCAAAGCGACGACAGCCCGGTGACCGGCACGGCCGCCTGGCTCTCCAGCGTGTGCGCCATCCTGGACAAGGACCCGTTCTACGGTCCCCTCCTGAACGATCCCTACGCGCGCCATTTCGCCGAGGCGTTCTCGCCCGAATCTCCGGTCCTGCTCGCTCGCTATGACGACCGGGCGACCCGCGAAGCCTTCATCCAGACGCATGAGGCGGTGCTTTGCGGCTCGGTCACCATGCCCTCCTACCGCAAGCCGCTCATGGAGGCGCTGGCCCGCGAGTCCCTGTTGCAGACGGGGGCGAAGCAGCTGGTGGTCATGGGGGCGGGCTGCGACACGCTCTGCTGCCGCCTGGCCCGCGCCGGCTTCACGCCGGTCACCTTCGAAATCGACCGCCCGCCGGTGTCGGAGTTCCGCTCCCGCGTGCTGGCCCAGGCGCCGCTCGATCTGTCCCACGTCCGCGAGCTGGGCGTGGACTTCGACCATCAGACGTTCGGCGAGGCCTTGCTGGGGGCCGGCTACGATCCCGCTCTCACGACGATCTTCTTCGCCGAAGGCCTGCTGGGCTACCTGCAGCCCGAAGCGGTCGACGAGATCTTCAAGTTCGTCAGGCTGCGCGCCGGCGCCGGCAGCCGTTTCGTCTTCTCCTTCACCGAAGGGCGCAGCAAGGCGCATGGGGTGCGCGCGCCGAACTCGGAAGTCCTGGACCGGCAGGGAGAGCCGCCGGTGTTCGACCTGCCCTTCGCCGAGGCGAAGGCCTACATCGAAGCGCGCGGACTGAAGGTGA
Organism: Caulobacteraceae bacterium; assembly: GCA_019247715.1. GTDB lineage: Bacteria > Pseudomonadota > Alphaproteobacteria > Caulobacterales > Caulobacteraceae > Acaudatibacter. The sequence continues at coordinate 121,617 of JAFBAO010000090.1, forward strand.
GGACACTCAGGTCGGCCAAGGAGCTCTATCGCGACTATAGTAGCCGCTACGCGGGTCGGATCGGCGTCGTCCCATACATGCACTTCGCCGTCGCAGAGTCCTGAACGTCGCCCCTCGAGCGCAGGAGCGGTTCCATTTCCGCGGAAGGCGCTCTGGCGGATCTCAGTGGGCCGGCGAGGTCAGCTCCTGCGACGGCGCCGGGGTCGCCGCAACTTCGCTGATGAAGCTCTTGAGCTCCTGAACCGCCGAGGTGAGGTCCCGTCTCAGAGAGATCAGGGAGAGATGGAACGGCGCCGACAGGTCGGCGACGCGCCGGATCGCCAGTTCGCTGGGAGCGTGCCTGCATTCGAAGTCGGACACGAGCCCCACGCCAAAGCCGGCGCACACCAGGTGGAGCACGGCGATCTCGCTGGTCGCCTCCTGGAAGACGCTGGGCGCGACCCCGCCCGCATGGAAGGCGCTGATGAGGCGCTCGTAGTAGCCCCGCGCCTGGGCGTGGGCGCACCACACGAAACGCTCGTCCGCCAAGTCCCTCAACATGATTGTCGGTTTGCGCGCCAGCGGGTGCGCCGGCGGCAGGGCGGCGACGACATCGCTGGTGACCAGGTCGACATAGTCGATATCGGCGGCCTGCTCGGTGGCGCGGTAGCAGAAGCCGGCGTCGATCTCGCCGGTGCGCAGCGACTTGCGCTGATCGGCGGAGGTCATCACGAACAGCCGCACCTCGACCTCGGGATGGGACTCCCGAAAGGCGTTCAGAAGCTCGAGGACCTGGACGGAACGGGCGGCCGGATCGTGGACCGCCAGCCGAAGCGCGCCCGTCTCCCGCGTCGGGGACCGCTTCACCCCCTCGTTCGCCCGCCCGAGATCGCGCATCACCTGGCGCACTTCCTCGGCGTAGGCGCGCCCGGCGCGTGTCAGACGCACGCGTCGGCGCACGCGGTCGAAAAGCCGAAGCCCCAGCTCTGCTTCGAGATTGGCGATCTGCCGCGACAGAGCCGGCTGGGCGACGTTGAGCCGGGCGGCGGCGCGATTGAAGTTCTCTTCCTCGGCGGCCGCGAGGAAATAGCGAAGCTGCCTCAGTTCCATGTCGCCATGGTAGGCCGATGGGGCGGCGGCGGCCATGGGTTAATCGCGCTACGGCATCAACTCCCTCTCCAAACAGCATTTGTAATGCCGCGCCATCGGCATTGAACTACGCTGGACCCGAATTCAGATGGAAGGAGGCCCATCGTGCAGACGCTCGATAAGCCCCGCTATGACGGCCCGATCTTCGACGGCGACACCCACGCCCAGGAGAAGGATTTCATCTTCTTCCAGGAATACCTGCCGAAGTCCCTGCACGAAAAGTGGCTGCCCCACGTGGGGTATGGACCGGACGGGGAATACGGCCTCTTCATCGGCCCCCGCCGCGTGCAGAGTTCGGAGGTCAACCCGGAGGGCCACGTCCCTCCGCCCGGTCGCCTGAAAGACTGGCTGAAGGCGATGAAGGAGGGCAAGTCCAACGTCGAGGCCGGCTGGGCGAAGCCAACCCCCGACATGGTCGACCGGGACAAGCGCATCGCAAAACTGGACGAGTTCGGCGTCGAGACCTGCCTGCTCTTCCCCGGCAGCTTCATCGGGACCATCGGATATTTCGACGATCCGGTTCCGGGCAATGCGGTGCTGCATGCCTACAACCGGTTTCTGTCCGAACAATGGGGCTTCGACTACAAGGGCAGAATTTGCGCGATCCCGTTCCTCACCCTCTGGGACCTTGAGTCATCGGTCCGCGAGGCGGAATGGCTGATCAAGCAGGGCGTCCGGGCGGTGGTCATGCCCATGGGTCCCGCCCACGGCAAGGCGCCCGCGGACCCCATGTTCGATCCGATCTGGTCGCGGCTGAACGAAGCGGGCGTGGTGGTCACCTTCCACGTCTCCGAAGCCAACTTCATGCATCCGATCGTCAACGCCTTCGGCGAAAAGGCCATGCAGCCGCGCCGCACCGGCCAGACGGCATGGCAGTGGATGTTTACCTACAGCGAAATACCCGTGACCATGACCATCGCGTCTTACATCTACCTCAACTTCTTCGAGCGTTTTCCCAACATCCGGATGGGCACGGTGGAGAACGGGGCGGAGTGGCTGCCGCGCTTCCTTCAGAAGATGGACAAGATGCGCGGCATGGCCAAGAACGGCTACTGGGCCTGCGGCCAGCTCAAGGAGCGTCCCAGCACCATCTTCAAGCGCAGCTGCTTCGCGGTCGCCTATCCCGAAGACGACGTGAAGACGATCGTCGAACAACTGGGCACGGCGGACTGCATCCTGATGGGCTCGGACTATCCCCACGCCGAGGGGGTGCCGACGCCGCGCGACTTCGTGGCCGAGGCGCTGGCGGGACTGTCGCCGGCGCAAATCCGCGGGATCATGCACGACAACGGCCGTCGCTTCTTCCCGTTGAGGCAAGCTGCGTGAGGGCTTGCGCCCCGAGTCCGAAGATCGCCAGTGTGTGCGGCGGGCGCTGAGCAAGCTTCAAATCCACACACTGCGCCTCGGGAGGATTGAATGGGCCGTTATCTCACATCCACGGACTTCATCATCTTCGAGGTCAGGGACGCGGTCGCGCGGATCACGCTCAATCGGCCGGAGCGGCGCAACGCCCTCTCCCGAGAGCTGCTCATGGAGCTTCACGCGGCGTTGACCGAGGCGGACGCGCTCACTGACGTCAACGTCATCCTCCTCGACGGGGCGGGCAAGGACTTCTGCGCGGGCTACGACCTTGCGGCCAGCTACGCCGGCCGCGCCGCCGAAGGGAACCCGGCGCCGGGCAGGAACGAACCCAGCTACCGAAGCCTCATCGGCACGGTGGACGACGACTGCTGGAACCTCGAATACAGCCAGCGCTTCACGCTGGCCATGTTCGACCTCCACAAGCCGGTCATCGCCAAGGTGCATGGGAACTGCCTGGCCGGCGGAACCGACATCGCCCTCGGCTGCGACATCGTCATCGCCGCCGAGGATGCGCGGATCGGCTTCCCCGCCACCCGCGCCAACGGCAACCCGCCCAACCACTGGTGGTACTACCACGTGGGACCCCAGTGGGCGAAACGCATGCTGTTCACCGGCGACGTCATCCTTGGCAAGGATGCGGCGAAGATCGGCCTGGTGCTGGATTGGGCGCCCACGGATCGGCTCGAGGAGGAAGCCTACGCGCTCGCCCGGCGGATCGCCCTTGTGGATGCGGAGCTGCTCTCCACCTACAAGCGGGTGGTGAACTTCGCCATGGAGATGCAGGGCGCCAAGACCCTGCAGCGCTTCTCGGCCGAGCTAGACGCGCGCGCCCACTTCACGAACGGCCCGCGCCGCACCCAGTTCAAGGCCGACATGGCGACGGGCACGCTCAAGCAGGCGCTCACCAACCGCGACGGCCCCTTCGGCGACAGCGTCATCCGGGCGAACTGGTTCAAGGACTGAATGCCGATGGAGCACATCCTCCTGGATGAACCGCGGGCCGGCGTGAAGACGATCACGCTCAACAGGCCCGAGGCGCTCAACGCCTTCACCTGGAAGATGTACGAGGAGTTCACCGAAACGCTTCAGTCGTTCCGGCGCGACCTGCGGACCCGCGTGATCATCGTGACCGGCGCCGGCAAGGGCTTCTGCGCCGGCCACGACGCCAAGGCCGGCCCCTGCCCCTGGGCCGATCCCGCCTACGGTCGGGCTTACGGTTCGAAGATCTCGCTCTCGCAGCTCGGTCAGATTCCGCTCCTGATCCGGAGCTTGCCGCAACCGGTCGTCTGCGCGGTGAACGGCGCTGCGGCCGGGATCGGCTATTCGCTGGCCCTCGCCGCCGACCTGGCGCTCGCCGGCCAATCGGCCAAGTTCGTGAACTCGACGCACAACGCGGCGACCGGCTGCGAGCTCGGCCTCAGCTACATGCTGCAGAAAGCCATCGGAACCCAGCGCGCCGCCGAACTGCTGCTGACGGCCCGCCCGGTGCCGGCCGAGGAGGCCGCGCGCATCGGACTGGTCCTGCGGGCCGTGCCGGACGCCGAGCTCATGGACGCGGCGCTGGAGCTGGCCGAACGGATAACGGTCAACGTCCCGATCGGCATCTGGCTCACGAAACAGTCCCTGTGGCTCAACCAGAGCGCCGGCAGCCTCGAGCACGCCATGGAGCTGGAGGCCAGGGCCGTCTTCATCGCCCAGTCGACCGAGGACGCCGTCGACAAGCGCGCCTCCTTCTGGGAGAAGCGGGCGCCCAAGTTCGCGTTCAAATAGCGCCCAGCCGGCGTCCGCCCCTGGGGTGCGCCCGCTATCCGCTCGGCCCGGTCATGTGGGCCATCGGCGCCATGTTGTGATTCATGTTGTACATGATCCAGACCGTGCCCCCGATGATGAGGCCGACGATCAGCACGCCGAAGGCCAGCGCGAGCACGTTGTTGGTGTTGTCGGGCCCCGTGGTGAGGTGCAGGAAGAACACCAAGTGCACGCCCATCTGCCCGATCGCCAGCGCCGTCAGCGCCGCGGGCACGCCGTGCGGCCAGATCCAGGGGCTTTGCGCCAGGTAGAAGGAGGCGGCGGTGAGGCCGGCGGCCAGCAGCAGGCCCATGAGGTAGCCGCGGATCCCTTGCGCGACGCCGCTGCCGTCCAGCCGTTCATCGCCCGGGGCCGTGTCTTCGCCGCTCCCGTGCTCGTGGTCGAAAGTCTCGGTCATGGCGCTACTCCCGTCAGATAGACGACGGTGAAGATGCCCACCCAGACGATGTCGAGGGCGTGCCAGAAGAGGGTGAAGCAGAGGATCCGGCGCAGGATGTCGGGGCGGAAGCCCTTGGCGAGAACCTGGGCCATCATGGTCAGCAGCCAGAGCAGCCCGCAGCTGACGTGAATTCCGTGGCAGCCCACCAGGCTGAAGAAGGCCGAGAGGAAGGCGCTGCGCTGAGGGGCGGCGCCCAGGCCGATGAACCTCGCGAACTCGCTGGCCTCCAGGGCGACGAAGCCGGCCCCGAACAGGAAGGTCACGCCCATCATCGCCTGGAACCAGAGCATCTGCCGCGCGCCGGCGGCGAGGCTCGCCAGTCCGCCGAAGAAGCTCGAGATGAGCAGGCAGGCGGTCTCCGCGGCGACGGTGGTGAGGTCGAAGAGGCGGCTCTCGGTCGGCCCGCCGGCGCTGGCGTTCCTCAGGACCGCATAGGCGGCGAAGAAGCAGGAGAAGAGCACGAAGTCGCTGAGGAGGAAGATCCAGAACCCGTAACCGACCACGATCCGCTTGCCGGCCGGGCCGCCGGCCCCATGGCCGGGCGCCTCGGCTTGAGCGCCGTGACCGACGTGGTGGGGATCGTCAGGGAATGCGGCGCGCTCGGCGACGGTCATCGCGCCGGCGCCTCGGCGAGGGACCGCTGGCGCGCGGCCTGGTGGGCGCGGTCGATCCGGGCCACCTCCTCGGCGGAGATCTCGTCCCAGGTCCGGTCGCGCCAGGCGAAGACGACGAAGGTGGCGAACGCGCCGAGGGCCGAAAGCGCGGCCAGCCACCAGATGTGCCAGATCAGCGCGAAGCCGAAGAAGGTGGCGAAGAAGGCGGTGACGAAGCCGGTCGCGCTGCTCCTGGGCGTTTCGATGGGCTGGTAGCGAGGCTCGGGCTGCTGCACCGCCTGCTGGCGGGCGCCCGCCTTGATGTTCCAGTAGGCGTCGAGGCCATGCACGTCGGGGAGCGCCGCGAAGTTGAAAGCCGGCGGCGGCGAGGCGGTGGCCCACTCGAGCGAGCGCCCGTCCCAGGGATCGCCGGTGACATCGCACAGCGCCGCACGGCGCCGGATGCTGACCACCAGCTGGACCACCTGGCAGGCGATGCCGGCCATGATCACGATCGCGCCCGCCTCGGCGACGTAGAGCCAGGGCGCCCAGTCGGCTCGGTCGATGTGCTGCAGGCGCCGCGTCATGCCCCTCAGCCCCAGCGCGTAGAGCGGCATGAAGGCGAGATAGAAACCGATGAGCCAGCACCAGAAGGAGGCCTTGCCCCAACCCTCCTCGAGCCGGAAGCCGAACGCCTTGGGGAACCAGTAGTTGTAGCCGGCGAAGGCGCCGAAGAGGACGCCGCCGATAATCACGTTGTGGAAGTGCGCCACCAGGAAGACGCTATTGTGCAGCACGAAGTCCGCCGGCGGAATGGCGAGCAGCACCCCGGTCATGCCGCCGATCACGAAGGTGATCATGAAGCCGATCGCGAAGAGCATCGGCGTCGTGAAGCGCAGGCTCCCCCCGTACATGGTGAAGAGCCAGTTGAAGATCTTCACCCCGGTGGGGATGGCGATGATCATGCTGGCGATGCCGAAGATGGCGTTGACGTCCGCGCCGGCGCCCATGGTGAAGAAGTGGTGCAGCCAGACCATGAAGGAGATGACGCAGATCGCCATGGTGGCGGCCACCATCGACCGGTAGCCGAACAGCGGCTTTCCCGAGAAAGTCGAAACCACCTCGGAGTAGATTCCGAACGCCGGCAGGACCAGGATGTAGACCTCCGGATGGCCCCAGGCCCAGATCAGGTTCATGAACATCATCATGTTCCCGCCGGCCTCGTTGGTGAAGAAGTGGAAGCCGAGGTAGCGGTCCAGCTGCAGCATCGCCAGGGTGGCGGTGAGCACCGGGAAGGCGGCGACGATGAGCAGGCTGGAGGCTAGGCTCGTCCAGCAGAACATCGGCATGCGCAGGTAGGTCATGCCGGGCGCGCGCAGCTTCAGAATGGTGGTGACGAAGTTTATCCCGGTGATCACGGTGCCGGCGCCGGAGATCTGCAGCACCCACAGGTAGTAGTCGACGCCGACCCCCGGCGAGTAAGCCCGCTCCGACAGCGGCGGAAACGGCAGCCAGCCGGTGCGGGCGAACTCGCCGATCACCAGCGACAGGTTGGTCAGGAGCGCCCCGGTGGCGGTCAGCCAGAAGCTCACCGAGTTCAGGGTGGGGAAGGCCA